>NZ_JBGUAX010000008.1 GCF_041821065.1 Egicoccus sp. AB-alg2 | reverse complement strand
CGAGATCTGCGGGATCACCCCGGAGCTGCGGACGTTTCGCAGGAAGATGTCGCCGTAGCCGCCCAGGGAGACCACGCCCTCCTGGATGCGCGCACCGCCCGAGTCGTTCAACCCGACGACCGGGACGCCCATCTTCTCCGCCAGGTCCATGATCTTGACGACCTTGGCGGCGAACACCTCGCCCAGCGAGCCACCGAACGCGGTGAAGTCCTGGCTGAACACGCACACCCGGCGGCCGTCGATGGTGCCGTGGCCGGTCACCACACCGTCGCCCAGGATCTTCTTCTTCTCCAGCCCGAACCCGGTCGCGCGGTGCACCGCGAACGCGTCGGTCTCGACGAACGACCCCTCGTCGAGCAGCAGGTCGATCCGCTCGCGGGCGGTCAGCTTGCCCCGGTCGTGCTGCTTGGCGATCGCTTCCTCGCCACCACCGGCGGCCGCCTCGGCCTGACGGCGACGCAACTCCTCGAGCTTGTCCTTCGTGGTCTCGGCCACGGCGAACACCTTCGGTCGGGCAGCGGGCGCTGACGGAAGACGCGTGGGCCGCGAACGATGCGCCCAATGCGTTCTCGACAGTGGGCGTCACATACGCGATCGCAACCCAGCGAGAACCTCTGTTGTAGATGTCACGTCCGCATACTTCACGGACAGGTCGTAGAGACTCGCGAAATGCGGCGATTCGTGCTTGTCGGCGACGCACTCCTCCGGGACGATGGTGCGATAGCCGTGCGACAGACTGTCCACCGCGGTGGCGCGCACGCACCCAGACGTCGAACCGCCCGTCACGATCACCGTGTCGACGCGATGCCAGGTCAGCAGTGACGGCAGGTTGGTCTCGAAGAAGGCCGACGGCATCCGCTTGCGCATGACTACGTCGACGTCATGGATGTCGAGCCGCTCGTCGAGCTCGGACCGGCGCGACCCCACCTTGATGTTCTGCAAGGAGTCCGGCGTGTCCGAGCGCGTACCCCACACGCCGCAGTCCGCGCCGGAGTCCTCATATGCCACGTAGGTCCACACGACCGGGCCGCCGAGTGCACGCACTACCCCGGCGAGTTCGACGACGTGATCGAGTTGGCGCGGGTCCGTCTCGTATGCAGTGGCGAACTCATTGATCCCCGTGTACGCGCGCTGCAGGTCGACGTTGACCAATGCGACCTTGTCGCCGATGCCGAACCGTGGGGTACGGCTGCGTTGATGCTGCTCGTACAGTTCGCGTGCTGTAAGCGCGGACGACTCCATGATCCTCCTCGGACGAACGGCTTCAGAAGACGAGCTCTCTCAGCCCGCGACCAGGCCCATCACCTCGCGCACCGGCGTGGCCTCACCCAGTCCGAGGATCACGGCCGCCAGGCTCTCGACACGGTCGCTGGCGAGCCGGCGCCCAGCGTTGTCCCGGAACTTCTCCGACACCTCGGCGTCGCTGAGCGGCCTCCCAGGACCGCCACGGTTCTCCAGGACCTCGATTATCTCCTCGCGGCCATCGGTGAACCTGACGCGCACGACGGCAGGGAACTCCTCGGGGTAGATGCCGGCGCACCGCTCTTTGGCGACGACCGAGACCTTCTCCATAAGGGCGCGACGCCGGGGCTCCCGCGCCAGTTCGTCGGTGAAGTCCTCGAGCCCGAGCCCGAGCCCGCCGCCACCGAGCAGGGCGGCCGCCAGGACGTAGGGGCCGGAGAACTGGGCCTGATAGCCGGTCTGCGGCGTGCGCTTGACCTCGATGGGCTCACCAATCGTGCGCACCGTCGGACCGGCGACGCCGAGCTCGATGCTGGCGATGTCCTCGGGGTTGACACCACGCTCGCGCAGCTGCAGACCGGCGTCGATGGCGGTGTGGGTGAAGTGGTTCGCCGGGTAGGGCTTGAAGTGGATGCCGGGAGCTGCCCAGTCGACACCGAGCCCGTCGGTGATCTCGTCGGGGGAGTAGTTGCCGTCGAGGAAGCACTGGAAGAAGCCGAAGCGGCCCTCGAAGACCGTCGGCGGCCCGCTGATGCCCGCGCGGACGAGTTCCGCAGCGTTGACCGCAGCGTGAGCGGCCCAGCCGCAGTGGATGCGTTTGACGGTGCCGCCGGTCCGGTTGGCTTCGATGATCCCGGACGCCATGGACGCGGCGACCCCGAGGCTGTCGGCGATCTGCGACTCGGTCCCGCCGAGCAGCAGGCCCGCGGCCACCGCACCGCCGAGCGCACCACACATGGACGTGGCGTGCTGGCCCCGGTCGAAGTAGAGCGAGTTGCGTGCTTCACGGTCGTAGCCTGCCATCCCGACGCGGACGCACACCTCGAGCCCGACGGCGATGGCGGCGACGAGCTGTGCGCCGGTGGCGTCGGCGGCCTCGGCAGCGGCGAGCGCGGCAGGCACCACGGTGGCGCTGGGGTGCAGGATCGACGGCAAGTGGGTGTCGTCGTAGTCGAGCGAGTGCGCGAGGACGCCGTTGGCGAACGCTGCCTGCGCTGCGGGGAGCCGGTTCGCGAGGCCGATCACTTGCGCATCGGGCCGGCCACCCTGCGCGACGAGGTGGTCGAGGACGCCCTGGCTCGAGTCGAGGTTCGTCGCCGCGAGGGCGATGCCGAGGGTGTCGAGCAGTCGCTGCCGCACGCTGGCCCGGACCTCGTCCGGCAGCGCGTCGTAGGTCGCTTCGGCCGCGAACCGGGCCAGCGACTGGCTGAGGGTGATCGTGTCGGTGCCAGCCGAGGGCAGCGTGGTCTGGGCCATAGAGATCTCCGCGCGAACGGGCGTCCGCCGGGGGCGGGCGGTCTCCCCCAGCCCCCGGGGCACATGACAGAAACGTTGTATCGTCTAGTGGAACGGTGTACCTTAACGTGGTCGCGGGAGCGGCACAAGCGGTGGGAGGCGGCGGTGCTCGATGCTTCGATTCGCTGGCACGTGGTGGCCATCGACGTCCAGAACGACTTCTGCGACCCCTCCGGGGCGCTGGCGCGCCTGGGCGCCGACGTCTCGGCCAACGAGGCCATGGTCGATGCACTCGCACGGACCCTGCCCGGGTTGCGCGAGGTCGGCTTCGGCATCACGGCGGTCCGGCAGGTCACCTCGCTACGGACCACGAGTCCGGCGCGCCGTCGCCGCATGGCCGCCCTCGGGCGCGACCCGCTGGCGGTTTGCGCTGAGGGTTCGTGGGGCGCCGAACTGCACCCTGGGGCCGGCTTCTCGGACGCCGACCAGGTGATCGAAAAGCACCGGTACAGCGCTTTCGTGGACACAGCGCTCCCGCTGCTGCTCCGCAGTGCCCGCGCTGACGGGATCATCGTGGTCGGGACCGCCGCCAACGTGTGTGTCGACTCGACCGTCCGCGACGCGTTCATGCGCGATTTCGAGGTAATCGTCGTGCCAGAACTGGTCGGGTGGACCGACCAACGGCTCGGGCGCCCTGCCATCGACAACCTCGGCCGCCACTTCGCCACGCTCATGGACGCCGACGATCTGCTCAGCGCGGTACGGCACGGTCAGCTGCAGCCAGCCGGCGCCTGACGGCCACCGCCGCAGCGACACCGAGCGTCGCGGTCACGATCGTCGTGACCCTCGGGTTGGTCGCGTCGGCGAGCGAGCCGTGGAACACGGCTGCGGCCGGGCGGCTGCCGAGGAACGCCATGCCCCAGATGGCCATCACGCGTCCCTTGAGGTGCTCGTTGACGCGCGCATGGATCACGGCCGTGAGGTCGGCGACACCGAACAGGAAGCCCGCCCCGCCGACCAGCAGGGCGACAAGTGCGATCCCGAGGTTGGGGCTCAGCCCGAGCAGCGCCTGGCTCGCGGCGAGGACCATCAGTGCCCGGGCGCCGCTGGTCCCAGGGGCGCGATCGCCACGCAGGCGCGAGATGAACGGCACGACCGCGACCGCACCGATGCCGAACGTGGTGACCATGATCCCGACGACCTCGTCACCGCGGCCGAGCAGCCCGGCCAGCGAGGGCGTGAGCGTGTTGACCGGGTCCATGACAAAGCCGAGCGCGCCGACCCCGGCGAGCGCGGCGACCAGGGCCGGCCGCTGCCGCACGAACCGCAGCCCGGCCAGCACCGAGCGGTCCGCGGTCCGCAACGCGTGGTGCCGACGCAGCCGCAGGCCGAGCAGCAGCAGGATGAACAGCCCGTAGCTCGCGGCGTTGACGGCGAACGAGACCGAGGGCCCGTGGCGTGCGTAGACGAAGGCGCCGGCCGCGGGTCCGACGGCGCGGGCAAGGTTGAACGTCAACGACTGCAGCGCGACGGCCTGCGCCACCTCCGAAGGCCGCACCAGGTTGGGGATGGAGGCCTGCATCGCCGGACTGCTGATCGCGTGCCCGCATCCGGCGAGCGCGACGAGCGAGAGGATCGCGACCGGCGAGAGCGGGCCGCGGGCCAGCAGCGCCAGCGACACCGCCGACGTCAGCCCGAGCGCCTGGCCGAACAGCATCAGCCACCGTCGGTCGACCCGGTCGGCCCAGGTCCCGGCCCACGGGCTCCACAGCAGCGTCATACCGAACTGCATCGCGCTGACCAGCCCGACGTAGGTCGCCGAGCCGGTCAGTTGGTGGATGAGCAGGACGGCGGCGATGTTCTGGAACCAGGTGCCACTGTTGGACACCAGGTTGCCGAGGAAGAACGGTCCGAAGCCCCGATCGAGCAGCAGCTTGCCCGCCCGGCGCGCCGGCGGCTCGATCGGGGCCGCGTCGGTCGTCAATGGTCCCGGAGCAGGCAGCCGAAGCCGCGGATGCCGTCATCGATGCCGAGGTCGCGCAGCGCCGACCACATCGACGTCGCGTTGATCGCCAGCACCGGAAGGCCCAGCCAGCGCTCGGCCTCGCCGGCCAGGCGCACCATGGCCAGGTTCGTACCGACCTGCACGATCGCGTCCGGCTTGGACGCCGCCAGTTCGGTGAGCTTGGGCCGGACCTCGTCCTCGGTCAGCTCGGCGATCCCGGTCGCCGACCCGGTGCGCATCCCGAGATAGCCCGTGATGCTGCGTCCCGCCTCCTCGAAGTAGTTGACGACCTGCTTGTCGTTGACCGGCTGGTAGGGACTGAGCACGCCGATCGTGCGAGCCTCCAGCGCGTCGAGGGCCCGCACGAGGGAAGCCGGACCACTGGTCACCGGGACGCCGCCAGCGAGCTCGGTGATCTCGCGTTCGTACTGCCGGCAGCCCTCGAGCCCGCCGTAGAACGTGGGCGCGGACATCCCCATGACGATCTGATCGGGCTGCAGGGTGACCACGTCGCGGACGGCGTTGGGAACGTCCGCACGCACGTCGTCGAGGAGCTGGACGGTGGCCTCGTCGGAGTGCAACTGCGGACGTCCGACATACATACGGCCGGCATGGATAGTGACCCCGTGCGGTGCCATCATGTTGTACTCGGCCTCGACGACGGTGTTGGTCGACGGGATGAGCACGGCGACGTTGGCGCGGTAGCCGATGACATCAGGCATGGATGGTTCCTTCGGCGCAGGTCTGCCGGCTCGCTCAGGCGTAGGGCAGCAGCCGCTGGGCGTTGACGGCCTTGAGCATCGATGACGACAGCAGCCACTCGCGGGCTTTGACGGGGTCGCTGGCCGTCGCGCGCAGCTGTTCCTGCGTCGCCTGGCGCGCGGCTTCGTCCCGTTCGGCGAGGGCCTTGCTGTTGCGGTCGGTGATCAGTTGCACGTACTCGAGCGCGATGTCGCGGCGACGGCGGGCCCAGTCGTCGAGGGAGTCGACCGTCGCTCGGCCGGCGACCACGTCCGGCAGCGACCGGGCGAGATCGAAAGCATCGTGGATGCCGTTGTTCATGCCCATGCCACCGATCGGGCTGTTGAGGTGGGCGGCGTCACCGATCAGCAGCGTGCGCCCGACCCGGAACCTCTCCGCCACCCGCTGGTGGATGCGGTAGAGCTGGGTGTGCACGACGTTGTAGTCCTCGTCGCGCGGGACCACGCCCTGCAGCCGGCGCTGAGCGAGCACCGGGTCGAAGGCCTGCTCCTCGGTCAGCTCGGGCTCGGCACGGAACAGCACGCGCCAGGCCTGCGGCGCCCGCAGCAGTACCACGAACTCGTTGGGGTCGGAGATGTAGTTGACGAGCACGAGGTCGTCGAGCACGTCCTCGAACGCGAAGTCGGTGAGGAAGACCAGGTAGCGGTCCTCGTAGGTGGTCCCGGGGAACTCGACGCCGAGCTGCTCGCGGACCGTGCTCGACGCGCCGTCGGCCGCGATGAGCAGGCTGGCCCGCTCCTGGACGCTCTCGCCCGCGTCGGTGACCAGCGTCACCGTGACCCCGTCGCCGTCGTCCACGAACGCGTCCAGTCGCGTGGAGAAGCGAATCTCGACCAGCGGTTCGTCCGCGAGGCGGTCGAGCAGCAGTTCACATAGCCGCTGCTGTTCGCACTGCAGCCGGAACGGGTAGCGGGTGTCGTCCTTGAGCAGGCCGAAGTCGAACTCGGCCACGACGCCCTTCTCGCGGTCGCGGTTCTGGTACTTGTCGGCGATCAGGCCCTTGCCGACCAGTGCCTCGGTCACCCCGAGCACGTCGAGCAGTTCCAACGTCGGCGCGTGGAACGTCGAGGCCTTGGGTTCGGGGTCGACCTCGGCCCGCTCCTCGACGAGGAGCGTGGGGATGCCCCGGTAGGCGAGCAGTGCGGCCATGGTCAGGCCGACGGGACCGGCGCCCGTGACGAGAACGCGCTTCTCCGGCGCTGCGGATGCGGACATGGGAGTGCTCCTACTGGGATCGGGCCTGGCTGAACAGGGTCGGGACACCCGCGCGCAGCGACGTCCACGTCGCGCGGGTGGTGGTGTAGAGATTGACGGCGTCCTCGCCGTTCTCGCGGCCGTAGCCGGAGTCGCCGAAGCCCCCGAACGGGACGAGGTCGGAAAGGACCCGGTAGGTGTTGATCCACACGTTGCCGACGCGCAGCTGCCGGCTGATCGCGTGGGCGCGGCCGACGTCGGAGGTCCACACCCCGGCAGCGAGTCCGAAGCGGGTGTGGTTGGCCAGACGCACCGCGTCGGCCTCGTCCCGGAAGGTCGTGATGCCGAGGACGGGCCCGAACACCTCTTCCTGGGCTAGCGTCGAGTCGGGATGGACCTGGTCGAACAGTGACGGCGGCACGAAGTAGCCGTCGGCGAGCCGCGGGTCGTCGGGCAGGGACGCCTGCCCGACCAGGCGGGCGCCCTCGCCGGCCGCGCCCTCGATGAACGAGAGCGTCTTGTCGCGCTGGGCGGAGGTGATCTGCGGTCCGAGGTCACTGTCCGGCGAGAAGGGGTCACCGACGCGTAGGCGGGTGACCCGATCGGCCAGCCGTTCCAGCAGCGGTTCGTGGACCTGCTCGTGGACGAGCAGGCGCGAACCGGCGATGCACATCTGGCCGGCGGTGGCGAACACGCCCAGCGAGATGGCGTCGGCAGCGGCGTCGAGGTCCGCGTCGGTGAAGACCAGTTGCGGCGACTTGCCACCGAGTTCGAGCCCGACGGGCGTCAGCGTGTCGGCGGCGGCACGGGCGATGGCCCGGCCGGTGTCCGGGTGCCCGGTGACGACGACGAGGTGGCTGTCCGGTGAGGTAACGAGGGCGGCACCGACCTCGCGACCGCCGACCACGACGTGGACCAGGTCCTCGTCGATCCCGGCCTCGATGACGAGGTCACGAAGCGCCATGGCCGTCAAGGGCGTCTCTGGCGCCGGCTTGACCACTGTCGCGTTGCCGAAGGCGAGCGCCGGTGCCATCTTCTTTGCCGCGAAGAACAGTGGCACGTTCCACGGGATGATGCCGAGCGCGACCCCGAAGGGCACCCGCTCGGTGTAGGTGTGGAAGTCGCCGGGGACCGGGATCGTGCGGCCGAGCACCTTGTCGGCCCAGCCGGCGTAGTAGGTGAAGCAGTCCGCGGCACGCTCGACCTCGCGCCGCGTGTCGGCCAACAGCTTGCCGGTGTTGCGTGACTCGAGTTCGGCGAGGCTCTCCCGGTCGCGCCGGATGAGGTCGGCCACGCGGTGCAGCAGACGACCGCGCTCGCCGGCCGCCGTCGCCGCCCACGCCGGTTGTGCCGCGGCGGCGGTGGCCAGGGCACGTTCGGCGTCGGCGACCGTGTGCTCGCCAACCGTGGCGAACACGGCGCCGTCGATCGGGCTGATGACTTCCACGGACGAACTCCTCGAATAGGTCGGACGGCGGCTGCCGGGGTCAGGCGGTGTGCTCATCGAGGCGTGTCGCGAGCGCCTGGAGGTCCACGGTCCGCAGGGGCGGGTCGAAGACGAACACGACGTGGCCGGCCCCGGCGGCGCGTAACGCCTGGGCCTTGTCGACCGCGGCGTCGATGCCGGCGTCGACGACCACCTGGGCCGAGACCTCGACCTCGGCGGGGTCGCGGCCGAGGTCAGCGCAGTGCCGTTCGAGCACGCCACGCTTGTGCGCGAGCACGGCCGCGTCGCCGGCCGGCAGGTTCCAGCCGTCGGCGAAGCGGGCGGCCGTGCGCAACGTGCGACGCTCGCCGCGGCCGCCGATGTACAGCGGCAGGGGGCCCAGGGGGGCCGGGTCGAGCACCGCGCGGTCGACGCCGTGGTAGCGACCCTGCACCGTCGCCCCGTCGGGCGACCGGCGCATCGCGGTCACGACGGCACAGGCCTCGTCGAGCCGGTCCATGCGTTCGCGGACCGGAGGGAGGCCGGGCGCCGCAACGTCACCGAACCCGAAGCGCTGGTACTCCTCGGCGTTCCAGCCGGCGCCCAGGCCGAGGTCGACCCGCCCGTCGCTGATCACGTCGATCGAGGTCGCCATCTTCATCAGCAGGGCCGGGTTCCGGTAGACGTTGCCAGAGACCATGACGCCGAGGCGCAGGCGGGTCGTGCTCGCCCCGAGGGCGGTCAGCAGCGTCCACGACTCGAGGACCGGGCCGCCGGCACCGTCGGTGAAGATCGGCAACAGGTGGTCGTAGACCCAGCCACCGCGAAACACCCCGAGGTCGTCCGCGGCGCGCCAGAACTCGCGCAACTCCGGCCACGTGCCGTACTGCTGCCGGGTCTTGAACGACCACGTCGGGAGAGGGGGCGGCGCGACGGCCCTCCCCTCTCCCGACGTGGTCGACGTGGTCGTTGGCAACGAGATCAGATCCGCTCGCGTGCCTGCTCGAGGTAGTCGGGGTAGATCAGCTTGTCGAGTTCGACGGTCTCGTTGACGAGGCCGACCGATGTGAGGGCCTCTTGGCCGCCGCTCCACTTCTGCTCGACGAGTGCGAGTCGACCGTCCTCACCGTTGGCGTTCCAGTCCTCGACCATGAGCGGGAACTCGACGAGTGCGGCCTCGGTGTCGATCTCGTTGTTGTAGACCCGCAGATGCTCGACGGCCTGCTCCCAGTTCGACTCGTCGGTGGCCCAGTCCATGGCCTGCAGGACGCCGGCGAGGAACCGCGCCGGCCGGTCATCGTCGTTCTCGACCAGTTCGAGCGCGCAGCAGTAGGTGTCCGACGGCAGGTCGACGTGGTCGTAGATGTTGAACGACACCAGGTCGTTGCCGTCGTCCTCGAGGGTCTGGCGGTCGGTGTTGACCGAGATCCAGGCGTCCACCGAGCCGTCACGGGCGAGCTCGTACCCGGCCGGGCCGACGCCGGTCACGGGTCGCTGGATGCTGCCGAGGTCGATGCCCTGGTTGCTGAGGATCAGGTCGAGCAGGTTCTCGGTCGCACCGGCGGCCGAGACGATGCCGATGGTCAGACCCTCGCTGAGGTCGTCGGGCGAGTTGATCGGCGAGTCAGGCAGCGAGACCAGTTCGAACTGCCCGCGCTGCCGCACCGTGCCGATGTTGATGATCGGCGCCTGCTCGTTCGCGATGGCGATGATGCCGTTGATGGCATTCGCGCGCGACAGTTGCGTGGTGCCTCCCAACACCGACTGCAGCGCGGTCGCGGTGCCCTGGCCGCCGAGGATCTCGAGGAACAGCCCCTGCTCGTCGAAGAAGCCCTGCTCCTTGGCGATCACCGTCTCGATGAAGCTCAGTGAGAAACCGAGTGCTGTCATGTAGCGGCCCGATAGCGTGTCCGACCCGTTGGCGGCCTCGCCCTCGGTTCCGTTGGCGGCCGGCTGGGCCTGGCCGTCGCTGCAGGCAGACAGCAGGGCACCGAGCCCGCCGCCGACGAGCGGCACCATCATGGTGGCGGCGCTGCCGCGGAGGAACGAACGGCGGCTGATGTTCGCCGGTCCTGTCGTGTTGTTGCTCTGCATGGAGGCTCCCTCTAACCCGGTTGGTTCCCCGTGGTTTGACACCACCTGTTGTCACAGGCGGCGACGCGGCTTGGCCGATTCGTGCCAGGGGATGAAGTAGCGACGCGTCCCCATCACCAGCGAATACAGCAGGAATCCGAAGATCGTCATCATCAAGATCGCGCCGAACAGCTTGTCCACCTGCAACTGCATCTGGAGGTTGACCGCGTAGCGACCCAGGCCCCGGTCGCCGCCGAGGTACTCGCCAACGATCGCCCCGATCGTGGCCTGCACGACCGCGAGCTCCATGCCGGCCAGGATGTAGGCCAGGGTGTGGGGGAACTCGGCCTTCCAGAACCGCTGCCACCGGCTCGCGCCGAGCGTGGTCATCAGGTCGTGCATCGACTGCGGGACCGAGCGGACGCCGAACGCGGTGTTGATCAGCAGCGGGAAGAACGCAAGGAGGGCGGCGATCACGATCTTGGACGTGGGGCCGAACCCGAACCACAGGATGAACAGCGGCACCAGCGCGACCTTGGGCACGACTTGGGTCGCGACCAGGAAGGGCCTGATGATCTTGTCGACCACCTGCGACTTGCCGACTGCGAACCCGAGCCCGACACCCAGCAGGATCGCGAAGCCGAGCCCCCACATGACCTGGTAGAAGGTCGTCCAAATGTGGTTGCGCCATACGAACGGGTCGGTGATCTGCTCGGCGAACGCGGCTGCGACCGCCGACGGCGCCGGCAGGACGAACCGGGAGATCCCCGTCACCGCGACGTAGGTCTCCCAGGTGATGAGCACGACGGCCAGGATCAACGGCGTCGTCCACAGCGACAGCCAGCGGCTCTGGCCGAGCCGCGTGACGAGGTTGGGGCCCGGGTCGACGGGCAGGTCCGCCGGCACGGTTTCGGGGTGGGCGTCCGCCCGGATCGCGTCAGTGGGCGACATCGTCGCTCCCTTCGACCGGCTGCAGGTCGTTGTTGCCGCTGCCGACCACGGCGATGGCGTCGCGGATCTCGGAAACGAGGTCCTGGAACGGCGCGGAGCGGATCAACTCGGGCTGGCGGGGCCGGGGGAAGGTGACGGGGGTGATCGAGTGGATGCGTCCGGGGTGCGTGTCGAGCAGCACGATGCGGTCGGCCATGAAGATGGCTTCCTCGACCGAATGGGTCACGAACACCACCGTCTTCGCGCTCTCCATCCAGATTCGCTGGAGCTCGACGTTCATCGACTCGCGGGTCTGCGCATCGAGCGCCCCGAACGGCTCGTCCATGAGCAGGACCGGCGGGTCGTGGGCGAGGGCGCGGGCGATGGACACGCGCTGGCGCATCCCGCCCGACAGTTGCGTGGGCAGCTTCTTCTCGAAGCCCCTCAGCCCCACCAGTTCGAGCAACTCGGCAGCACGCTGCCGACGGGCGGCCCGGTCGATGCCGGCGATCTCGAGCGGGACCTCGACGTTGCGCTGTGCTGATCGCCACGGCATCAGGGTCGCGTCCTGGAACACGAACCCGATGTCACCCACGCCGCCCGAACCGCCCGGGAAGCTGATGCCACCCTCGGTGGCCGGTTCGAGGCCACCCATGATGCGCAGCAGCGTGGTCTTCCCGCAGCCGGACGGGCCGAGCAGGACCACGAACTCGCCCTCGTCGATCCCGAAGTGCACGTCCCGTAACGCCTGAACATGGTCATTTCGGTTGACCCGGAAGGTCTTCGAGACGTGGTGAACCTCGATCGCCCGCTCGGCGACCCGAACGTCGGCCATGCCCACTCCCGTTCCACATGTCGAAACATTATGCTCCCACATGGAACACTAGGAGCCGGCCTCATGGGCCGTCAACCCCTGGTCCGATATCCGCGCCGACGGCCGCGGAACGGAAGAAGGCGCCGGCAGGTGCCGGCGCCTTCCCGTATAAGGGGCAGTTTGTGCGTCAGACGATCTCGCTCGCCGGCACGTGGTCGCGCCGGGCGAGGACGCCGAACAGGCGCTCGACGAACTGGTCGCGTTCGGCGGTCCAGGCCGCGCGGCCCTCCTCGGCGCCGCCCTGTTCCTCGAGGAGCTCGGCCACTGGCCGGCCCCCGACCTCGAGCAGCCCCTCGAGCCGGGCGACCCGCGAGCGTGTGGCCCACAGCTCGCCGCCGAGTTCGAGACACACCTCGACGAGGGCGTCCACGACCGGGTCGTCGAGGAAGTACGGGTGGCGTTGGTCGACGGACACGGCCGCCGCGGGCGTCGGGCTGGGCTGGGTCATGGTGGTCGGCCTCCTGGTCGCTGGCTCGATCGCTGGGGCGCTCACTTGCGACACACCCGCATCTGACGGATGCCCGACGGGTCCGGGCTCGCGTCCGGGTCCACGTCGGCGAAGGTGGCTCGGAGCAGATCGAGGAAGTCCGAGTAGACGAAGCGGCTAGCGAACGGTTCGCCGTTGAAGTTGGTGTCGATGTTGCGGGTGTAGTCCTGCATCGTCATCGGACCGTCCGGCGAGCGGTTGCCGAAGTCCTGGACGATGAACATGCCGCCGTTGCGCAGGACGCGGTGCGCCTCGGCCACGACCTGCTCCGCCGTCTCGCGGGGGACCTCGTGGAACAGGATGTTGCAGTAGACGAGGTCGAAGGTGCCGTCCTCGAACGACAGGTCGGCTGCGGACTCCTGGCGGAAATCGACGTCGATGCCGAGCGTAGACGCCCGCAGATGGGCGTAACGCACCATCGGTGCGGCCAGGTCGATGCCGGTGACGCGGGCTTCGGGCAGGCGCTTCTTGAGCGCCGTCGTCGACTGCCCGATGGAGCACGCCAGGTCGAGTACGGCCTCGGTGGGCCCCTCCGGCAGCGGCAGGCGGTCGACGGTGCCCTGCTTGGCCCGGTCGTCGTCGTTGCGACCGACGTAGAAGATGTTGGTGCCGTAGTGGTAGATGTAGCCGGCGAGGTCGTCACCTTCGTAGCTCTCGGGCTGCAGGTGGATGTCCGCGCTCGTGAAGTACTCCGGGTAGGCGAGGTCCGGATCCCAGTGGACGCTGCCGGGCCCCCGCTGCTCGGCGGCCTCGAGTTCGGCGAGCAGTTCCCCACGCCGGGCGTCGAGGGTCTGGTGGATCCGGCGCCACATCATCTCCTGCTGCGAGCGCAGCAAGCGATTGCGCAGGCCGACTACGGGCGACGGGTCGATCAGTGCGCGCAGCGTCGGCACGTCACGGACGGGCTCGCCGTGTTCGGCTAGGACGTCCTCGACCACCGCGCGCGCAGCCGCGTCCATCGCCGACTTGGCGAACTTGCGCACCCCCTCGACGTAGTCGAGGTAGTCGTGGTCCGCCAGCGTCGACGCGCTCGGCCGGAAGGTTCCCTGTGTCATGATCTCCACCTCGTGATCGCGACGTCCACCCTGTCAGTCCTGTTCGGTGTCGACGAGCCCGAGCAGCGCCCGGGCACGGGCCACGATCGCCGGGTCGACGAAGGCCGCGCCGATGCGGGTCGCACCGACGCCCGCGCGGTCGGCCGCATCGGCCGCCGCCACGATCTCGCGCGCCGCAGCGACCTCGCCCCCGCCGGGCGTGAACACCTCGTGCACGGCCGGCAGTTGCCGCGGGTGGATCACCGACTTGCCGTGGAAGCCGAGTGACCGACCGCGCTGCGCGCTCCGCTTCAGGCCGGGCTCGTCCTGGAGGTCGGTGTGCACGCTGTCGACCGGCGGCCCGATGCCGGCAGCCCGCGAATGCACGACCAGTGCCGACCGCGCATACAGGGTCGCGGTGTCGTCGTCGCCGCTGGCAGCGAGGTCGGCCAGCAGGTCCGAACTGCCCAGCGCGCAACGCACGATGCGGGCGGACGCTCCACAGATCTCGGCCAGTGCGACGACGGCCGCCGCCGACTCGATGGTCGGGTAGATCCCGACATCGCCCACCGGCAGCCCGGCCCGGGCCTCGAGGTCGTCGAGTGTGGCCGCGAGCTCGCGGATCGCTGCAGCCGACTCGACCTTCGGGATCCGGACGGCACGAAGTGCGGGCCGCACGACCGCCGCCAGGTCGTCGACGTCCACCCCGTCCGGGCCGGCGTTGACCCGCACGTGGACGTCGCAGGCGGTGTCCTGGCCCGCGATCTCGTCGAGCAGGTCGGCGACCGCGGCCCGCGCACCCTCCTTGGCGGACGGCGCCACGGCGTCCTCGAGGTCGAGGATCACCGCGTCCGCGCCGGCTCGCAGCGCCTTGCGCATCACGTCAGGGTTCGACCCCGGCGCGTAGAGATAGCTGCGGTGAAGGCGGTGATCACGCGACAATGCCACGCTCCCGGAGTTCGGCGACCAACTGCGGGTCCATCCCCAGATCCTGCACGAGCACCTCGTCGGTGTCCGCCGCATGCGGCCGCCCGGTGAACCGGATCCCGCCGGCGGTCTCCGACAGGCGGAACAGCACGTTGTGCTGCAGCAGGCTCCCTAGGCTCGGGTCCTCCACCCGCGTGAGCATCTGGCGAGCCTGGACCTGGGGGTCGGCGACGAGGTCGGCCGGACCATAGACGGGCGCGACCGCGGCGCCGGCCTCGACGAAGATGTCCATGACCTCGTCGCGGGTGCGCTCGGCGATCCACGAGGACACGTAGCCGTCGAGGAGGTCGGCGTGTTCGGCCCGGGTCGCACCCGTGGCGAACCAGGGCTCGTCGACCACTTCGGGATGCCCGACGAGGCGCATGACGCGCTCAGCCACGGCGTCGGCGCTGGTCGAGATCGCGAGCCAATGCCCGTCCGAGGTGCGGTAGAGGTTGCGCGGCGCGTTGTTCGTGGACCGGTTTCCCTGTCGACGCTGTTCGATGCCGAGCTTGTCGTAGACGGTGGGCGCAGGCCCGACCGCGGTCATGATCGGCTCGAGCAGGCTCAGGTCGACGACCTGGCCGCGACCGCCGCGCGCGTCGCGGTGGTAGAGCGCCATCATTACGGCGCCGACACCGCCGATCCCGGCGATCGAGTCGGCCAGACCGAACGCCGGCAGCGTCGGGGGACCATCGGGTTGGCCGGTGAGGTGGGCGAAGCCGCTCATGGCCTCGACCAGGGTGCCGAACGCGGGCCGACCGGCGTACGGGCCGTCCTGACCGAATCCGGTCACGCGCACCAGCACCAGACGCGGATTGGCCTCGTGCAGCACGTCCCAGCCGAGTCCCCACTTCTCAAGCGTGCCGGGACGGAAGTTCTCGATCAGCACGTCCGAGTGCTGCACCAGGTCGAGCAGCACCTCGGCCCCGTCGGGGTCACCGAGGTAGAGGCCGACCGTGCGCTTGTTCCGAGCGATCTCCTTCCACCACAGCCCCTCGCCGTCGACGGCGACACCGTGGCCACGCATCCCGTCGGGTCGTCGCGGATGCTCGACTTTGACGACGTCCGCCCCGAAGTCACCCAGGATCTGGGCGATCAACGGTCCCGCCAGAATCGTGGAACAGTCCACGACCCGCAGGCCGGCGAGAGGCCCTCCCACCTGATCGGCTGCCACGCCCTCCCTTTGTTCCACTTGAAGGAACGAAGATTCTGCCAGTGGAACCGCTCGGGTGTCAACCTCTCACGAATAGACCCGCCACTCCGCGCCCAGTACGCGCTCGGCCGGCTCGCCGCGAAGCCGTTGCGGGGCGACGTTGACCAGCAGGCGGAACAGGTCGGGGCGGCCGTAGGCGTCGACGGCGTCCCGCACCGCACGCTGGCGCTCGAGCTGGTCGAGCTCGACCTCGGCGGTGACGATGCCCTCCTCGCCGAGAAGCGGCCCGCCCAGCCACGAGCCGTCAGGGCCGATCACCCCTGACCCACCGTCGATCCGCCACGAGGTGTCGTCGCGCAGCGGGAAGTCGTCGGGGACGTGCGCCTCGGGGAGGAAGCTGGCGGCGACGACAACGAAACAGCGTCCTTCGACCGCGTACCCGCGGCAGACGATCTCGGCGTTCGGAAACATCCAGTCGTAACCGGGCCAGACCGCGCAGTGGACCTGTTCCCCCGCCAACAGCAGGGCGGCCTTCGCCAGGGTCATCGAGTTGTTGCCGCAGATCAGCCCCCCGAGGCGTCCCGCCGGCGAATCGTGCACCGCGAGCCCGGTCGCGTCCCCGTCGGACCAGACACAGCGCTCGTCGAAGGTCGCCTGCAGCTTCCGGTGGACGTGAACGACCTGCCCCTGCACGTCGATGTGGACCAACGAGTTGTGCAGCAGGTCGCCGGGACCACCTCGCTCGGTCACGCCGAGCACGACCATCGCGTCGTTGCGCGCCGCTGCCTCGCGCACGGGGCCCAGTTCGTCACGGGCCAGGTCGACCGCGCCGGCCCGCAGGTATGCCAGCGCATCGAGCGAACGCCCACGCTCGGGCAACGGGTAGGCGCGCGGCCAGTACGGGAATCCCGGCACGAACGACTCGGGGAACACGATCAGCCTGGCACCGCGGGCGGCGGCCTCGTCGACGAGCGCTGCGGTCTTTTCGACCGTCGCGGCGCGGTCCATGAACACCGGTGCCGCCTGGACGGCTGCCACGGTGACCCGATTGCTGGCACTCATGCTCCCCTCCCTGGGAACAACCCGCGACGCTGTTGCGCAAAGCGGAACGACGTTGTTGCTAGAGGAACACCAGCCTATGCTGTGGGTTCGCGTCCCGGGAGGTCCCCATGGCAGGTCACGACCTGATCATCACCAACGTCCGCATCGTGCGTCCCGACACCAACGAGGTCATCGACGGTGACCTCGCGATCGCGGGCGGCCGGATCGCCGAGATCGGCTCCTCGCTCGACGGCACGGCGGCTGCCGAGGTCGTGGACGGCAAGGGCCGGCTCGCGTTCCCCGGCGCGGTCGACGCTCACCAGCACTGGGGTATCTACAACCCGCTGGACGTCGACGCCGGTTCCGAGTCGCGTGCCGCGGCCCAGGGCGGCGTGACCACCGGCATCACCTACATCCGCACCGGGAGGTACTACCTCAACAAGGGCGGCCCCTACGCGGAGTTCTTCCCCGAGGTGCGGGCACTGACCGACGGCAAGGCCCACGTCGACTACGCCTTCCACGTCGCCCCCATGATGAAGCAGCACATCGACGAGCTTGAGTCGCTGGTCCTCGACCACGGCGTCAGCTCGTTCAAGATCTTCATGTTCTACGGCTCGCACGGGCTGCATGGCCGGTCCGACGACCAGTCGTCGTTCCTGATGACCCCGCCCGACGAACGCTACGACTACGCCCACTTCGAGTTCGTGATGCGCGGCGTGCAGCGCGTCCGCGAGCAGCACCCCGACCTCGCCGACCGGATCTCGCTGTCGCTGCACTGTGAGACCGCCGAGATCATGTCGGCGTACACGCGCATCGTCGAGGAGCAGGGCACGGCCAAGGGCCTCGAGGCCTACCACCTGTCGCGTCCGCCCCACTCCGAGGGCCTGGCCATCACGATCGCGAGCTACCTCGCGCACGAGACCAACCTGGCCAACATCAACCTGCTCCACCTCACCTCGGCCAAGGCGCTCGACGCCGCGATGCGGATGCGCGACGCGTTCCCCCACATCGACTTCCGGCGCGAGGTCACGCTCGCCCACCTGGTCACCGACATCTCGAGCGGCAACATCGGCGCGAAGGTCAATCCGCCGATCCGCCCGCGCGAGGACGTCGAGGCCCTGTGGGAGCACGTGCTCGCCGGCAACCTCGACTGGGTCGTCTCCGACCACGCCTGCTGCCGCGACGAGATCAAGTTCGGAGAGGACCGCGACGATGTGTTCCTGGCCAAGTCGGGCTTCGGCGGCGCCGAGTACCTGCTGCCCGGCATGGTCGGCGAAGGCACCCGGCGCGGCCTGTCGCTGCCCGACATCGCGCGGCTGACCAGCTGGAACCCGGCCCAGCGCTACGGCCTGGGGACCAAGGGCACCCTCGCCCCCGGTTACGACGCCGACGTCGCGCTGGTCGACCCGAGCCGCAGCTTCGTGGTCCGCGCCGAGGACTCCGAGTCCACGCAGGAGTACAGCGCGCTCGAGGGCGTCGAGATCGGCGCCACCGTCACGGACGTGTTCCTGCGTGGTCAGCGCATCGTCGAGGACGGCAACGTGGTCGGGCAGCCGCACGGCCGCTTCCAGCACCGCCCGACCACCCGCTACTGAGCTCGCCCGCCCCGCACACGAATGGTCCGGCCCCTCGGGGCCGGACTATTTCGCGTAGTGTCAGAGGCGGTAGCCGGGAGGCATGCCCGGTGTCAGCGACGTCCACACGCTCTTGACCTGGGTGTAGAGGTCGATGGCCGCCTCGCCGCCCTCCCGCCCGTACCCGGACAGGGCCACACCACCGAACGGGACCCCGACCGACAGCACCCGGTAGGTGTTGATCCACACCGTGCCCACGCGCAGGTCCCGCGCGAGCCGGTGCGCGCGGCCGACGTCGGCGGTCCAGACGCCGGCCGCGAGGCCGAAGTCGGTCTCGTGCGCGAGCCGCAGCGCGTCCTCGTCGTCGGTGAACGGGGCGAGGCAGGCGACCGGACCAAAGATCTCCTCGGCCATGATCGGCATCCGGGGGTCCACGTCGGTGAACACCGTCGGCGGGGTGAAGTAGCCGTTGCGCAACGCCGGGTCGTCGGGCACCGGCGCCTGCGCCGCGATCGTCGCACCCGAGGCCACCCCGGCATCGATCATCGCCAGGGTCTTGTCGCGCTGGCGCGCGGTGGTCTGCGGCCCGACGTTGACGCCGTCCTCGCGCGGGTCGCCGACACGCAGCGCCATGACGCGGTCACGCAGCCTACGGGCGAACTCGTCGAAGACCTGCCGTTGCACGTAGATCCGCGAACCGGCGATGCACATCTGGCCGGTCTGGCCGAAGATGCCGAGCAGCACCGCGTCGAGCGCGGCGTCGAGGTCCGCGTCGGCGAAGATCAGCTGTGGGCTCTTGCCACCCAGCTCCAGGCTGACCGGGGTCAGGTTCCTGGCCGCCGCCTCGGCCACGGCCTTGCCCGTCGCGTGATGCCCGGTGAAGGCGATCACGTCGGGACGCGGGTCGTCGGTCAGGGCGGCGCCAACGTCCGCACCACCGGTCACCACCTGGAGGACGTCGTCGTCGACCCCGGCCTCGGCGACCAGTTCCGCCAGGCGCAGCGCCGTCAACGGGGTCTCCTGCGCCGGCTTGAGCACGAGCGAGTTCCCGAACGCCAGGGCCGGAGCCACCTTGAGCGCGGCGAACACGTAGGGCGCGTTCCAAGGGATGATCCCCAGCGCCAGGCCCCGCGGCTCCCGCAGCGTGTAGGTGTGGTAGCCACCACCAACGGGCACCGTGGTCCCCACCACCTTGTCGGCGAAACCGGCGTAATACTCGAAGGCGGCGGCCGCGCGGCTCGACTCGCCCCGCGTGTTGTGCAGGGGACGCCCGGTGTTGCGCGTCTCGAGCATGGCCAACTCGTCGAGGTGCTCACGCAGCAGGGCGGCGACGCGCTGCAGGCGCCGGCCGCGCTCGGAGGCGGCGACCGTCGCCCAGCCGCGTCCGGCCTTGCGGCCACGCTCAAGGATCCCGTCGAGTTCGGCGAGGGGGGTGTCGGGGACGTCTTCGATGCTCCGGCCGCTCACCGGATCGAACACGGTCGTCATTGCTGGCTCCGATCCGGGTGGTCGGTCAGTAGCAGAGGCAGGCGCCCTCGTACGGTGTAGCGCGCAGGGAGTCGAGCTGGTCCGGCAGGATCGGGTCGTAGGGCTCGTTCCAGTCGAACGGCACCAGGTCCTCCTCGTAGACCGTCGAGAGGGGGCCGCCCTTGGTGCGGAAGATCATCAGGTTGCCCGTCGGCGAACCGAACGGCCCGTGCCATTCCTCGGGCGGACGCCAGAAGTAGGCCCCGGCGTGCATCCGGCCGCGGTGGCCCACCAGTTCGCCCGACAGCAGATACATCTCCTCGACCACGGGGTGCTTCTCGCGGCGGCGGCCCCAGCGCAGCGGCATGGTGCCGAGCACCCAGGTCTGTTCGCCGTCGTGCGGGTCCTGCCGCAGGAACTTGCGGCCGGCGCCGGGCGGGAACTTCGGGTGGAAGTTGGCGCCCCATTCACCGTCGAACGCGTCGACGAACGGCACCGCGCGGGCCTCGTCGAGCAGGCCTTCGGGGGCGGAACCCCCCACGAGGCGGGGCTCACCGGAGTAGAACGCGAGCACCACGGCGCCGCCACGGGACGTGATCCGTTCGTGCTGCCATCCCGCCGGCAGGTGCGCGTAGGTGTAGCGGCGGTGTTCCTGCCCGTCGATGACCAGGTCGCCGCCGAGGACGAACAGTTCCTGGTCGGCCATGACGTGGAACGGCTCCCGGCGGTCGTAGCCGGCCGGGAAGCGGACCAGCGTGCTGGACGCGCCGGTCTCCTCGTCGAGGCTGAGCAGCTTGCTCTCGACGTCGCCGAAGCCGCCGCCGTACAACCCCTGTTGCCAGCCGAGCAGCTGGGACTGGAGGAACTCGGTGAACGCTCTAGCCATGCTGCACTGCCCATGCGTCGTCGCGGGCTTCGTTGCGGATCGGGTGTTGGGGTGGCCCGCTCTCGGCCATCAGCCGCATAAGGCCGGCCATCGCGTCGTCGAGGGCGGCACTGGCCCGCTCGCGGACCTCCGGGTCGGTCGTCCGCGTCGCACCGGGATCGAGGACACCGCTGCGCTCGAGTGCGACCTCGAGGGCGATGCGCTGCGCCCGTTCCTCGTGCAGCTGCGCGGCGAGCTCCATCACGAGGCCGACGACCGTGTCGAGGTCGGCTTCGGAGAAGAACCGCAGGTCGTTCACCACGCCGTCGTCGCTCATGCCACCGTCTCCGCTTCGAGTACCGCCCAGGGGAAGTGCCATTCCTTGCGCTCCGGCCACGCCAACCCGTCGAGGCGGCCCTCGCCGCGTTCGTCGAAGGCGACCCAGCGGGCCTCGAGACCGCGCTCGCGGCACATGCCGACGATGTCGGTGTCGAACAGCATCGGCATGAACGGTTCGTTGTTGCGGGCGCCGTGCTCGCGCATGGCGAGATCGCGGGGGCCGTCGCCGGTGGGCTGGAAGTCGAGGATCCGGACCGAGCCGCCGGGAGCGAGGATGCGTGCGATCTCGCTGAACACCTCGGCCAGGTCGGCAGGCGGGATCTCGTGGATCAGCATGGTGGCAGTGACCAGGTCGACCGAGCCGTCCTGGAAGGGCGTCGCGGCGGCATCGGCCTGGACGAAACGGATCGGCAGGCCGTGTGCGGCCGCCTGCGCGTGGGCGAGCCGGAGCACCGGCGCGGCGAGGTCGACCCCGATCACCTCGGCCTGGGGGTAGACGCGGGCGAAGGGTCGGGTGCTCTTGCCGAACCCGCAACCGAGATCGACGATCCGCCGCGGCTCGCGCGCCGGGGTGGCCGTGCGCGTCAGCAAGTCGTGGAATAGGTAGTCGTCGTTGCCCCCCATCATGACGATCTTGGCGCCCATCTCGTAGACGAGCGCCGCCTCCTCGTTGTCCCACAGACCGCCGGGCTGGATGTGGATGTCGTACTCGGTGTAGTACGCCGGCGGCACCAGATCGGGGTCGAGTTCCAGGCTGCCCGGCGCGTCGTCGGGTTCCGGGAGCGCCAGACGCTGCCGGCGGACCACGTCGGTGATGGCGCGCCACATCATCTTCTGCACGCCGCGTTCGCCCCAGGCGAACCACGGATACTGCGGCTGCGCGTGCACGACCGGCGCGACCTCGTCGACGGGGCGGCCGGCGACCTCGGGGTCGGCGGTGCGGGCGGATGCGACGAGGGCGGGGTAGAGCGTGTCCCCCCACCGTTGGCGCAGGCGCAGGACGAAGTCGAGTCGCGCCTGTTCGGCGACGTCGAGTCGCGCCGGCTCGACGACATCGAGTCGCACCGGCGCGGCGGCGGATGATTCGGCGACCACAGGTCCTCCATTCCTCCCGGCACGCCCGTGCACGATCCCGGATGCGCAGATCGTTCCGCAGGGCGGTACGCTGTACCGTCAGCGTAGACGGTTCGGGGGCAGAGCGGCAAGAGGAGCCGGGCATGGCGCGCAAGGGCGGACTGGTCGCTGGCGCGGCCTGCACGATGGACCCCGACCAGCCGCTGCTCTCCCCGGCCTACGTCGGCTGGGACGGCGGGACCCTGGTCGAGATCCGCCCACCGCGGTCCGGCGACCTCGATGCCGACGGGGTGCACGACCGGCACGACGCCCTCGTCCTGCCGGGATTCGTCAACGTCCACCACCACGTCACCAGTGCCGGGCTCACCGGCGTGGAACCCGAGGCCCAGCCGGGGCTCGGCGCCGCGCCGCCCGAGGCACGACGTCGGTTCGTCGCCGCGATCGACCAGGACCGGTCCCGGGCACTCGCCGCGTTGGGCTTCCTCGAACTGGCGCGCGCCGGCGTGACCACGACGACGGATTCCCAGGCCGCATGGAAGGGCGACCGTCGCGTCGACGGGGCCATCGAGGCGGCTGCGAGCAGTGGGCTGCGGGTGCACTTCTCGGCCGCGTTCCTCGACCGCACCGAGTTGATCCCACCCCAACAGCAGCACACGCCCGACGGCGCCGTGCAGGAACTCGACCGGCTCCGGAACCTCTTCGCGGGCGACCGCCTCGAGATCGAAGGCGAGCCGCTCTCGCTCCCCCGCGCCACCGACGACCTCGTTCGGGCGCTGCACGGCGCCCGGCACCGCCGAGCCGCCATGCATCTGACCTACTCCCGCGCTTTCGAGCGATGGGCCGACGAGACGCTCGGCCGGCGGGCCGTCGAACACCTCGACCATCTCGGTGTACTCGATGCCGGGTGGTTGTTCGCCCATCCGGTCCACCTCGACGCCAACGAACTGCGCCTGCTGGGGCAGGCGGGCGCCGGTACGGCGTACTGCCCGGTCAGCAACCTGCACATGGGGCTCGAGATCCCCGACCTGCGCCCGCTGCGTGCCGCCGGCCTCACCCTCGGTCTCGGGCTCGACCATCCCAACGGCAACCACGACGTGCTGCAGAACGCCAAGGTGGCGACGATCGCCCAGCGGTCCGCGGCGGGCGACCCGGACGCCTGGACCGCCCTGGACAGCCTCGAGGCACTGACTGTCGGGGGCGCGGCGGCGCTGGGACTCGAGGGCCGGGTCGGGCGTCTTGCCGTGGGTTACGCGGCGGACGTCGTCGTGCTGGCCGGCCTGCTGCCACCGGTCCTCACCGTGGGCAGGATCGCTGAACGCGTGGTCATGGCGGGCGCCCGCGAGCACGTCTCCGACGTCGTCGCCGAGGGCCGGTGGCTCGTGCGCGACGGGGCAGTCGTTGGCAGCGACGAGGACGCGATCCGGCGCGACGCCGTCGCGGCGCAGGATGCCCTGCTCGCCGCCGCGGCGCGCTGAGCAGCTTGCCGCGGTATTTCCCTGTGTGAAACAGTGTCATAAATAGTGGTACAGGAGTTTGCTCGTGGAACGCGCACTGGCCTCCAGGCCGCCCGGCTATCTGCACCTGCGCCTGGCCGGCGATCCGGAGAGACGACCGACGGTGGCCTTCATCCACCAGAGCCCCTCGTCCGGCCGGATGTGGCTGCCGGTGATGGAGCAGCTCGCGCCGGAGATCCGCACCTGCGCGATCGACCTGTTCGGCTACGGCGAGTCCGACCCGCCACAGTGGCAGTTGTCGCTCGAGGAGCACGCCGAGCACGTGGTCGCCGCGATCCGCGACGTCACCGACGGCCCGCTGGTCGTCGTCGGCCATCACACCGGCGCCGTGCTCGCGGCGCAGGTCGCGGCCAGCGAGCCCGACCTCGTCCGAGGCCTGATGCTGTCGGGCTACCCGTACTACCCGGACTGGCAGACCAAGTTCTCGCGCCTGGGACCGGCGCTGCGGCCGGCCGACATCTCCCGCGAGGGCACCGAACTGCTCGACATCTGGCGCTACGTGACCGGCCCGCTGGAGGACGACCCGGACCCCGACGTCGCGCTGACCATCATGGCCGACCGCCTACGCGCCGGCCGGCAGTGGTTCACCGGCTACGTCCAGCTGCTGGGCGCGGACCTGCCGGCCATCCTCGACCGCGCCGCCACCGTGGCGCCGTCGCGGCCGACCAGCATCCTCACCGCCGACCGCGACCCGCTCCGGGGCTTTGCCGCGGCCGTTGCCGCTCGTTTCGGTGTCGAACCGGTCTCGATCGCGGGCACGTCTTGGGTCTCGTACGAGCACCCGGAACGGATGGCCGAACCGATCGCCGAACTCGTCGCGCGCGTTCGCGCCTGACCGCGAAGGGCTCGCCTTGGCACGCACGGACCTGCTCATCATCGGCGGTGGCACGGCCGGCCTGGCCGCCGCCG
Source organism: Egicoccus sp. AB-alg2 (assembly GCF_041821065.1). Lineage (NCBI taxonomy): Bacteria > Bacillati > Actinomycetota > Nitriliruptoria > Egicoccales > Egicoccaceae > Egicoccus > Egicoccus sp. AB-alg2. The sequence goes on along the minus strand of NZ_JBGUAX010000008.1, from coordinate 318,132 downwards.
TGACGGCCAGCGAACTCGGGATCGCCGCGACCGTCGTAGAGAAGACCGACGATCTCGGCGGCCAACTCCATTGGTCCTTCGGGCAGTTCAGTGCTGCGGGGACACTGCTGCAGCGCGAGCGCGGGATCGAGGACACGCCCGACGAGCACTACGCCGACGTGATGCGCATCGGCCACGAGCTCGCGACCCCGCACCTGGTGCGGCTGGCGGTTGACCGGGCCGGCCCCATGGTCGACTGGCTCGAGTCGCTGGGCTTCCCCTTCGCGCCCGAGAGCCCCGCGCTGGTCTACGGCCACGAGGTCTATTCCAGGCCGCGGACCTACTGGGGCGCCGGTCCCCGCACCGAGGGCGGCCTGGCGATCCTGCGGACGCTGCGGCCCCGCGTCGGCGACGGCATCGACGTGCGGCTGGGGCATCGCGTCACCGACCTGCTAGTCGAGGACGGCGCGGTCGTCGGGGCCAGGGTCGCATCCGCCGACGGCGAGTTCGAGATCCGTGCGCGGGCCACGCTGCTCACCACGGGCGGGTATGCGGCCAACCGCGCGCTGCTGGCCGAACAGCAGCCGCGCTGGCCCAGCGCCCTGGTCGGTTGTCGCGACCACGCGACCGGCGACGGTCACGAGATTCTGCGACGCCGATTCGGGACCCGCCTGATCCGGGGCGAGGAATACATCCCGACCATGGGCCTGATCGAGGACCCCGACCGGCCGCTGTTCGGGTTCCGCCTCCACGACCAGCGCCTCATCGTCGATGCGAACTCGCGGCTGCCCTGGGAGCTGTGGGTCAACCGGCGCGGCGAACGCTTCGTGGCCGAGGACGTACGCTCGCCACACCAGCGCGAACAGCGGCTGCTGGACCAGCCCGACATGGCCATCGCCGCGATCTGGGACCAGCACGCCGTGCGCGAGGGGCCACCCGCGATCGGGCCCGACTGGACCCGCGAACGCGAACTCGAGGAGGCCGAGCGGGGCGCATGGCTGCACCGGGCCGACTCCCTGGCCGAGCTGGCCGCCAAGCTCGACGTCGACGCCGACGGGCTCGCAGCGACGGTCGACGCCTATAACCGGGCGGTGGCGGCCGGGGAGCCGGACCCGCTGGGCCGCGAGCACCGGCCGGCGACGATCAGCGAGCCGCCCTTCTACGGCGTGTTCAGCCGTGGCGGGATGTTGCTCACACGCGGTGGTCCCGAGGTCGACGAGCAGCTACGGCCGCTAGACGGCGACGGGCACCCCGTCGAGGGCATCCGCCTCGCCGGCGAGGTGCTCGGCATGAGCCAGTTCTCGGGCGACGCGTTCGCCGGCGGCATGAGCATCGGGCCGGCGCTGTCGCTGGGCCGTTGGGCCGTGGAGCGCTTCGCCGAAGGCGACTGGGACTGACTCCCCCGTTCTGGCGCCAGCGGTGCCGGGGCGGCGAGAACTCACACGTCACGGCCGGCCACCCAGGTCCGCAGCATCGCCTGCGCGACCTCGACGTCCGTCGCCCCCAGCCTCGCGCCGGCGGCGCCTATCGCGCCGACGGTGTGCCCGTCCACCTGCAGGCACAGCCCGCCCATAGACAGCACGAGCGGGTGTGGGCTGGTCCCGAGCAGCGTCTCGTACACGACCGGACGTCGTTCGGCCATATCGAGCGTGTCGGCCGTCGGGCGGCCGAACCACAGTGCGGTCCGCGCCTTCGCCGGTGCCGCGTCGACGGCGGCCGGGGTCGCATCGGTCGTGCGCGCGAACGCGACCAGGCGCGCGCCGCCGTCCACGAACGCCACGGCCATTGGCGAACCGATCGCCTCCGCGATCTCGATGCCGACGCGGACGACCTCAGCAGCCAGGGCTGGCGCGAAGGGCACGGACATGACGTCTCCGATGCAACCGACGAACACGGCGCGTATTACGCTACACGAAACAGCGTTACGCCTGAAGGAACAATGGTGCGCAACTTCCTCCTCGTTCTCCATATTTTGTTGCTGGTCGCGTGGCTCGGGATTGACGTCGGCGTGTTCACGTCCAGCTTCTTCATCCGGCGACGCGGGCTGTCCGGCGACGCGCGGGTGGAGCTGCGCCGCCTGATGCGCGGGCTCGATCTGGCGCCGCGCCTGTCGCTCGTCTTGATGATCCCGGTGGGGCTCGGGCTGGCCGACGTGGGCGGGTACGCCCAGGTGCCGACCTGGGTGCTCGCACCGGTCACCATCATTGGGATCGCGTGGGCCGGCCTGTCGGTGTGGTCGTTCCGCCGCCTGGCCGTGCTCGGTAGCCCGGATCCCGGGAGGGCGCCGGCGGGTTGGTTCCGCAAGCTGGACCTGTGGCTGCGTCTGGTCGCGGTCGCCGGCTTCATGGGGTTCGGCGCCGCCAGCCTGGTCGGGGCCAGCGACGTGTTCCCAGCCGACTTCGTCGCCATCAAGGCGGTCATGTTTGGCACGCTGATCCTGGCCGGGCTGCGCATCCGCAGCGCCGCGGCACCCTTCACGCCGGCGCTGCGCTCGGTGGTCGAGGAGGGCGAGGCCGAGGAGCAGCTCGTCGTCATGGACCAGGCGATGCGTCGCGTGTACCCCGCCGTGCTCTACATCTGGGGCGGCCTCGTCGTCATGACCTTCGTCGCGGTGTTCCGCCCGACCCTCGGCTGAGCTCGCCGCGGCAAGCCGCCCGACTCAGGCGACGATGACGGGGGCGATCTCGCCGGCGTAGTGGCAGGCCACGCGGCGCCCGCCGACCTCGACCAGCGGCGGCGCGTCGGTGGCGCAGTGTGGGCGGGCGATAGGGCAGCGCGTGTGGAACGAGCAGCCCGTCGGCGGCTGCAAGGGCGAGGGCTGTTCGCCGCTGAGCACGATCCGTTCGCGGCCCGCCTCGGCGTCGGGATCCGCCACGGGCGTGGCCGATAGCAGCGAGGCCGTGTAGGGGTGTTGGGGGGCGAACACGACCTCGTCGGCCGTGCCCTCTTCGACGATCTCGCCGAGGTACATGACCGCGATGCGGTCCGAGATCTGATGGACGAGCGCCAGGTCGTGGGCGATCACCAGGGTCGTGAGGCCGAGGTCGTCCTGCACCCGATTGAGCAACGAGATGATCTGCGCCTGGATGGAGACGTCGAGCGCCGAGACCGGCTCGTCCGCGACCAGCAGCTGCGGTTCGAGGGCGAGCGCGCGGGCGACCGAGATGCGCTGGCGCTGGCCCCCCGAGAACTGTGCCGGTGATCTCTCGGCCGCCGACGCATCCAGGCCGACGACTTCGAGCAGTTCGGCGACGCGGCCGCGGATCCAGTTGCGGTTGCCGCGCCGGTGCACGCGCAGCGGCTCGCCGATGACGTCGCCGACGCGCATCCGCGGATCGAGGCTGCCGAACGGGTCCTGGAAGATCATCTGCATACGGCTGCGGTACGGCCGCAGCTGACGGTCGGACAGCGGGGCGAGGTCTTGACCGTCGAACAGGATGCTGCCGGCGGCTGGCCGCTCGGCCCGCACGATCGTGCGGGCCAACGTCGACTTGCCCGAACCGCTCTCGCCGACCAGGCCGACGGTCTCACCCCGCTGGATCGCGAGGTCGACGGACCGCACCGCCTGCAGCGCCTGATGCCGCCCGACGCGGAAGTGCACGCTGAGTTGCTGGACGTCGACGAAGGGTGCCATCACGCCTCGCTCCCGTTTGACAGGCCCCAGGGGTGGTAGCAGGCAAGCAGGCGGCCGTCGACCGGGGCGAAGGGCGGCTGCTGGTCGCGGCAGGCGTCCGTGGCGTTGGCGCACCGCGGCGCGAAGGCGCAGGCGTCGCCGACCGTGCCGGCGCGCGGCGGCACCCCGGGGATGGGAACCAAAGGAGTGCGGGAGCGGTCAAACTTCGGCACGGCGCGCAGGAGCCCGGCGGTGTAGGGGTGCCGTGGGGTCTGCATCACCTGGCGGGCCGTACCGGCCTCGGCCATCCGACCGGCGTAGATGACCTGGATGCGATCGCACAGTGACGCCGCCACACCCATATCGTGGGTGATCAGCATCAGTGCCCGGTCCCCCAGCAGGGCCCGCAGGCGTTCCATGATCTGCGCCTGGATCGTCGCGTCGAGGGCCGTCGTCGGCTCGTCGGCGATGATGATGCTCGGCTCGTTGATGATGGCCAGGGCGATCATGATGCGCTGGCGCAGACCACCGGAAAGCTGGTGGGGGTACACGTCGAGTCGTTCCACCGGTGACGGGATCCCGACGGCGTCAAGCACCTCAATGGCCCGGGCACGTGCTTCCTTGCGCCCGATCCCGGTGCGGCGCGCGACCTCGATGAGGGTGCTGCCCACAGTGCGAACCGGGTTCAGGCCGCTCATCGCGTCCTGGAAGACCATCCCTATCTCGCGCGACCGGATCTTGGTCCACTCGCGGTCGCCCAGCCCGACGACCTCACGGCCACGCAGACGGACCGAGCCGCGAACGCGGCCGGGCCGCGGCACCAGACCGAGCAGTGCCCGGGCGCTCATGGTCTTGCCGGACCCGGACTCGCCGACGAAACCGAGCGCCTCACCGCGATGGAGCGAGAACGACACCCGATCGACGATCGGCAGCCACCGCCCACCCCCGACCGGGAACTCCACGGTGAGCTCGTCGACTTCGAGCAGGGGCGTGTCTGCGGCGGCGGGAGTGGCCTTGACAGGGGTGGGCTCTTCGACGCGATTCGTCATTCCTGCTCGACCCCCACGTTCCAGCGCTGGTTCAGTCCGTCCCCGAGCATGTTCGCCGTGATGACCGCCAGCACGACCGCGGCGGCGGGCCCCCACAGCAGCCACGGGGCGGTAAAGATGCCGTCGCGGGCAGCGAAGAGCATGTTGCCCCAGGAGGGCGCCCCGACCGGCGCGCCGATCCCGAGGTAGGACAGCGCGGCTTCGGCAACGAGCAGGTCGGCGAATAGGAACGCGAACATGACGGTCACGCGCGCACGCAGACCTCGCAGCACGTACGTGAACAGGATCCGGGCCGGCGGGACGCCGATGAGCCGGGCCGCGAGGATGTACTCGCGTTCCTTGAGCGCGCGGGTCTCGGCGTAGACGACCCGGGCGACCGACACCCAGGCGACGGAGCCGAGCACGATGATCAGGGTCGTGAAGCCGCGGCCCACCACCGCGATTATTGCGGTGGCGAGCACGAAGTAGGGGAACGAGATCGCCATGTCGATCACACGGGTGATGACGTTGCGCACGATCCCCTCGGACCAGCCCGCGGCGACGCCGAGGATGGTGCCGATGGTGGTGGCCATGGTCGCGGCGAGGAAGCCCACCGGCAACGACCAGCGGAAGCCGGCGGCGACGCGCGCGAACACGTCGCGACCGAGTTGGTCGGTGCCGAGCAGGTGCCCGTCGGTCATCGGCGGCAGCAGTCGGTCTGTGAGTGCCTGGTGGGTGGAGGTGTAGCCGGCGATCTGTTCCCCGAAGAGGAAGATCGCGACGAGGATGAACAGGCCGATGGCGCCGACGACCAGCATGGCCGGAACCGGTCGGCGCGCCTTGCGCCGCTTCGAGACGGCCGGCGGGGCCAGCGCGGTCGGTTCGGTGGCTGCGGTCATGACCAGCGCGCCTTGAGCCGAGGGTCGATGAGGGGAAACAGGATGTCCACCACCGCATTGATGACGTACACGAGGGTCGCGATTACGAAGACCGACGCCTGGATGACGGGGAAGTCGGTCGAGCGCACGCCCTGCACGAGCAGCAGGCCGAGTCCGGGCCAGGCGAAGATCGTCTCGACGATCAGGGATCCTCCCATCAAGAACCCGAACTGGACCCCGACTAGGGCGAGGGTGCCGAGCAGGGCGTTGGGCATCGCATGGCGCCACAGCACGACGGCGCCGGGCGCACCGCCGGCACGGGCCGTGCGCACGTACTGTTGCGACATCGCGTCTTCGACGTTGGCTGCGGTCAGCCGGATCGTGCGGGGCAGCAGGAAAGAGGCGAGCGTGAGGGCGGGCAGAAGGGCGGCCAGCGGGTGTTGGTTGCCGATGCTCGGCAGCCACCCGAGTTGCACGGCGAAAATCTGGATCAGCAGGAGGCCGATCACGAACGCCGGGATGCCCTGCATGATCAGCACAGCGACGAGCGTGGCGCGCCGTTCGGGCCGCCATGGGCGGGCGCCGAGGAAGCCGCCGATGAACAGGCTGAGCAGGAGGTTGAGCGCGATGGCCACGACGGCGAGCTGGATGGTGGCCGGTATCCGCTCGAGCACGAGTTCGAGCGCGACCCGGTTCGAGCTGAACGACGTGCCGAAGTCCGCGCGGGCGAGTTGGGACAAGAACGTCACGTACTGGACGGGGAGCGGCCGATCCAAGCCGTAGAACGCTTCGATCTCCGCGATCTGTTGCGGGGTGGCGTTCTCCCCCGCCATGACCAGGGCCGGGTTCCCAGTCGAGCGCAGGAGCATGAACAGGACCGTGGAGACGACCAGCAGCAACACGATCAGTTGCCGCAGCCGTACCCCGAGTTGGCGCAGGACGTACCAACCGAATCCGTGGGAGGACGTGGTTGCCGGTGGGGGCGTGGCCCCTCCCTGTTCGGGAGAGGCCACGTCGGTAGGTGCGTCGGACACGAAGGCTCCGTCGTCGGTCAGCTCAGCTGCTCATACGTGGGGTTGAAGGAATGGACTTCCCAACCGTCGACGTCTGGGGCGGTGACCCACAGGTCGACCGTCTCGATCAGCCACAGTACGGGGGCGTGCTCGCGGACGTAGTCGAGCAGCTCACCGAGCTTGTCGTTGCGCGCATCGGCGTCGAACTCGCCATCGACGTCGTCGAGCATCGCATCGAGGTCGGCGTCGCAGAACCAAGGGTTCGACCAGTCACAGCGGTACTGGGTCAGCGGCCGGACCGCGTCGAGGACCGGCGGCGACACCCAGGTGCTGCCGAACGCCTCGCCCGACCAGTCAGCGCCACCGGCACCGGTGTACTTCGGCAGCCATTCCTGCGCGAAGTCGACTTGGATGAGCTCGAGGTTCACGCCCACCTCACCGAGGTAGGAGGCGACGGACTCGTAGATCTCGCGGTCGGCCGGGAAGGCGCCGAGTGTGACCTCGGCCGAGATGTCGAAGCCGTCGCCATAGCCGGCTTCCTCGAGCATCTGCCGCGCGAGTTCGGGGTCGTAGGGGTAGGGGTCACGGGCCGGGTCGTAGCCGTTGACGCCTTCGGGTGGCCACGCGCTGGCCTCGGTGAGGCCACCGACGAGCGCTTCCGCGATCGCGTCGCTGTCGACGGCGTAGTTGAGCGCCTGCCGGACCGTCTGGTCGGCAAGCGGTCCGCCGTCGTTGGTGATGAAGGCCACGCTCATGACACGGCCACTGCGGGCGACATAGGACTCGAAGCCGGCGGACTCGAGCTCGATCACCGCGTCCGCGCCACTCGCGAGGATCACGTCGACCTGCCCGGATTGCAGCGCCTGGTTGCGGGCAGCCGGATCGTTGAGGTTGACGAACTCGAGGTTGGCCACCTGCGCGTCGCGCCAGCTGTCCTCGTAGCGTTCGAGCTCAATGCGATCGCTCGACCACGTCACCGACTGGTAGGGACCGGTGCCGACCGGTTCCGTCGCGAACGAGCCGGCGCCGACCTCTTCGAAGTGGGCGATTGGGACGACGTAGACGATGGAGATGGAGGCAGGCAGGAGTACAGCAGGACGGCTGGTGGTGATCTCGACGGTCGTGTCGTCGACCGCGCTCACGGACTCGATGAACGAGTAGTTGCCCACGTGCGAGCCGTAAGACGCCGCACCCTCCTCGGAGAGCAGCAGTTCGAAGGTGCCGACCACGTCCTCGACGGTCAACGGGTCGCCGTTGTGAAACTCGACGCCATCACGCAGCACGAAGTGCCACGTGGTGTCGTCCACGGCCTCCCATGACTCGGCCAGTGCGGGCTGGGGCGTACCGGAGTCGTCGATCACGGTGAGCGCGTCGAAAACGGCGCTCCACATGAACTGGCCCGGCGAGCCGACACCCGTCCACGGCTCGGCGGACGGCGGGAAGTTGGCGACGGCGACGCTGACCTGCTCGGCCACCTCGCCACCGGCCGTCTCGCCCGCGTCGGCCTCTGCCTCCGCGTCGGCCTCCTCTTGGGGATCTTCGGTGGTGCCGGCCTCCTCACCGGTGCCGAGTTCGTCGCTCTGCCCGCCGCCACACGCGGCAAGCATCATCGCAAGTGCCAGGACCACGATCAGCGGTCGACGCTTGCCACGGTGGATCCTCATGGCAGTTCCCTCTCCTGATGTCCCATGCGCCGGCCCTCCCCCGTGCGGCCCGGCTTGCGGTTTCCCTGAATGGAACACAATACCGCATGCCGGTACAGCTTAGGAACGGGTAGGAGGATGGGCAACCCCCAGTGCGGGGCGCTCAGAGAGCGCGCGGGGGCCGCCCCGCCAGGGACCAGCCCACCACAGCGAGCACCAGTAATGCCGCGGAGGCGACGCGCACCGAGGCGAGGTCGGTCAGGCCGCCGAGCACGACGGACGAGATCGGGCGCACGCCGAGGAGCAACTGAGACCACAGTGCCATGACGCGTCCACGGAGCACGATGGGCACCGCGACTTGGATCTGCGTGGTCAGGGCCGTCACTGCCGCCAGGTAGCCGGCGCCGAGCAATCCGAAACCGGCCAGCAGGGCCGCCGGGTGGGGCGCGAGCATGATCGCGGCCGTGCCGCCCGCCGCGAATGCGAACCCGGCCCGCGCGGTGGGCATGCACAGGATCCGCGGCCGCTTCGCCATCGGGGCGCCGAGTAGAGCCCCGGCACCGAAAGCGCCGACGACGAAGCCGACGAGCGACTCGCTCGACCCGACCGCCTCTGCCAGGGCGGGGGCGAGGGTCGTGTTGGGTTCGAGCAGCACGCCCACGACGACCACGCAGCCGAATGCGGCGCGCAGTTCGCGGTTGCAGCGGACGGCACGCAGGGCGACCCGGTACCGCCCGTCGACGCGGGTCGTCGTCGCGACCGCCGCCGGGATGGGTAACCGGCGGCACACCAGCGCGTAGACCGCGAATGAGGCCGCGTTGACCGCGAAGGCCGGACCGGCGCCCGCCTGGGTGAGGACGAACGCGCCCAAGACGGGGCCGACCATGCGGGCGACGTTGATGGAGATCGTGTTGAGTGCAAGACCGGCGCCGTGGTCCGCTGGTGGGACGAGTTCGGGCACGACCGAGAGCGTGGCCGGGATGCTGAAGACCGAGCCGACGCCCAGCAGCAGACTGGCGACCAAGACGCCGACTGCGCTGCCATGTCCGATGAGGAAGGTGATGGCCAGACCGGCGGCGGCGAGTGCCGAGCCGCTCTGGGCGAGCACCAAGACACGTCGCCGCGACGTGCGGTCGGTGACGACGCCTGCCAGGGGCGTCAGCACGAGGAAGGCCGCGAAGTTGGCGAAGCTGATCAGCCCGACCATGAAGGCCGACCCGGTCAGCTCGTGCACCACGATCACCGACGTGACGACGTGGAACCAGTTGCCGATGTTGGACAGCAGCGCCGCCCCGACGAAGGGGCCGAACTGTCGGTCGAGCAGGAGTCGGCGGTAGCTGCGTGCCTCGCCGGGCACCTCGTCGCGCCCGCGGTCAGGCAGACGTGAGCGCGAGAGGCCGCAACGGCGAACCGGTGGCGCCAACCAGCGGCAGCGGGGCGAGCGCCAGTGTGAACTCGGTGAGCGAGGCGGCGGCTATTTCCTCGAGGTTCATAGTCTCGATGATGTTGATGCCCTCCTCGACGAGCAGGACGCGGTGCGCCGGCAGGACCGCGTGCCCCTTGCCCGGTGCGAGGTGCTCGAAGGCGATGGTGTCGGCGCCGACGGCGCGGGGGCGGTGCGCCGCCAGCCAGCGCGCGCCGGCCTCACCGACACCGGGGACACCGGAGTCGGTCCCGATGTAGGCGGCACCTTCATCCCACCGGGCGCCCCACCCGGAGCGGACAAGGAGGATGTCGCCGGGCTGCGGGATCGCGCCGCTGCGCTCGAGCGCGGCATCGAGGTCGGCGGGCGTGATCTCGTAGCCGGGATCGCACGTATCGAGGCCGAGCGCGACCGGGACGTCGAGGAGGATGCCGCCGAACACACCCGGCGCCACCTGGTCGATCCCGTGGACGGGGAAACGCCCGCCGACCTGCGCGTCGCCAGCGTCGACACCGCCGTGGAGTTGGCCTTCGTGGGATACGTGGGCGAGCGCGTCGATGTGAGTGCCGACGTGGGTGCCGAGCACGATGATGTCGTTGGCCGCGGACCCGCCGTCTTCGCGGACCTTGTCGCCGTGCCGGCGCGGCAGCGAGTGCCAGTAGACCGGATGATTGGGTGACTGCGGCATCCCGATGGCGTACGGGCGCGAAAGATCATAGACCCGCACGCCCGTGCGCACGGCGTCCAGAAGTGCATCAGCCAATTGCCATCTCCCGGTAAAGTGTTCCGCTAGCAGGAACGATATTCCACGAGAAGCATACACGACCGATCCGCGGCGCTCCCGTTGGCCTGTAGTAGCGTGGCGCCGGTCGCAAGAGAAACGCTGGGGAGCAACCATGAGCGAGGCCGAGCCACGTCGCCTCATCACGACAATCGAGCGGGCCGCCGACGTGCTCATGCTGTTCGCTACGGCCGACCAGGCCGACCTCGGGGTCACCGAGATCTCACGCGAGCTGGGGTTGTCGAAGGCGGTTGTGCACCGCGTACTGACCACCCTGACCGCCAAGGGGTTCGTCGAGGTGGTGGAGGACTCACGTCGCTACCGGCTCGGGCCGGCGGTCCTGAGTTTGGGCGTCGCCTACCTCGACCGCATCGACGTGCGCGCACTCGCGGCGCCCGCCCTGCACCGCTTGTCCGAGGCCACCAACGAGACCGCCACGCTGTCGCTGCGCTACGGCTGGGAGCGGATGTACGTCGACCAGGTGACGCCCGACCGCGAGGTCAAGATGACCGTGGCGCTCGGACGACCCTTCCCCCTCCACGCCGGCGGCTCGTCGAAGGCATTCCTGGCCTTTCTGCCCGAGGTTGAGCAGGAGGAGTACATCGCCGGCCGCAAGTTGTCGGCGCTGACCGACCGCACGATCGTGGACCCCGATGCGCTGCGCCGCGAACTCCGCGAGGTGCGGGCACGGGGGTACGCGCTGTCGTTCGGGGAGCGTCAGGCTGGCGCCGGGAGCATCGCGAGCCCGGTTATCGACCACCGCGGCCGGCCGGTCGCGGTCATCTCCGTCTGCGGCCCGCTTGAGCGGCTCCGCGACGAGGTCGATGACGTCGTCGCCGTGCTGCTGTCGACGACGGCCGACCTCTCGCACCGACTCGGTCACACCTCGTCGCCCGCCGAACCAGAGGTCGCGTCGGTCTAGTCGGCGTCCTTCGCGGACTCGCCGGCCTTGCCGTTTGCGGCCTCTTCCTGCGCGGCGCGACGGAACTCGCGCATGCTGGTGCCGATCGATCCGGCCAAGGCCGGCAGCTTCCGAGCGCCGAAGAGCAGCAGCACGACGAAGAGGATGACGACGAGTTCGAACCCGCCGGGAAGCGTGGGCATGTGGACTCCGGTATCGGGCACGGCTGACGCCGCGCGTGGTCAGGTCAGGCCGAGCTGGTCGCGGTGGGTGGGCAGGTGGACGTCGACGACGGCCGGCACCCGTGCGTCCTCGACGACCTTGCGAGCCCTGCGCAGCGCGTCGACGAGGTCGGCCGGGGACTCGACGACGACGCCGTGCGCACCGGATCCGGCGGCCTGCGAGGCGAAGTCGAACCGGGGGGCGTCGAGCGTGCCGCCGCTGAGGTCACGGGCGCGCATCGCGTGACCGTCCGGATAGTGGGCACGCAGCGTGGTCGTGCCGGTCCGGTAGCCGCCGTTGTTGAGCACGACCGTGAGCACCGGCGTGTCGATGGCCTCCTGCAGCCACAACGCCGAGGTCGGCGCGCCGAACAGATACGAGCCGTCGCCGGTCACGGCGACGGTCGGGGTGTCACCCGAGGCGTAGCGGGCGCCGACCGCGGCGGCCTGGGCCCAGCCGAGGCTGGACGCGCCCTTCTCGAACATCGTGCCGGGCCGGGTGCGTCGGATCGGGCTGGTGTCGAAGACCTCGGACACGAGCAAGTCGGTCTCGTCCATCACCTCGTCGAGCGTGGCGGCCACAAGCGCCGGGCTGAGCGCACCGGATGACGGGGTGGCGGCGGCCTCGGCGGGCGGTGCGAGCCAGCCGCGCCGTCGGCGGTCGATGCGTTCGCGGTCGTTCCCGTCGCATGCCTGCGCCAGCGCCTCCTCGAGTGCGAGCAGGAAGGCGTGAGGGTCGGCCTGCGCGAGAGCGGCTGCCGGGAAGTCGCCGAGCGGGATGTCGCGGTTGAGCGGGTCGCTGCCGACCAGCGCCACCCAGGCCTGCGGGTCGGGCGAGCCCGCCGCGGGGATCCAGGGCACGGGACTCTCGAGCGCGACGACCACGTCGGCGGTCCCGAGTGCGTCGGCCGCGAGCAGGCTGCCGTGACCGTCCTCGACGTTGACGCGGAAGCGGCCGTTGACGACCCCGATGGCGAACCGGTCGAGCAGGCGCGAGAGCACGGCCACGGTCGCGGGATCGCGGCCGGAACGCTCGGTGACGAACAGCGGCCGCTCCGCAGCCAGCAGGCGACGGGCGACCTCGGAGACGAGATCCTCGGGCCCGGCGCCCAGCCGGGCCGGCGGCAACGCCTCGGCCGGGCCACCCGGGCAGCGCCCGGCGGGCAGGGGGGCACGTCCGACCTCGTCCGGCACGGCGAGGTAGACCGGGCCGGTCGGTGCCGAGCGGGCGACCTGCAGCGCCCGGGCGGCCACGCGGCCCGCATCGTCGAGGGTCGAGAGCTTGTAGTCCCAGCGGACGTACTGGCGGACGATCTCGCCTTGGTCGAAGCGCTGCTGGTACCAGTAGACCGGCGCCGTGCGGCGCGCGTCGGTCACGGGCGGATAGCCGCTCATCATCAGCACCGGCGCCTGGCCCATGAGCGCGTTGTGGATCGCGCCACCGTGATGCAGCAGGCCGAGGTCGGCGTGGACGGCCGTCATGCTCGGCCCGCCGGTGACCATCGTCTCGCCGATCGCGGCAGAGAGGCCGACGTGCTCGTGGGGGGCGGTGAGGATGCCCGGGGTCGGCACGCCGGCCGCACGCAACGCCGCGACCGCTTCCTGGAACGACGTCAGGTCGGAACCCGTGGTCATCCAGAGGTTGCGGACGCCGCCCTGTGCGGCGGCGGCGAGCAGGTCGGCGGCGATCGTGCCGGGCTGGCCGGACGAGGTCATCGTGGCTCCGATTGGCGACGCGGTCTGCTCAGCGACCCTTCACCTGGTCGAGGTAGCGCGTGTCGAGCAGCTGGTCGAGGTCGACGGTGGTCTCGACCAGGCCGGCCCCCTGCAGCCCCGCCTGGGCCTGGTCCCACTCGTCGGTGTCGAGTTCGAGCAGCGCGTCGGCGCCGCGCCCAGCCGTCCACGACTCGACCAGCAGTGGAAGCTCGAATGCGGCCTGCTCCGGGTCGATGTCGGGGTTGTAGACGCGCAGGTCGGCCACAGCCTGTTCGTGGTTGCTCTCGTCGAGCATCCACTCCATCGCGCGCAGCACACCGGCAAGGAAGCGGACCGGCACCTCGCTGTCGACGTCGGTCTGCTGGCGCGAGAGGATGTAGGAGCTCGACGGCAACGAGACGTGGTCGTTGGGCAGGATCACCGGGAGTTGCACGCTCTCTTCGCGTTCGATGAGGGCACGGGCCGTCGACTGCGCCACCCAGCCGTCGATCTCGCCGTTGCGGGCGAGCTCGTACGGCGCGAATCCGACGCCGACGACCGGGCGGCTGACGGTGTCCGGTGTAAGGCCGGCCGAGATGAGCAGCAGGTCGAGCAGCGTGTCGGTCCCGCCGCCCGCCGACACGATGCCGATCGTCTTGCCGTCGAGGTCGGCCGGGTCGGTGATGGGCGCCTCGGGCAGCGAGGCGATCTCGAAGGGTGACACCTGTTGCACGGTGGCGATGTTGGTGAGCTCGGCACCTTCGTTGATCACCGCCGGGATCGAGTTGATCGGGTCGGTGCGTGCGAGCTCGGCCGACCGGGCGAGCACGGACTGGATGGCTGGGCCGCTGCCCTGGCCGCCCATGATGTCGACCTCGAGCCCTTCGTCGGCGAAGAAGCCGCGTTCGGCGGCGACCATCACCTCGAGGAAGTTGGTGCCCAGCCCGAGGGCGGTCATGTAGGCCGTCGACAGCTCGGCCGTCTCCTGTGGCGCTCCCCCGCTGCACGCCGACAGGACCGTGCCGAGCGCGCCCGAGGACATCGGCAGCAACAGGGCGGTTCCGCCCGCACGTCGCAGGAACGTGCGGCGGCTGATGGTGCTCGGCTCGTTCATGGAAAGCTCCCTCTTCACTGAGACGTCGCTGGCGTAGCCTGACCGGCGAGTTGCCGGTCGACGTCGACGGCCTCGACGACGGCGCAGAAGTGGCGCTCCAGACGCGCGTGGGTCGCTTCGGCCTGGGCGCCCCTGTTCGGCCAGGTCAGGTCACGCAGCAGCACGGGCGAGAAGCCGAGGTCCTGCGCGTCGCGGACCGTCGACTCGACGCACACCTCGAGGGTCACTCCGGCGACGAGCACGTGAGATCGACCGAGGTTTCGAAGGTGCTTGGTCAGCGAAGTCCGCAGGAAGGCACTAGCGCCGGGCTTGTCCACGACGAGATCACCGGGTTCGGGCGGCAGGTCGTCGACGATGTCGGCGCCCCAACTCCCCGGCAAGCAGTAGGTGTGGCGCTGTTCTGCGAGGGCCGCGGTCGAGGTCGTGGCTTCGCCGGGGCGCATGAAGCGTCGGGTGTAGACGACCGGGATCCCCTGATCGCGACGTACGCCGACGAAGTCCTTAAGCGGTGCGAGGACGTCACGGATGTCTGGCGCCAAGCGGCCCAAGCGACCCGAAGCACCGTCGGGGTGCAGAAAGTCGTTCTGCAGATCAACTAGTAGCAACACAACGCGGTCAGCCGACAACGTCGGCGGGACGTCGCTCCCAAGCCCACCCACATCTTGTTCCATCCACCGGAACCCATTCCCTTTGACCGGAACATAGGAGGTCTTTCGGAGCCGTGCAACTCCTGCGGGCACCTCGGAGGACCACTCGCCCTGATGGGCGCGCCCGCATGGCCACGGGGGCGACAGTCAGCAAGCTGATGCACGGACCGACGGAGCCCCGCTTCCGGCGCTGGGGGGACGGGGAGCGGACATCAGACTTGGGAAAGGTCGGAAAGAGGACGGTACGGCGCGGGAGCCGCGACGACCGTTTGCCCAAACCATCGGCCTATTCCACGCTAGAGCCGGTCGAGATCGTCGGGGAGGCCGCCAGGCAAGTCAGCGAACCGACGCGCATCTTCCACCCGGAGGTGTGTAGTCGGCCGTGGCTCGAATGCGAGGCCGGCTGACCCGCCACAGCGGGGACTCTCATGGCCATAGAATCCTTTTCTTGCGATGTGCCGTATTTGAGTGCCGACAATCACCAAGCCACGGAATCCAGGCCAACGCTGGTGCCACTCAATGATCTGCGCCTACCGGTGCGACGGCTAAGCCGACGATTCGCACTAGGCAGAATGCGCAAAGACGTGGGAGCACCCGCATGCGGGACGTAGGCGCCGCCATGCGATTCATTAATTGGCAACATGATCGACAACCCGGAGCGGCCCATACGCTCGGACGAGGACGAACCCAGCCAACGAGCGCACTGGTTGCCGTTGGTCACGAAAGCCAGACAGCGCCGACCTACACCGTTAGTACGGCGGAGGTGTCTCGTAGTCTCCCGGTCGACCGCCCCCCGGCGTCATGCCTCCCCGCGCCCGTTTTAATGATGTGCAAAAAAGGAACAGGTAGAGGGTGAAGAGGGCGGCCATACCGATGAACATCGTACGCACCCCGCGGATTGATGATCGAGTCAGGGCCTAGTGTCCGGTGCCTCGGGACACCCCTAAACTCCCTCCGAAAAACTGGCCCTACGCAGCGACCGAGGGAGCGCAGCCTCGGACTCGGACGGTGGCGGGTTCGTTGCATCCTAGCCAGCAGTGCAGCGGCTGCGGTAGTTGGCGAGGTTGCGGAGTCCGAACGAACCGTCCTGATGCTCTTGATGAGCAGGTTCAGCGCAATTGCTGCACCGGTGGGAGAGCCGCTCGCAGCTTAAAAAAAAGGGGCTTCCTTTGCCCTGTTCCGGGATGGTCCAGCAATCGGCGGACGACGGCTCGGGATCAAGTCAGCCGAGAAAGGCGACAGGGCGTTATCGAGTCATCCCACCGGGAGCCTCGAGACGCTAGGTCGCGGGCCTGCGTCCCGACCCCCACACAACCATGAGGGCGTTAGCGCTCGGGCTCGGTTGGCCGCTCGAGAGTCCACATGGCCACGCGACTAGCGAGAGGCGGCACTATAACGAACGCACCACCATCAATCTCGCGTGTCGGTATGCGCTCGGGCCAGTGCTACTGAGCCTAGGGCGAGTGCGTTCTGAAATACGCGGGCGTTTCTCCGGGAGCGCACTAGTCGAATCGCCGCACGGCACTGCGACTCACCAACGCGCTCCGGCCCTGACCATCCAGCCGGCGGACCCCGACGCCGTCGGCATGACTGAACGACGACCGAGATCGCAGAGGAGGATTGGGACACTAGACCGAACGACTCAGCCAGGATCGTAGTTCATCGATTCTGACGACCGGGAAGGCGGCGGCGCGATAGTAGGCGCTCACTGCTGGGTAACGCGTAACGAAGAGCCCGGCGGTGGTCCACCCCTCGGCATCCCGCTCATCCACCTCCAGCCCGAAGTGCTGCAAGACGCCCCGACGCACGTTCCCGAGACTGTGCACCTTCTTCGCGAGCTTGTCGGCATAGGAAGCTCGGCGACCAGAGTCGCTCTCAGGCAAGCTGTCGACGCGGCGTCACCACGCCCGGCGGTTCCCTACCCCGCACGATTCCTGTCTCCTATCGCACCGTATGGCTAGCCTCATTTGTGAGGGCCTGGGAACCCAGCTGCCCACATCGTCGGGGACGGTTCGGACTTGCTGCACGTGCATCGCGCCCCACGCGCGGATCGGCTCGTGGGGGCGCTCGCGGAGGCGATCGCGGTACCCATGGCCGAACCGCTCGTGCCCGAGGTCGTCGCGGTCCCGTCGCGCGGCATCGAGCGGTGGATCTCGCAGGAGTTGTCCGCCAGGCTCGGCACCGGCAACCTCGGCTCGGACGGGGTGTGCGCCAACGTTGAGTTTCCGTTCCCGGGACGGCTGATCCGTGAGGCGGTCGCCGTCGGCTCCGGCATCAACCCTGACCGAGACCCCTGGCTGCCCGAGCGGCTCACCTGGCCGCTGCTCGCCATCGTTGACGGTGACCGAACCGCCCCCATGCTTGGGCCTCTGCGCGCTCATGTTGGAGGGCAGGACGACGACGGCACTGGATTGGCCCGGCGGCTCAGCGCGGTTCGGCGCCTGGCCGACCTGTTCGACCACTACGGCGTGCACCGCCCCGCCATGATCTGCCGCTGGCGCGACGGCGACGACGTAGGACCCGACGGCACCCCATTAGCCTCCCGGCATCACTGGCAACCGCAGCTGTGGCGGGCCGTCAGGTACCGACTCGACCTGCCGAGCTTCGCCGAACGGCACGCCGCCGCGCTGGCCGCCCTCCGCGACGATCCGAGCCTGCTCGACTTGCCGCCGCGGCTCGCGATGTTCGGACTGACCGCTCTCCCCGCCACCTTCCTCGAGGTCGTCGCCGCGCTCGGCGTTCATCGCGACCTGCACCTACTGGTCCTGCACCCCTCCCGCAACCTCTGGGACCGCATCCACGACCTCACCGCCTCCGACCGCGGCAGCGGCCAGATCCTCCCACTCCGCGACGCCGACGCGACTGCCGACCTACCACGCAACCCGCTGCTGCGGTCCTGGGGCCGCGATGTCCGCGAACTGCAGCTCACGTCCCCGCTGCCGGCCGACGCCACCGTCACGCACCACGACCTTACCCAGGACGACCCGGACGCCCCGCCGGGCGGCCGCGGTCCGACGCTGCTCGAAAGGCTGCAGGCCGCCGTCCGCGACGACATTCACCCCGGCGCCCCGACCGGCGGCGACAAGCCGCTGCTGGACCCGCAGGACCGGTCGGTGCAGTTGCATGACTGCCATGGTCGCCTGCGGCAGGTCGAGGTGCTACGCGACGTGATCCTGCACCTGCTCGATGACGACGACGGCCCTGAGCTGCGCGACGTGATCGTCATGTGCCCCGACATCGAGACGTTCGCGCCGCTGATCACCGCCGTGTTCGGCGCCGACGCGATCGTCGACGACCGCACCGCACCTAACGCGTCCCCGCCCGACGCCCCGCCAAGCTTGCGGGTTCGGTTGGCCGACCGGTCCCTGCGCGGCACCAACCCTGTGCTCGAGGTGGTCTCGCAGGTGCTGGAACTCGCCGACGGGCGTGTGACCGCTTCGGACGTGCTCGACCTCCTGGCCAGCGAGCCGGTGCGTCGCCGGTTCGGGTTCGCCGAGGACGACCTCGGCACTCTTGAAGCCTGGGTCGGCGACCTGCGAATCCGCTGGGGCTTCGACGCCGCCCATCGCGAACGCCACGGCCTACCGGCGTTGGACGCCCACACTTGGCGGGCCGGGGTCGAGCGGCTGCTGCTCGGCGCCGCCATGGCCGACGAGGACCTCCGGCTGGTTGACGGCGTCGCCCCCTACGACGGCCTCGAAGGCCAGGCCACCGAGCTCGCCGGCCGGTTCGTCGAACTGCTCACCCGGCTCGCGGACGTCCTCGCCGACCTCGCCGACCCGCGCCCCGTCGACGGCTGGCGCGAGGCGGTGGGGACAGCCTCGGACCGACTCACTGCCACCGACGGCGACACGACCTGGCAGCGGCTGCAGCTACATCGGATTCTCGACGAGTTTGTCGACGAGGCCTCCACCGAAGGCCGACCCAACCCAGTCGCGCTTACCCTGCCCGAGGTTCGCACCGTGCTTGCCGCACGGCTCACCGGCCGGCCCACCACCTCCAGCCATCGGACCGGCGATCTCACTTTCTCCACGCTCGTGCCGATGCGATCGGTCCCGCACCGGGCGGTGTGCTTGCTCGGGCTCGACGACGGGGCGTTCCCGCGCAGGACCGTCGCCGACAGCGATGATCTGCTGGCGGCCGCACCCCGAGTCGGCGACCACGACGCTCACTCCGAGGACCGCCAGCTACTGCTCGACGCCCTGCTGGCCGCTACCGAGACGCTCGTGGTCACCTGGTCCGGCCGCGACGTGCGCACCAACGCTGATCGCTCCCCGGCCGTACCCGTCGACGAGCTGCTTGACGTGATCGACCGCACCGTCGCCAGGCTCGACGACCGCCGGCCGCGCCACCACTTGGTCGTGCGCCACCCCCTGGCCGAGCACGACCAGCGCAACTTCACCCCCGGGGCGCTGCTGCAACAGGCGGGGCCGTGGGGCTTCGACCCCGCCACACTCGCCGCCGCCGAGGCCGCCCGCTCCTCACCTGCTCCCCCCGCACCGTTTCTCGCCACGCCACTGCCTCCGCTGGACATCGACGTGATCGAGCTCGGCGACCTCGTCGCCTTCCTCGAACACCCCGCGGAAGCGTTCGTGCGGCAACGCCTGGAGGTGACCCTGCCCACCGGCGAGGACGCGACCGTGGACCAGATCGTTGCGTCGTTGGAGGGCTTGGACGAGTGGAAGGTCGGCGACTCGATCGTGCAGGGATGGCGCGACGGCGACGACCCCGAGCGGACCCTCGCGGTCGTGCGCGCCCGCGGGTTGGTTCCGCCCGGGGCGCTGGCCGATGTCGACATCGACCGCATCCGTGGGCACGTCGACCGCATCATCGCCCTGTGCGGAAGGATCGGCGTGCAGCGCGGCAACCGGGACACCGTCGATGTCCGGGTCACCCTGCCCGATGGGCGGCTGCTGGTGGGCAGCGTCCCCGATGTATTGGCGACGGGAGCCAGCCGGATGCTGACCGCTGTCGGCTACTCGAAGGTCAAGCCCAAGCAGCGGCTGGCTGCGTGGACGCGGTGGCTGGCGCTGTCGGCCCACGACCCGACCGCCGAGGTTGGAGCGGTCACGATCGGACGGCACCCGTGGCAGCGCAACACCGCCCAGGCCGTGCTGTTGCGCCGTCCCGCCGACGATGCCCAGGACGTCGCCGCCTACGCGACCACTCAGTTGCGTCGCCTGGTTGACCTGTACGACCGCGGCATGCGGTCGCCGCTGCCGTTGTTCTGCGAGGCGTCTGCCAAGGTCGCCGACAACCTCCACAGGGTGCAGGCCGCCGAGCAGTATGTGGCCAAGGTGTGGGAGACCGACGCCTTTGCGCCTTTGGCCCGCGAGGACCTCGACCCCTACCACCTGCTGGTGCTCGGCCGGCAGATGGCCACCGACGATCTTCTCGCCGAGGTCTGCCGCGACGCCGAAGAGGAATCCTGGGCCGACGACCACCGCCGGTTCGTCGCGTACGCGTGGCGGCTGTGGGAACCGGTCTTGGCTGCCGAGCAGCGACGGCAGCAGTCATGACCGTAACGATAGGCACCCCGCTCGACGGCTCGACGCCGTTCGACCTGCGTGGTGACCTGCCGGCGGGCACGGTCGTGCTAGAGGCCTCGGCCGGCACTGGTAAGACCTTCACCATCGCCGGGCTGGCGACGCGATGGGTCGCCGAGACCGACCTGCGTCTTTCCCAGCTGCTGGTCGTGACCTTCACCCGGGCAGCCACCGCCGAGCTGCGCAACCGGGTCCGCTCCCGGCTGGTCGAGACCGCCGACCACGTCGAGGCGGTGCTGCGGCGCGACATTGAGCCCGACCGCGACGACCCCGTGCTTGCCTCAGTCGCCGATGTCGCCGACGACAATGAGCTGCTGCACCGGCAAGCCCGGCTGATCCGCGCCCTGGCCGATATTGACATGGCGACGATCTCCACCATCCACGGGTTCTGCCAGCACGTGCTCGATGGGCTCGGGATCGCCAGCGACCTCGACCGCGATGCCGAGCTGGTCGACGACGTCGCCGAGCTCGTTGAGGAGGTCGTAGACGACCTGCTCGTCACCACGTACGTCGTCCCATCCGACCGGCCACGGATCGACCGCGACACCCTGCTGGGGCTTGGCCGTGCCGTGGTCGCCAGCCCCGCGACACCGCTCGTGCCCGACGCCCCGAGCGACCCGGTCGCCAAACTGCAACTCGAGCTCGCCCACCGTATCCGTGCCGAGGTTTCCCGCCGCGCACGGCAGCGACGGCTGCTTTCCTACGACGACCTGCTCACCCGGCTGGACGCCACCCTGCACGACTCCGACCAGGGCGAGCCCGCCCGGGCGTCGCTGCGCCAGCGCTACCGGGTGGCCCTCATCGACGAGTTTCAGGACACCGACCCGGTCCAGTGGCGCATCGTGTCCCGCGCGTTCACCGACACCCCGGACGACGCCGACACCGCTGGCCGGGCACTGGTGCTGATCGGTGACCCAAAGCAGGGCGATCTACGCCTTCCGGGGCGCCGACGTCCACGCCTACCTGCAGGCCGTCCGAATCGCCGAGCGGCGCCGCACGCTGGGCACGAGCTGGCGCGCCGACGCGGGGCTGCTGAAGGCGTTCAGGGCGCTGTTCGACGGGGTCGCGTTCGGGCACCCCGAGATCGCCCACCGCCCCGTCGACGCCGCCCCGGGTCACGACGCGCCTCGCTTCCGGGTCGCCGACCACCCAGAGCCGCTGCGGCTGCGGGTGGTGCCGCGGTATGACGCCTTCCGCATATGGGAGAACAAGCCCAACGCTGACCAGGTGCGCGACCTCATCGCCCGGGACCTGGCCGCCGACGTCGTGCGGCTGCTCTCGACCGGCACCGAGCTGGTCGACCGCGACCGGGACGGTCGCGAAGTCGGCCGGCGGGCGGTGGTACCCGGCGACGTCGCGGTGCTGGTGCGCTCGCACGTGCAGGCCAGCCTGGTGCAGGACACACTGCAGACGATTGGCGTCCCCGCCGTGGTAGGCGGGGCGGGCAGCGTGTTCGCGACCCCGGCCGCCACCGCCTGGCGCCGACTGCTGGACGCGCTGGAACGCCCCGCCGCGGCGTCGCGGGTGCGCGCGCTTGCGCTGACCTTGTGGGTCGGATGGACCGCCGACGGGCTCGCGGGGGCATCCGGAAACGACTGGGACCGCCTCCACGACGAGGTCAACCGGTGGGCACACACACTGAGCGTCTACGGCGTGGCGACAACCTTCCGGTCGATCCTGCTGCAGCGTGACGTGCGCCGACGGCTGCTGGCCGTCGAGGGCGGCGAGCGGCTGCTGGCCGACCTCGAACACATCGCCGAGCTCGCCCACGCCGCCGCTACCGGCGAACACCTCGGCACCGCGGGCCTGGTCACGTGGTTCCGCGACCGGTGCGCCGAGGCGGGGCGCGAGGGCGACGACGACCGGCTCCGACGGCTCGAGACCGACCGCGACGCCGTGCAGATCATGACGATCCACGGCTCCAAGGGCCTCGAGTTCCCCGTCGTGTTCTGCCCGTTCCTGTGGTCCTCGAGTGCGTCGGCTTCCGCCACGCCGGTTTTCCACGACGCCGACGGGACGCGCCTTCTGGATGTCGGCGGCTCCGGTGACGACACGTTCGGCGCCCACGTCGCCACCGCCGAGGAGGAGGCTCGGGGCGAGGAGCTTCGCCTGCTGTACGTGGCGATGACCCGGGCCAAGCACCAGGTGGTGGCGTGGTACGCGCCGGCCGGTGTGCCGGAGTGGTCGGGGCTGGGGCGGGTGCTCCTTTGCCGGGACGGGGACGGCGTGCCCGACTGCGATCAGCCCGCCCCCCTGCCGGGCGATGCCGAGATCCTTGCTGCGCTTGACGCGGTGGCCGCCGGCAGCGACGGGACGATCGCGGTCGAGACCGTGCCGCCGGCACCGGCGAGTGACCGGTGGGAGCAAGAGCCAGTCGCCGAGGTGGCGCTCGACCGCGCACGCTTCACCCGCACCCTCGACCAGACGTGGCGGCGCACCTCCTACAGCGCCCTGACTGCGCTGGACGTTGACGACCCGCGCGTGGGGTCCGAGCCGGACGAACGGGTCAAGGACGACGAACCCGCCCCGGACCTCGAGGGCGAGGAGGATCACGTGCCGACGGGCGAGCCGGTCTGGGCCGACGCACACGGCCTACGCGAGGTGACACTGCCTCTAGCCGAGCTGCCCGGCGGCCGGCACGTTGGCACCTTCGTGCACGGGGTGCTCGAGCACACTGACTTCGCCGCAGCCGATCTCGACGCGGCCCTCAGCGAGGCGGTCGCGGGTCAGTTGCGGCGGCGCCGACTCGACCTCGACACCGGCCTGCTCGTCGCAGGACTGCGGGCGGTGCTCGAGACCCCGCTAGGGGACTCCGCCGGCGGTCTGGCGCTTCGGGACGTGGGGCTGCGGGATCGCCAGGACGAGATGGCGTTCGAGCTGCCGCTGGACCGCGCGGGTGGCGACCCGGCGACGGTCGGCGACTTGGTGGGGCTGCTGCGCGAGCACCTACCCGCCGACGACCCGCTGGCCGGCTACCCGGACGCGGTGCCGACCTCACTGCTGGACCGACCGCTGCGTGGCTTCCTCGGCGGTTTCATCGACCTCGTGGTGCGCCGCCGGGGCGCCGCCGGTGACGTGTTCCACGTGATCGACTACAAGACCAACCGGCTCGGCGTGTGGGGCGAGCCGCTGACCGCCTTCGACTACCGCCAGGAGGCACTGGCCGATGCGATGACCCGCACCCACTACCCGGTTCAGGCGCTGCTGTACGCGGTGGCGGCGCACCGGATGTTGCGGTGGCGGCTGGGCGAGGACTACGACCCGGCAACCAACCTCGGAAGCGTCCTGTATCTGTTCCTGCGCGGCATGGCCGGGCCAGAAACACCGGCGCCTGACGGCCGGCCGTGCGGGGTGTTCGCGTGGTCGCCGCCCACCTCGCTGATCACCACGACCAGCGACCTGCTCCACGGCGTGCCGGTATGAGTGCGTCCGAGGCCACCAGCTTGGACAGAGATCCGCACGATGTGCGGCTGGCCACAGGTGCCCCGGACGCGCTGGTGGCGTTCAACCGATGCGGAGTTCTGAGCCCGGCCGACGTGCACGGGGCGGTGACGCTGGCCCGTGTCTGCGGGGACGGGCGCCCCGAGGTGCTGTTGGCGGCTGCGCTGGCTGTGAGGGCGCCGCAGCACGGGCACGTGTGCGTCGAGCTGGACGACGTGGTCGGCACGATCGCCGCCGGCGAGGAGACCGACTGGGACGTCGCCGCGCTGCCGTGGCCTGACCCGGCGGCGTGGCGGGCGGTGCTCGAGGACAGCCCCCTGGTGCGCGTGCGCCCCGAGGGCACCCCGTCACGTGACCAGTTGCAACCCGAGCTCGACCGGCCGCTGGTGCTGGTGGACGATCGGCTCTACCTCGACCGGTACTGGCGCTATGAGCGGCGGGTGGCCGCGATCCTGCGCGCACGGGCGGGGCGGGTGGACGAGGGCGTCGACCTCGCCCGGGTCCGCGAGGTCCTCGACCGGCTGCTGCTTCCCGACGAGGAGCGCCCCGACCGGCAGCGGTTGGCCGTGGCCACTGCCGCCCGCCGGGCATTGACGGTGATCGCCGGTGGACCTGGCACGGGCAAGACTCACACGGTTGCGCGACTGCTGGCGCTGCTGCACGAGCTCGCGGGTATTGGCGGCGCGTTTGCGCCCGGCGATGGCTGGCCGCAGGTCGCGGTGGCTGCACCAACGGGCAAGGCCGCGGACCGGCTCACCGCCTCGCTGCGGCAGGCGGTGGCGGATCCGGGGCTGCAGGTCTCGGACGAGGTACGGGTGCGCCTGGGGGAGCTGCAGGGCTCGACGCTGCACCGGCTGCTTGGGTGGACGCCCCGCAGCGCGACGCGGTTCCGGCATGACCGCCATCACAAGCTGCCGCACGAGGTCGTGGTGGTCGACGAGACCTCGATGGTCGACCTGCCGCTGATGGCCAAGCTGCTGGAGGCGATGCGCCCGGATGCGAGGCTGGTGCTGGTGGGTGACCCTAACCAGTTGGCGTCGGTGGAAGCGGGGGCGGTCCTTGGCGACATCGTCGGGCCATCAGGGACGGCGCTATGCATGAGCGAGGACAACCGTGCGGCGCTGGAGGCGACCACTGGTGAACCGCTCGGGGCCGAGGTGGTCACACGTGCCGACGACGGCGGAATCGACGATGCGGTGTTGGTGCTCGGAACCGGGCGGCGGTTCGGGGCGAACTCGGGCATCGCCCGGTTGGCGACCGCGATCCACGCCGGTGACGCCGACGCGGTGGTGACGGTGTTGCGGTCCGGGCCTGCCGACCTCGAATGGGTCGAAGCGCCGGGTGATGCCCGCGACGTTGCCGAGCTCGCAGTCGTGCGAAATCGTGTCGTCGCAGCGGGGCGGGCCGTGGTCGGGGCGGCGCGAGATGGGGACGCGGGCGCGGCGCTGGCGGCAATGGACACGCTGCGGGTCCTGTGTGCACACCGGCGTGGGCTGGTGGGTGTGACCGGCTGGGTGCGGCTCGTCGAGCGGTGGCTGAC
This sequence comes from Egicoccus sp. AB-alg2, assembly GCF_041821065.1. Classification (NCBI taxonomy): domain Bacteria; kingdom Bacillati; phylum Actinomycetota; class Nitriliruptoria; order Egicoccales; family Egicoccaceae; genus Egicoccus; species Egicoccus sp. AB-alg2. The sequence continues at coordinate 292,669 of NZ_JBGUAX010000008.1, read as the reverse complement.
CGGAGCGGTCGACGGCTTCGACCCCACGGGACGGTTCTACGTCGGCCGTCCGGTGCTCGTCACCCGTAACGAGCCGCGCCTGCACCTGTTCAACGGCGACGTCGGCGTGGTCGTCCGGGCGGGCGACGGCGTGGCCGTCGCCTTCCACGGCGTTGATGGCCTGCGGACCTTCGCCCCGGGCCGGCTCGAGGACATCGAGAGCGTCCACGCCATGACCATCCACAAGAGCCAGGGTTCGCAGTTCGAGCACGTGGTCATAGTCCTCCCCGACAAAACCTCGCAAGTCCTGACCCGGGAGTTGCTCTACACGGCTGTCACCCGCGCGGAGGACGGCGTGACGCTTGTGGGGACCGAGGCGGCGGTGCGGTGCGCGGTCGCACGTCGGGTCTCGCGAGCCTCGGGACTTCGCTCCACGCTTTGGCCAACTGCCTGAGCTCTCGCTTCGTCGACGGAATCTGCCCTCGCGGCGTGAGAGCCGCTCCCGTTCGGCCACGGCCCCATCGGAAGCCGGGGGGACAAGCGTCACGACAGCCCCATCGCCCGAAGGCTCGACCCAAGCGGGCGCCCTAGGTGTCCAGGGCTCAGCGATGAAGTTGAGCGACGCGAAGCTGACCTAGCGGCCATCCATAGGGCACGTCACGGCTGAGATCGTAAATGCGTTCATCAGGACGGGCTGGTGGTCGGCCCTCCGCGATCGTGGTGAGTTGAGAGCATCCGCCGCGTGCGATGAATCTAGGACGGGGGCTACCGGCCCCGCAGATCGTCGGCAAGCTTGCGGAGCCCAAGCCGCTCGGCGACGTCGGGGTCGCCGACCACCACGAGGAGCGAGCGTGCGCGGGTCGCTGCCACGTAGATGGACCGCTTCACCTCTTCGAGCCGTTTCGGCTTCTGCGGGTCCATGTCGAGACCGAGCACGACGACCGGTCGCTCCATCCCTTTGAACGATGCGCTGTTGGTTTCCACCCGTTCGCCTGCCAGTGCGGCCGTCGCGAGCTCAGCGGTGGCGCCTTTGGCGGGGTTGTGGAACAGCCACAGCACCGCGATCTCGTCGTCGGTGATGCGTTCGTCGCGTTGAAGCTTCCTCGCGACTTCGGCGGTCCGGGCGATGACGTGCTCACCCGGTACGGCGACGAACCGCACCGGTGGTCCGTCGCCAGTGACGCAGTCGAGCTCGAGGTCGCCGAACCGGGCCGCGAAGGTCGCGACGTACCGCGAGTTGCGGAAGTTCTCGCGAAGCTCGTGCTGGACGTCGAGAAAGTCGGGTAAGGCGGCCGACGCGTCGAACAGGTCCTGCTGGCTGTCCGCGAACGCGTACCAACGGCCGTCTCTCGCCACCAGGCTCGAAATGGCGATGGCCCACAGCTCGGAGAGGTCCTGGGCCTCATTGAGCACGACCACGTCGAACTCGCCGCCGGTGATCTCGGGCGTCAGCACCTCCGGGAGTCGCTCGTAGTACCACTCGCCGAGATCGTCTCCCGCCTCGCCCGTAGTCCCGTGGCGTGCGACGTCGGCGATGTCGGTCACCACGACCTGCCCGCGCGGATCGTCGGTGACCTGGTCGGCCACCGGGCTCCCGATCCGGTGCAGCTCCTGACGGAGTGACTCCCGCAGCCACCGCCCGAGCATCACGTTCCAGCAGGTCAGCAGCACGCGGTCGCCGAGTGAGGAGAACTGCAGGGCTGCCTCGAGCGCGAGGATGGTCTTGCCAGTACCGGCCGCTCCCCGAACCAGGACGTGGGGGTGAGTGACGAACCGCCGCAGGATATTGCGGTGCGACTCGGTGTGGATACGGACCTGAGCCTCGTGAGCATCGACCGCCGCCGCAGCGACCGGCCGACCCTGCTGGCTCCGCCCGCGCAGGATCGACGCAACGCGCGCCGCGCCAGCCTCCCCGAGCGGCTGCTCCCCCTGGCTGAGCGGCCCGCAGCTCCTGGCGTACCGGACCGCAAGCTGGTCCTCGACCAAGGCATCCCACAGCTGCCCCTCACGCAGGACGGGCTCACCCGGGGCCGCGAGCCGACACTCCGGCATCGCGACGAGCCACCGCATCGCCAGGCGTGCGGTGTCGACCCCGCACGCACCCAGAGCCGCCCGCAGAACCGATCGCGAGCGTTTGGCTTGGTTAACCGGATCGCGCACCTCGCGGGACCCGCCTTCGAAACGACGCCAGACCGCCCGCGTCGCGTCGTAGGACAGCGTCCCACCCTTCACTTCCACCACGGTGACACCATGATCGGGATCGATGAGGACCAGGTCCGCCTCCGCCTCCTCAAGCCGCCCGCTCGCTCCGACCGTCATGACCACTTGCGGCAGCACAAGCACCCGGTCGGGCAGTTGCTCCACGCACCAGCGCCACAGCGTCTGCTCGGCCGGTGAGGACTCCGGAGCCCACCGCGGGTCCTGCGGTACCGAGGTGCCCACCCTCTTCCTCAGCTCGCGGTCAGCCGCCGCCGTGGGATGCTAGCGATACCAACGACGGCGGCGGGCGGCCAGCGAATCAGGGACGCGTCGACCCTGTGTGCCAACCAGCGATGCATCCCCTTCGTGTCAGCACGGCTGTCACACCCGAACGACAAACTGGGTGGCAGTTCAGAGGTACCGGCAGTTCGAGGTCAGAGGCGGGGTCGGATGCAGCGGTCGGGGATGGTGAGGTGGGGCTCGACGCGCCTCGCGAGCGTGTGGCGCCGGCCCTCGGGCGGCTTCCGAGCCGTCGCTGTGGTGGTGCTCGTGCTCGTCGTCCTGGCCGGTGGCCTCTTCTGGGTCGCGCTGACGGTGCTGATGCTGGTCGCCAGCGTTTCGGCGTGGGCCGGCCGGAGCATCGAGCGCTGGCGGAGCCGTCCGGTGGTTCGCTACCTCGACGAGGTCGATGCCACCCAGACGGTCCTGCAGGAACAGCTCGCCTGGGCGACCCGCGAGATCGAGCTGCGGGACCGGCGGCTCGCCGAGCTCCAGCGTGGGGGCACCCGCGGCGACCTCGGTGGATCGGAGAGCGACCGTGGGTGAGCGGAGCCGACGGGCACCGCGCCCCGTGCGTCGGATGGGGAAGGATCCGCGCGAGCGGGGCCGGGCGCTGCGTGACGAGGGTGCGAAGCTCCTCATCAGCGCGGCGGCAGGGCGGGCGATGTGGGCAGCCCGTCCACCCCTGACGGTGACGGCCGCCGGCAGCCTCGACGCGGTCGTCCTGGGCGGTCAGCCGCGCATCGACGTCTTGACTACCGACGAGCTCGCCGCCGCGGCCGCACGCGCGCATATCGACCTCGCTGCAGCGACCGAAGCGGACGAGCCCGCCCTCCAGGGGTTCGTCTCCGCCTTGCGCGGCACCGCCGGGGAGCTCCTCACCCTCGAAGCGCTCAACGATGGCAGGCTCCCGGCGCCGGGCAGGGCAGTCCACGCGGAACTGATCGCGCACCACCATCCCGGCGTGGACCTCGCGTTCCACGATGCCGGTGGCGCCATCGTAGATACCGCCAACGTCAAGATCGCGGCAGATCCGGACGTGGCCCTCCGCCACTTCGGACGCCACCCGGACGTACGGCTGGTCTATGCGCCCACGGACACTGCCGAGAGGCTCGCTCGGATGGGCTTCGAGGTGGTCGGTCCCTCCGGTGTCATCCCCGCCGAAGGCCCCGTCATCGTCGATCTCGGGTCACCGACTGCCAGCTTCGACGAGCAGGTCCGTGGGGCCCTGGCCGGGACGGTGGTGGACGCGTCCACGCCGCTGTGGCAGCTCGTCCCGTGGTTCGGGTTCACCGGGGTCGGGATCCGGGCCGTACGGCGCCTCGCTGCGGGCGCCGACCGGGCGACGGTCCGGACGCTAGGAGCCGGTGACGCGGCCGTGGCCGGAGCCGCGTCCACCAGCGGCAAGCTGGCCGCGTTGGCAACCGGGTCCACCCTCTCCGCCATCCCGTTCGCCCTCGTGGGAGCATGGACCGCACAGGCAGCGGTGGCCACCCGGCGCAGTTGGCGTCAGGCCGCGCAGCGCGAACGGGTGCTCCGGGCACGGCTCCTCGACCTGCCGGCGACCAGATGACGGAGCCGACACGCGACGACCGCCGGAGCGGGGCCCAGCCCATCAGATGGGCGGGCTGGGCTCTCGGCGCGATCGTCCTGCTCCTCGCGGCCTGGTGGGTGCTGCTACTGATCCTCTTCTCCGGACCCTTCGCTCTCCTCGTGAAGCTGACGGTCCTGACGGTGCTGGTCATAACCCGCCTGCGAGCACGGAGGATCAAGTGACCGGAGAATGGCCGTTCTGACCACAACATCTTGTGGTTGGCGGCGCCGCGGCACGCTGTCCTCATCCCTCACGGGGGCGGCTTTCACCGGCAGGTGGTGCTGAGGGTTGCCTCCCTGCGGGCGACAGGCTCATTACCAACCCAGACGGTGCACCACCGGAAGTGACGCCCGACTACGGTCTCGGTCTGAGCAGGCGTTGGCGCATCTCCGGGGTTGGCTGTATCCCGGCGGGGAGGATGAACGTGCGGAAGGGTCGACAGAAGTACGGGGAAATTCATGTCCGATATTGAGGCGCCCGTCTGGGTGGAGCAGGTCCTCAAGGACAGTTGCATCGTGAGGTCGCCGGTCACTATCCGCTTAGCGGACGGCGCTGAGTACGACGAGTTCATCGTCGGCAGGGTCGAGTCGCTGGAAAAGGGCCAGTACGGACTCGCTAGAGGGTTGGTTCCGCCAGCCAAGGGCTATTCACGGGGTCAGGGCCAGTGGGTTCCCGGGTCTAGCTGGGAAGACTTCCTTCTCGCTCGGGTCAACCTCGAGGCGTCCTTTGGGGTCGTTGACACAGCGGTCAAGGAGGCCCTCGAGGAAGTGCGATCTGCACTCAAGGACAGCAAGGCCTTGCTCGAGGCGACGTACCACGGTCAGCAGGAAGAACTCGCCGCACAGTCGAAGAAGATTGCGGAGGACCGGTCGGAACTGCGTGACCTCATCTCCGAGCAGCGGGCCCATGAGGCGCGCCTCAACGAGTTGATCGAAGCCGTGGAGTCCCCTGAAGCGAAGCGAGTCGTAGAACTCCTCGGTCTACGAAACCAGGAACAAAACGTCATCACGTTCTCATCGCATGAGGTCGTGTCCGACTCCCCGCTGGAGAAGGTGTTTTCCTCGTCAGCAACTCTCAAGTCGGACTTCGATCCGGCCCTGCTACGTCGTGCAACAATCGGCACTCTCATTGCACGATTGACTGGCCAGCTTCTACTGTTCGGAGGTCCGCCAGGGTCGGGGAAGTCCACTCTCGCGAATGCGCTCTCGAACGGACTGACGGGGCGCTCAGCGGAGATGATCGCTGTTCGTCCGGAGTGGCTCGACACGGCAGACCTGCTCGGTTTCCTCATGCCAGGTCAAGCGATCTACAGCACGACTGATTTTCTCGACATACTCTTAAGAGGGGATAGAAAAGGCGTCCCTACGCAGATTGTGGTGCTTGATGAACTCAACATCGCTCGGATAGAGAACTACGCGGCGGACGTCTTAGGCGAGTTCGAACGCTCAAAGCAATCCCGGGAAGATGGCAGGATACGTCTCTATAGCCCGGAGCAGCTACGACACCTGGAAGATAGGGCCCTCGCAGCTGGAGCGGGAAGCGCCGAATCGACGGCGCTGCGGGTTCTGCGGGAGCGTGTTCGCGAGACCGTTCTACTCCCGAAGTCTTTGTGCTTGATGGGAACCTTGAACGACGACGCCACCACGAAGGAACTCTCACCGAAGGTACTCGACCGATCCCTGGGCCTCCGCGTCGAGCACCTCCCGCCAGCAGCTGTTTTCCCGCCGGTCGCCGGTGACGTCCAGCAACCGAGCGCTCAAGAGCCGCCTTGGGGAGACGCCGTTCGACCCTCCGAGGCAGCGGTCGTCGAAGAGGTTGAACGGGTTTGGAGGATAATCACCGGTAAGGAGGGGAGCTCACTTCTTGAGCAGGTGGACGTCTATCCGAGCCGTAGGCTCTATAACGCTCTGCGCGCAGCGGTCCATGTGCTTCCGAACATCCCGGCTCCGGCAGCAGTGACGGTCGAAGACGTCCTCATAATGAGGCTTCTACCCGCTGTCAGAGCCGAACCTGGCAGCAGCGCCGTAGGCGACGTTGCGAAGAAGGCCAAGAACGATTGGAAGCTAACAAGCCTTGGTAAGGAACTCGAAGCGCTTGAGAGCCGAGCAGAGAGGCGCATGCGACCAGTGTCTTGGCTGAACTGACGTGGAAGAAGTTCAGGTCTGCTTGAGCGATCGGCCGCTGGAGCTCAGTCCTGAGGGTTTCGTTGAGATCCCGTCCCAGTACCGACAGTGGGGCGTACGTCGAGAAGACGAGCTTGATAGGTCACCCCCCTGGGTGCGCGACGGCGATGTCTGGCGGGAACTCGAATACAACCCGGAGCGCCGTTGGTGGCAGCTTCCACGCGGCGGTCCTCCAGCTGCTGGCTGGGTCTCCCTGCACGCCTCTCGTGAGGGACCGCCGTTAGCTCCGGCGGTTCTCGTCGCGGCCTCGCAACTGCCCCTCGACGACTATCACGCGATGATCGAAGATCTCGGTCGGCTGGCACTCGACGCATCGGTCTACCGCGTAGGGGCGCGAGACCTGCAGCGGCCTCGTACACGTGGCGACGCGGTCTCGCTGCAGGTGGCAGCGCTGGCGAAGCTGGCCACTGCGCTAGGCCAGCATGCTGGTGAAGTCCGCCGGTCGGCGGCGAGACGTTTCGGGCGACAGACCGCCGTTGTGCCCACTGACAGGGGAGCCACTGACGCTCGGATGGCACGCGCCATCGCGCGCCGTCCTGGCCATCGCCACGTACGGGTCACGCGTCTGGCCGAGATGCCTAGTTCGCCCGTCACGGAGTGGATCGACCACATCTGCACCATCGTCGCTCGTGAGCACCACCGACTGGAGCGCGCCCTTACGGAACTGGTGAACCGCCAACAGCGAGCCGCTGAACAACGGGAGAGTGCCTTCCAGGAGTTCGCCGCTGAAGCTCGCGTCTTCAAAAACGCGATACGGGGGTCCGAGGAACCGCGCGACACATCCACGGCGCGAGGAGACCTAGGCGACATCAAGTCTGTGCTTACGAAGCTCGGCCCCTACAAGGAGACCGTCCGGCCACCGCGCGAGACCAACGATTGGATCTTCAATCCGAGAGGCGCACTACTTAGAAAGGCGCTGCGGGAGTATCGCGCGGTTGTCCCTTACATCAAACCCGGGTGGGAGAGGTCTCTGCCAGAAGGTGCTTCGCTTCGCCATACGAGCGAGATGTACGAGTGGTGGGTGCTCTGGTCCGTCTACGTCGGACTGTTGAAACGTGGATTCGCAGTCGTGAGTCGCGGGATGGACCACGCTGACCTTTTCGAACCGGAACGCATGCGGTCTGCCCCCCCCATTCAGCTCCAAGATACCTATGGGGTGCGCGTATCTCTTTGGTATGAACCTTGGCTCGAGCTCACCTACCCGACTGCGGACGAGCGGCGCATGCGTCCGGACATAGTCCTCGACATCACCACCGACGAGGGCATGATACGGTGCATTATCGACGCGAAATACCACGCTTACCAGCTTCCCCCACCCGGCAAGTACGCCGAAGATGCCGGGGCCTGCGATGATTCGTGGTTCCTTCTTGTTCTAGAAGGAACCGCCGCCACGAAGTACCGGCGGTCTCACCTCACAGAATCGTCGAAAGCCATCATCGCTCAGGCATCCTTCATAGTCCACCCCACGCCGGGCCGCCGGTATACCGTAACAGGAGGACGGAAGCTCCGAGACCACCCCGAAGTTCGAACGTCGAGAGAAGTACACGACGCCTGGCCGAAACACGACTTCGGTGCTCTTCGCTTACATCCGGACGATAAGGAACGGCGAGAACTAACACGACTTTTCTGGATACTCTTCGGGTACAAGGCCGGATTGCGCAGCCGATGCTGGTCGTGTGGGCAACCGGGCGCCGAAGTGATCCCGTTCTCGCGCGTAACCGGTCGCGAGATCACGCCCAAGCAGCACGGGAAAGGACGGCCATACGAGTGCATACCGTGCGGTCAGTTCTGGGTCGTCAGCCACTGCAACGGTGCGGGGACAAAGCACGAACTCATTAAGCTTGGATGGCGGGGCTTCCACGTTCCGGACGCGAACTCTAGTTCAGCATATTGGGTGAACTGTCCATGCTGTGAAGGCAAGGATACAACCCTCCCTGCCGACTGGTAGTGCTCCAACCTCCGATATGTCCGCGAGGTATCCCCACTTAAAGCCCAGCATGAGCTGCGCATCCGCCCGCAACTCGCCCTCGCGCGTCCAGACACCGCTCGAGCCGATGCCGCAGCTCATCACGGGCGACAAAGCGCCGGTCCTCGTCGCCCGGGCCGAACTCCAGATCCCCGGATCCGCATCCGTCACGCGCGCGACGCCGTCGAGAAGGCGCTGCGCTACTCGCAGGGCAGCTCTCGTCAGGGCCTCGAGGGCGACGAGATCCTGCGGCTGGCCGTCACCAAGCTGGTCGAGATCGTCGGTGAGGCCGCCAAGCGGGTCAGCGAACCGACCGCAACGCGCACCCGTGCCGTGGTCGGGCGCGGCGCGGATGCGAGACCGGCTCACACACCACTACTTCGACTTCGACCCCGACGTGCTGTGGGGACCATCACTGAGGACCGCCCGTCGCTGCTCGACGTTCTGCTGACGAAACCACCGCGTGCGGACGCCGATCGATGAACGAGGGAGGGTGTGCCCTAACTGCGCCCTAACTCCAGCGAACTCGATGAACGACGGCGGACATCAGTGGACCCCCGACCGAGCGCTTGCACTGGTCAGAGTGGCTTTCTGGACGAACGTGGTGTGCGGTGGACGCCTTCGACCCCCTCTTAACCGGCAGGTTCGGGGTTCGAGTCCCTGGCGGCGCACACACGAGAACCGGCCCATCGTGGCCGGTTCTCGGCGTATCACGGTGTCGAGGAGTTCCGTCGAGGACGCTGCCGGAGCATCGCGCTGCCTATCGGTTGGCTACCGCTGCGGCCCGCTGCCTACCGTCAAGGCGAGCGAGCGGTAGAAGGCAGGTGGCAGCTGCACGACGGGTACGGGCTCGACGCGGCACGGGCACCATCACGGCTCGCGGCGGGCGGCTCCAAGCGCAAGTGAGCCTCGGCACCGACCTCAGCGGCCGACGCATCCGCCGCAGCAGAACCTTCGACAGCCGGGCGCAGGCCGAGGCCTGGATCGCCACGCAGCAACTCGAGCACGGCCAGCTCACAAACCCGGTCACTGACGAGCGGCTCGCTGATTACCTGCGCTGGTGGCGCACCGTCGAAGCGCCGAAGGGCAAGCCCGGCCGCCGGCCGCTCGCCCGGACCACGCTGGCTCACTACCGGATAGTCGTCGAGCACCACCCCAACCCCGAACTCGGAAACCGCAAGGTCGGCCAGCTCACCGTCCGCGAGCTCGACGCGTTCGCGAACCGCAAGCTCACCGCCGGCTACGCCCCCGCCCCCGTCAACCGGATGCGCGAGACCCTGCGCTCCGCACTGTCGACCGCCGTCCGTCAGGACCGGCTGATCCGCAACGTCGCCCGCTACGGCGGCGGGGTCGCCGCCCCCCGGCCGCCCGTCGACCGGTTCACCGACCACGAGCTCACGCTCCTGCTCAAGGCCGCCCGGAACGAGCACTTCTTCCCGATCCTCCTTCTCTCGCCCGCACCGGCTTGCGTATCGGGGAGGCCTGCGGCCTGCGCTGGCGCGACCTCGACCTCACCTCGATGCCACCGCGACTGACCGTGGTGTGGCAGCTCGACCGGTGGGGCGAGCTGGTCCATCCCAAGACCGCCACTTCCCGCCGCACGATCCCGCTGCGGGCCGAGGCCGCCGCCGAACTCGAGGCATGGCGCCACCGACAACAGCATCGGATGGCCGATGGCTCCGAGAACCTTCACGGGCTGGTCTTCACCACCCGCAACGGGCACCCGATCGACCAGCGGAACGTCGGTCGCACCTTCCATCGGGCGCGCACCGCGGCCGGGGTGGATCACGGCAGCCTCAAGACCTTCCGTTCCACGGTCGCGAGCCAGCTCGCTGATGCCGGCCTGCACCCGAGTAAGACCCAGGCCTTCCTCGGCCACGCCGACGTGACCACCACGCTGACCTACTACAGCGCCGTCAGCGACGTCGACGACGCAGCAGAGCTGCTACCTAAGCTTGAATGAGTCCCGACCATGCTGGCTGAGCGGCCGTCCGTCGTCCTATGGCTGCTCCTTGGCCTCCTGGATCTCGGCCTGTCGTCGATAGCGTGCTGCCTCGTTGCGCCACTGCTCTGCCCCGATGTCGGCCGCGAGCTGCGCGGCACCGAACAAAGCCTTTACACCAGCTGGTATCCCGAGAGCTGCCAACAGGAGGTCCCCTCCCGCCGCCCCCTCCCCGGCGCGAAGCGCTCCGTCGAGATCATCGATGGAGGCCAGTGCCCAGATGCTGAAAACGAGCAGGACGAACGACGCACCTCCCTGGGCCAAGAAGCGGGCACCAATCTCAAGCCTCTCCGCCTTGACCCGAGCAGGAAAACCCCGGTCGGGAAAACGCTCCTCTATCCAGCGATTGGCCTTCGAAGCCCAGTGCCCAATGAAGCCGCCCACAACCGTGTATAGGAGAAGGGCCAACACAGCGGCGATCGCAGACGCGGCATCCGCCTGAATCCCTCCTGTTGCCAGCAGCAAGATGAAGGAGGCAATACCGAGTAGCAGGCCTGAGAACGCGCCCTTGCTCCCTCCCGACATCGCCCTCCAACGCTTCCTCATCGCCGCTCTCCTCCACTACGTGACGTCGCGGGTCGCCCTCGCGGCTCATGACTGCAGGCACGCTACTCGTCCAGGATCCGGCTCCGGACGGCCACGGCATATGCAGCTCGGTAGACCCGTTCGGGCTCCTCTGGACGCCGGTCCCCGGTCGTCCTAGGGCCCAGCCAGCCTTGCATAGCCACCTGCTTGACGGGACACGAGTCGCGCTCGACAGAACCGACAGCGATCGTCGGCGAGATGCTAGGCGGCCGAACAGGGTGTGGTGGTCGATCGGACTGGGCCTCCCAGAGACGCACGCTGGCGTGAGCCGTTCGTGAGTTGCATCCGGACGCTGCACGACGTCCAACGGACGGCACCACAAGCCGTGGTGTTGAGCAGACGAGGAGGGACGCGTCATGCAACCGGCACGATGATCAAGCTGCTCACTGAATGGTGTTCCCCGGTTCAGCGAGACAACTTTCAGCGGGAGTCACGGTAGATGTCTGCCCAGATGTCAAGGATCTCGCGAAGCCCTCCGGTGATGGGTGCAGGGATGTCGGGGGCGTTGGCGATCACGATGATGTCGGGGTGGGGTGGGCGGTCGGGGATGGTCAGCTCACGGTTGAGCACCTGGCGTGCGTGCGCGATCGTCGCGCGACGGCAGGCCTCGCTGGTGTCGAGGCGGTCCAAGTCGGGGTCGCTGATGTGGGACGCGACCAGCATGGCCGCGATCGTGAGCCAGGGGTGGAGCGTCAACCCGAGGTTGGCGTCCAGGCCGGTGGGTTGCTGGCGGCAGGGCTGAATCTGCTGCTGGTCCGAGGTGTGCAGCCGGGCGAACTCCTCGTGACGGAGCCGGGACCGGCGGGTGTGCAGCAAACGGAGCATCCGGTCGCCGAGCCCCTCGAAGGGGTGGCTCCGGGGATCGGTGCCTGGATCCAGTTCGTGGGCTAACAGCGACACGGCCAGGCAGCTGATGCGGGCAGCTACCTCGGCAGGCGGACCGCCGGAGTTTGGTGTGGGCCTTGGAGGCAGGAGGCCGGTAGCGATGAGGACATGCTCGAGGCGTCGTCGCGTTCGCAGTTCGAGGGGCCGGTTGGCGGGCCCAAGTATCTCGCGAATGTCTCCTGCGGGGTCCAGTTGGACAGCAGCTTGGGGGTGGCCGTGGCGGTGCACGGTCACCAAGAGGTGTCCACGGTTCGCGATCTGCTGCCAGCGCGAATCGAGGCAGTTATCGAACTGCCAGCTCTCGAACAACGCCTGCGCCAGCGTGTTGAGGGGTCGCACGTCGTGACCGTCGGACAACACCACCCGGTCCGGCGTCGTGCCGATAATCCTGTTAGGAGTCACGGCCGGACAGGCAGTCTCGGCTGACAGGAGGTGGACGGCGAAGTGCAGCCGGTCGAGGGTGGGCTCTGAGAGGGGGTAGATCTGCCCGACGTCGATCTGCATGCGTCGCAGGCGCCAGAAGCTCCGTCCGGTGCGCCCAGAGCCATCGTGTAGGAGCTCGACGGCGAGCTCGACCCGCCGGCGCCGCGGGGTGTCTGCGAGCAGGGCTGCCAGCCGTTCACGGGCCATGGCTCGAAGCGGCTCACGCAGCAGCTCGCCCGTGGGGGCCGCTGCAGCGGTTAGGACCTCGGCCAGGTCCGACGGGGTGAGGAGATCCCCGTGGGCTGCGGTGTTGTCGATCGCGAGCAGCAGGGACAGCCCACCTAGGGCGGCGTTGCGTCCGGGAGGCTGACCAGGAGCGCCGAGGATGGACCGCGCGAAGCTCCTGACCACCGGGCGTGTGACCCGGTTCTCGCCGAACAGCGCTTCACAAGCGGCACGAGCCGGGTTCTCGTGACACACCTCGAGAGCGGCGTCGATCACGGGATCACCACACCGACGCCCTAGCAACGCCACGCACCGGGGATCGTCGAACACCGTTGAGGGGCGGCTCTGCAACCCAGCGGGGGCCGCAGAACCGCCTTCTCCACCCGTCTCTCGGCGGTGCACGGTCGGGTCGGTGATGGTCATCCCTTGACGATCTTGCCCTTGCCGCCGCACCGGTGGCACGGCGGCTTGAACCCGGTGCCCTTCTGGGGCGACCTTCCTGTGCCCTTGCAGGCGGGGCAGACGATGGTGAAGTTCCCGATCCTTGCCATGATCTCCTCCGTTCGTTTCGGTTTGCGGCCGGTGTCTAGAAGGGGTTGGGCGGGTTTGGCGCGAGGCGCGAGACGATGTCCGTTCTCACCCACGAAAGGCACGCTGCGGCGCCCGGGTGGTCCGATGGGTGACCGTCTGCGCGGTTGCGATTAGGTAGTGCGCCACGATGGCCGGTTCGTCGGCGGGGGCGATGTGGTGGAACGTGAGGTCGCGACTCTCCAGCTGAGGTGGGACACCGCGTGAGTTGAACACCAGCGCGACGACCAGGTCCGCGGTGCTCGCCTCGAGCTCGTCGAAGATGCTCACGGGGTCGAACAGTTCGAAGTCGCTCAGTACGAGCAGGACGCGCATGCCTGGGTTGGCGGTGGTCTCGGCGGCGCGCAGGGATGGACCCAGGGTGCTCGTCCCACCGTCAGGGCGGGTCAGCAGCCTGGGGCAGAGCTCGCGGAGCAGCAACCGGCGGGTAAGAGGGGTAGGGGATAGCTCGACCGCGGAATCGAGGTCGAAGGAGGCCAGTTGGACGGACCAGCGAGGGCTGCGGCGTGGCGCTGCTGCGGTGAGGTGTTCCAGTGCTATCAAAGTGGCTTCGAAGCGCAGGCCGGCGGCGTCGTTGCCGCTCGACATCGAGCCGCTGAGATCGAACAGCACCTGCAGCAGCACATCGACTGGAGGGGCGCCCACGGACGGCAGGGTGCCCCGCACCGCCCGCGGGTCGAGGACGCGTTGCCGCTGCCGGGCGGTCGCCTGGCCCAGCCGGTAGTACGGCATGGGGTCGACGACTAGGGCACGGCCGAAGGTGACGGGGGGATCGACGATCCGCATCAGAGGGCTCCAGGTCGTGTCCGGCAGGATTTCTTGACACGGACGGCGGCGTCCAGGGTGGCGTTAAGCCCGCCGGACCGAGGGTTCAGGGAGTGGGCGGCTCAGACGCGTGGCCGTTGCGGGCCGCCGTCGTCGCGGCTGCAGGTGTCGAGGGCTGACGGCGGGTCTGGTCCACGAAGTCGAGGAGGTCGACCCACCGTCGGAGACCGCCCCCACGTTGCGGCCACCTGGGCAGCGACGCGGTAGACCCAGCAGTGTCCGGCAGCCGGTCGTAGCCGAAGATGCGCGGCTGCGTCGGCCGGATGTCCGCCTCCGCCTCGGTGAACCTGCCCGAGGCGGCAACGTTGTGCCCGACGATGCTGCGCAACTCCGCCAAGCGGGCGGCGTGACTGGCGGCCGCGGCCTGGAGCTGGCAGAGCTCGTCGTCGCGGGCTTCGAGCTCGGCGAGCTTCTGGCTGACGTCGAGGTAGGTCTCGTGGGCGGCGTTCGAGCTCCACGCCTGCAGCGCAGCCGACCCCCAAGGCGTGACGGCCGCGGGAATCGCAGCCCCCAGGGCGTAGAGCAGGGGATCGCCGCCACCAGCGAGCTTCAACGTGACGGCACCGGCCAGGGCGAGGCTGATCACGCCCGCGAAGACCAGCAGGCCTACGAGACTCGCATCGAAGCGCGCGCCGTGGGGGGCGTAGAGGTGAGCGACGGACAGTGGCGCGTCGTCCGGGAGCGGGCCGCGTCGGTGCCGATCGAGGGTCAGGCCGACCTGTCCGCCGACGTAGGCGCCGGCGACCACGGAGGCGACCGCGATCCCGACGCTGTAGATCATCGCGAGGACCAGGGGGCTGCCGGTGAGGTACAGCGGCGTCGCCAACACGGCGGTATCAGCGGCGATCATCACGAGCTTCCCAGGGGTGTTCCAGTTTGCCCGCTTCTCAGGGAGGGCCCGGTCGGCGACGGCCTCGATCTCGGCGAGCTCATTCTTGGCCTGGCTGATGTCCTTGCTGAGCGTGGCCCGCCGCTCGGGCACGTCGCGAACGAGCGCATCCGAGCTCGCCTGCTGGCCAGCGGCCTCCACCAGATCGATGTCCTCGATCCTCGGGCCAGCAAGCGCCGCGACGGCGGCTTCGGCCGCTCCACGCAGAAGCCCAGCCGTGTGCTCGATCCAGGTCCCGGCCGCCGGGGGCAGCAGCGTGCCTTCGGCGTCGTAGACCCGCTCGTCCTCGAAGGGGATCCCGCGGCTGCGGAGGTGGGTGGTGAGGTGACCGACCGTAAATTCGGACTGGTCCGGGGCGGGCTGGTCGTCCTCAGCGCGGTGGGTGTCGTGCCTTCGGAACAACATGGGGCGCTCCTTCTCATGAAGATCGTTGCTGGTCGCAAGCGAAAGGTCAGCCAGCCTGGGTTGAGAGCAGGCTCGAGACGGTCCGGGGGCGGAAGTGGCTCGTAGTCGCAGGAGTCAGTCGGGGCACTTGCGAGCGGACTCGACAGGGCGGCCGGGAATCTGCTGCGGGGTTGATTCAGCGACCGAGCGCCTCCTGGACAGTTGCGGCGGTGTAGGTGGTGCAGGTGGTCGCGACACGCCGGCAGAAGGTGTCGTTGAACGCGACGACCTCTCTGGTCCAGGTGTCGCCGGGGACGTCGGTGGTCGCGTCGACTTGGGTGAGGCCGGAGATGGTCACCTCAACGTCGACGGGCAACGACGGTGCTGGGAGTTGGCCGGCCAGTTGGGGACCCTCGTCGGGTTCGAGGACCCGGTTGAGGTCGACCTCGTCGGCCGTGTGCACGCCGTCGGTGATGAGGACGACGCGGCTGCCAGGACGTGTTCGTTCGGCCGCGACGTCGTAGAGACGGACGACGGAGGAGGTGTCGGTACCGACCAACGCCTGGCGGGCGTCGTTGAGTCGTGTGTCGACGATGGTGCGCAACTCGTCGGCCCGGTTTTGGATCCGGTGCTGTCGGGCCCGCTCATTGGGTAGCCGGTCCAGACTCAGACTCGCGAAGGTCTCCTCGGCGAGCACGATGGCGCTATCGCTTCCGGAGGCCATGGCGACCACGAACTCGGTGCCGCAGGCCAGCGAGGATGCGGCGAACTCGGCGGTGACGTGGTGCACGAACTGGGTGAACGATTCGGATTGTTCGGAGCCACTGGCCCCCACCACAAGGGTGCGCTGCTTGACGTCACAGTCGAAGCTGGTGGCGGCTGGTGCCGGAGAGCGGTCGGCGGCCGTCGCCCCGCTGCACGCGGCCGCGGTCACCGCAACCAACAGCAGCAGGGAAGGGCCCGACAGGGCGCTGTGACGGTCCATGGCAGGCTCCTCATCACGGGGTGGCTAGCTGGGTGCAGAACAGCTCGATCTCGGTGCGGCGGTTGAGCGCTCGCGCCTGATCAGGGTCAGGTCCCGACTCGTCGGCACGGGGGCGGGAGGCCCCGGCTGCTTCGATGACGATGCGGCTCTCATCGACCCCATGACCGACCAGCACTTGAGCGACCCCGCGGGCGCGCCCACTGCTGAGCGGCACGTGCAGTTCTTCCGGGCCTGTACTGTCGGTGTTGCCGCGTACCACGACTGGGCCACTGGTCGCGGCGATCTCGACGGCTGTCGGCGCGAGAAGGTCGACAGCGGCGACGCTCAGCTCCGCGCTACCGACCTCGAACAGCACGTCGTCGGGAACGCTGAACTGGCAGGGCTCGACTCCGGCCGGTGCATCCTCGGCGGTGCCCGTGTCGTCAACCGGCACGGGCACCGGCCACCCCGGACGCTCCCACCAGGCCACTTCGGTGCCCTGCGCGGGCATCGACAGAGGCGCGCTACGCTCATGCGACGCTGTGCAACCCGCCGCAATCGTCGTTAGCAGCATCGCCAGCCCGACACGGGATCCAGACGTTCTGATTGACACGGCCCGCCTGCCGTTCGGGGAGGCGGCACGATGCCGGAGCATCGAAGGGTGCGCGTCGCCGCTCCTGCCAGCCAGCCGAATTCGGCAGGACCAGTCGCTCTCTACGCGCTCGGCCGATCTCGACATGGACGGCTGATTTCTTACGTCGGAGAGGAAACCGCCTTCCTCGGCGACCGGACCTGTAAGACTTCGCGGCATCTGGGGTCGAGTTGGCGGAGGCGGGAGTGCAGGCACGTCCAGGTCCGTTCATGGGACGGTTGCTGCATGTGATCCTCCGCAACGAACGCCTGCTGTGGCAGGTCGCAATCGACCCCGCGGAACCCTGCCCCCAGCGGCAACTTGGCACCAACGGGCAGGTACGCATGCCGGTGGGCACCGCCGAGGACCGTCACAAGCTCGACAACCTGCTCGTCAAGGTCGAAGAACGCCTGGCGGACGGCCACGGCAAGCTGATTGACCGTCAAGGACTGACCCGGTTTGTGATGTTCCACACCGACCAGGCCATCTACCAGCAGCGTCGTGCTGAGGAAGGACGCACGTTCAAGGTCAACGCGGGCAAGGCGACATCGTTCCTAAAGCGTGCGGAACTCGAGATCCACCGCCCAGAGTCAGGCGAACGTCCCCCGGAGGGGGACGGGCAATGGGCGGTCACGATGGCGCTGCTCGATGCGTTGCCGCTGCACCACGACGAACGGGAGTACGTACTCGGCATGTCGCTTCAGGTGCCTAGCCAGCGGCGCAAGGTCCGAGTCGAACGAGTCGCCGGAACCGACGAGCAACTGCGCTCCATCTACCGGCTCGGCGTGCGGCATCTCGGCTCGTTGCAGAGTTCAGTGGCCGCGATGGCCGAGCGAATCCGTACCGGCACCGAGGCGGCCACGATCGCCTGTGACCCGCTCACCGGCATCATCACCGGGTACGTGCGCTGGTGGGGCCTGACCCCGAAAGGCGCTGCCAGGATTCGCTCGGGCGAAGTTCGCACCGGGGGGCAGCTGGACCACAGCACTGACCTGTGCCGGCTCATGCAGATCGGAGATGGTGACCACGGGCCGCTGTACCGACCCGAGAGCACGCCCGGCTCGGCGCTGTATCTGTCGATGATCGTGGGCGAGACCGGCCGTGCACGCCGGGCAGTGATGGAACACGCCGTGGAGGTCGTCAGCCGACCCGGCAGCATCGAGGTGTTCACCAAGCCCACGACGGTCCACGGCCACCGTGCGGTGACGAATCCTCGGTTCGGGTTCGAGCAGTTGACCGATGCGGACGCGATCTGGCGACGTGACCCGGCCCAGGCGCTCGTACCCCCACGACGGAAGCCACGATGACCACGCACCGCGCTTCACACCGATGTCACAGTTCTTCCTGCCGACCACCCGCGCCGGTGAGAGCGGCCGAGCCGCAGTGCGTGCCTGTATCGACGGCGACGAGGTTCTGGCCCTGTTCACCACGACCCATTGCAACGACGCCGAGATCATCACTGCCGACGCGGCGGGACGGGGTGCCCACGACCACCGAAAAAACGGGATAGAGGCGATCGAACGGACTGGTGACCGACGTCGCCGAGTTGAACCCCTTGCCGGATCGTGACCGTTGTGTTCGCGCGCATGCAGGTTGCGATGCCTGAGCTTCCGGGCAGTGTGGACATAGGCCGTGACACCAGGCCGCAGCCCGAGTGACCGAACAAGGAGTGAACGTGATCGAACTGACGCATACCCGCGACGTGAACGTACTGGCTGCAGCCGAGCTACGCGGACGGTCCCGCTCGGACGGGCAGACCGTCGCGTTCGATGCCCGGTTTGCCGACGAGCGGGTGATGGCAGCGTTCACCAGCAGCGCCGGCGGAGTATCGGACGGTCCGTATGCGACGCTGAATCTGTCGTTCCAGACAGGTGATGACCCGGACCGGGTGGCGGACAACCGTCGACGTGCCGCGGAGTCGCTCGGGTACGACCCCTCCCGCCTCGTAGTCGCCCAGCTCGCACACGGCCCGAACGTGGAAGTGATCGGCGAGGACCGGATCGGCGCCGGTGCGCACGACTACGAGTCGGGTATCGCAACGACCGACGCGCTTGTCACCAACCTGCGCGGTGTCCCCCTGTCGGTCCTCGTGGCCGACTGCGCACCGGTGCTGCTGTACGACCGCGCCCGTCAGGCGGTTGGTGTAAGCCACGCCGGCTGGCGGGGCGCCCGAGACCGGGTCGCGGCGGCCACGGTACAAGCCATGGTGGAGAAGTACGGCACGGACCCGACCGAGTTGCAGGTTGCCGTAGGCCCGTGCATTTCGTTGCCGTCATTCGAGATGGGTACGAAGGAAGCGGCCGAGTGCGCAGCTGAGTTCGGCGACAACGTCGTGTCATGGGCGTACGGGCCGAAACCGCACGTGGACCTGCGGGCCATGGTTACCGCGCAACTGCTGGAAGTCGGCGTGCCGCCAGAGCAGATAGAGCTGCTGTCCGACGACACAATGACGAGCCCAACGTTCTTCTCGCACCGTGCATCTATGGCAGCGACTGGACAGACCGGCGGCAGGTTCGCTGGCATGGTCATGGTTCGGTGAGCGCCAACTAGCAAGTGCGCGAGGGACTGCGGACAAGCGTGAGGGCTTCACTTCAACTCTACGTCAGAGCAAGGCCAGGCCTGGGAAGAGGAGAGCTTAGCCCGCACTCTCGCGCAAGACAGCCCCACCAGACCGTAGGGTGCCGGACCAGTTTGCAGCAGAGGCAGGCCTTGCAATACGGCGCGGCAGTTTCATATCGGCACCGGAGACGTACGAAGGGGCTATCGACAAGATTAACACGATTGCGTGGTCGCTCATCCTTTGACGAACTCACACCTGACGAAGAGGATCAAGGATCCTCACAAGATCCGATATCGCATTGGACGTGGGGGCCATCTTGCGGCTGTATCAGTGCGCAACCTCGGTCGCACTAAGTCCCTACCTCTGCTGCGGGATCGGGGGGGCGGCCCACCGAGCACGCGGCTATTGCCCGAACCGGGCCTGGATGTCTGTCACCAGCCTTGGACCACCACCGGAAGGCGAAACGGATACGCCAGTTAGGACAGGGATACCAAACCCGAAGCCCCCGGGACGCGATCATGCTAGCGGGGTTGGTGGCATCCGAACTCTAAGCCGCACCTTCCCAACGACGCCAATAACGCACATCGCCATCACCAACACCGCTTGCATGGAACCAGACGCTTGGCGACCAGCGCGGCTTACGCATCAAGATGTTGACGGACTCTCACTGGCGGCCTAACGTCTGCCTCGCTTGTGTGGGGCGATAACTCGCCAAGGGGCCGCAGGTGAGGAGCAAGGTGCATGGGCGAGAAGCAGATTGAGTTCAGGACGTCCTTGAGCGTGAAAGAATGCGGCGCCGGCTTCCAGACCGGCATCAAGGAGGGCCGCGGCGCGAGCGCCATAATCGGTGGAATCACCGCAAAGCTCATGGGCGGCGAGACGCTAACCTGGTACACACCCCAGGACGACTCCGTGTTCGCCGCACTGGACGACGACCCGCCGACCTTCGCCGTCGGCTGCGCCGTCCCGAAGGCACAAGGCGCCCACATAAACGGATCCACCGTTCATATGTACGTGTGGGAAAGAGGGGGCCACCGCGAGGTCACGCTCTGGGCCCACCACTCGCTCACAGGCGCATCCCACGCGACAAAACTCATGGAGGCTGTGAGGTCCCGTATCGAGCGTTAGAGCAAGACACACTAGTAGCACAGCAACGTAGGCTCGACGAGCACAGGGATCCCCAGGGTGGGTGGCTTCAGCACCTCCACTCTCGCGGGGTCCGTGTGCTTCTCTGAGCATCCTCAGCAGCAGCTCATCCGGCTACCGCGCCCCTCAACTTCCGAAGCGCCGGTAAAGCTCGCTCCGTCCGTGCGACAGCCTGATGGGCAGAGGAACCCGCACATGCTCGCGCGCTTCACGCACATCGAATGCCGCGGAGCCCAGGGATCTGCCCATCCCTGTGTCGCCGATTAGCCCTATCTGTAGAGTGGTGCTGCTGGCTTGCGGATCAAGCCCGAATGGGTTCTGAAACTGCGAACAACGACAGCCTCGGAGGCGATCCATGAGCGACACCGTCGCACCTGACCCGGTATCGACCAACCAGAGCGCGGCAAGCAGCCTGAAGCCGGACAGGACGCTCACGGTGCTTGATGTTTTCGCGAGTTCCTTGGCACCAGTCGGTCCCAACATGTCTAACGCGTCGACACCACCTCAGAATACTGACTTCGATGACCAGTGAGCCGCATGCCAACTCCCCGGGACCGACCAATAGCCCCGCAAGCCCTCTGAGGACTTTGTCCTGAGTCACAGGTCGCTTGGCATGGCTGCGTTCGTTCCATAGTCATTGGTGGTATCCACATCCTAGGTGCCATGTGAAGAAGCCGTTGATATTGATTGTCAGTTCGAGTGCCGAGGAGCACTCTTACGGCAGGGTGGTATCACACTTAGAAAAGCATGGCGCTCGCGTCCTTCTCTGGTTAACCGACATAGCCATCGGTTCGTCACGCAGTTTCTCCATACTCATCACGGAACAGGGCACTGTTTCGATTCAGGCCGGCAGCGTCCTTGTAGACGTGAGAGATATTGACGCAGCCTGGTACTGGAAACCGAATAGCTTCCGCGTTCCAGGCGCTGAAGAAAATGTTTCCCGACAGATGACCTATGTCAACGAGGTGACATCTCTAAATCGTGCCCTGTGGTCGGTCTTGCCAGAGTCCATATGGTTGAGTTCGCCGCTGCAGCTCTGGAGAGCCGAGCGCAAGTTCCAGCAACTTCTGCTGGCGCGTGAGGTCGGCTTTGAAATCCCTAGAACTATGGTTTCCTCGGACTGGTCCATGATCGAGAAGTTCATGGGAGCCGAGACCCAGAATCTGGTCGTCAAGATGGCGCGAGGGGTGCTCGCCGACCAGAACCACGTCATGGCGATGCCGACCACTCTGCTTGCCCTCCCTCAGCGGAACGCACTGCAGGGAGTAGTCTCTCCGTTCCCTGGCATCTATCAACCCTATCTGGAGAAGAGGCGCGAGTGGCGAATCACCACCGTGAAGGAAGAGGCCTTCCCCGCGGCTATCTATACCAACGGCAAGTCGCGCGTCGATTGGCGCCAATCGCAGACAAGTAATGACGTGACATTTGCCAAGGAAGATCCCCCCAGTCTTGTCCTGGAGTACTGCGTGGAGTATCTGAGGCGCAGTGAACTGGGATACGGTGCCTTCGATCTCGTCGAGGACGAGGATGGCCAGTTCTTCTTTCTGGAGTGCAATCCGAGCGGTCAGTACTCGTGGCTCGAGGAGCTTCTGGGCCTTCCCATCTCGGGGTCGCTAGCTGCTTCGCTATTACCAGCACAGTAGCCTGCAGGCACTCAAGAATCGCCTCGTCGTGGAGCAGGCCAACCAAGTTTCTCCAGCTGAGACGGGGAGCGTCATGGCGAATTCCTGGTACGAGAAGGCTGCGCGCCTCTCATGCACCGAAACCTCGTCCACGGCTATGCGCGGCCAGCAGCCTGGCCCAGGCGGTCGCGGCCCGCAGTGGTCTCCCGCTTACCAGTCCTACAAGTGAGGACTATCTGCGCCCTAACTCCAGCGCGCACGGTGGGTTGCGGTGGACGTCAGTGGACCCCAACCGAGCGTTTGCACTGGTCAGAGCGGCTTTCCTGGACGAACGTGGTGTGCGGTGGACGCCTTCGATCCCGCTCTTAACCGGCAGGTTCGGGGTTCGAGTCCCTGGCGGCGCACACACGAGAACCGGGCCTTCGCGCCCGGTTCTCGGCGTTTCACGGGTAGTCGTTGAACGGCCTCGTTCCGCCGGCTGGGAACGAATGGCGCCCTGACTCCCCGCTCTTGCTCAGCGTCACGACGAACGACCGAACTGGTTGGCGATGGCACGCGGACCGGGCACATAGGCGCAGGAGGTGCCGGCGAACCTGCTTGAAGAACGAGCCGGAAGCGCCGGCGGGCGGGGGCGTCACCGCAGCTCGGCCAGCGCCGTCAGGGTCCGTTCACCGGCAGGGTCTCCCGCCGTGGCCGGCACGACGACGAGCTCGTCCAGACCAGCCGCGGCGTAGGTCGCGAGGCGCGCCTCGACCGTGCCGATGTCGCCGACGATCCCCATCCGCTGCGCCGCGTCCTCCGGGAGCGCGTCGAGAAGTTGCTCGCGGCAAGCACCCGTGGCCGCGAGGTCGACGGCCGCGCCGAAGCCGGCGCGCCAGAACATCTCGGCGTACCCGGCGACGCCGAGGTACCCGACGAGGCTGCGGGTGATCTGCTCGGTCGTTCGCGGCTCGGGGTCGATGGCGACCGGGATCCACGCCGCGAGCGGTGGCGCGGGTCGTCCAGCTCCAGTCGCGGCCGCGTCCAGGCGGCCACGGAACTCGGCGGCCATCTCCGGCGAGACCAGGTCGAGCACCATCCGATCCGCGTGGGTGGCCGCGACCTCGATGGCTCGATCGCCGAACGCTGCGACGGTGACTGGGCCGCCCGGCGGCTCCAAGGTGAGCCCGCCGCTGTTCGTGGAGATCACCTCACCTTCGAAGGCCACGGGGCCACCGCGGAAGAGGGCACGGACGGCCTGAGCGCTCTCCGAGAGCGCCGTCGCGGGACGGTGGCGTC
Source organism: Egicoccus sp. AB-alg2 (assembly GCF_041821065.1). NCBI lineage: Bacteria > Bacillati > Actinomycetota > Nitriliruptoria > Egicoccales > Egicoccaceae > Egicoccus > Egicoccus sp. AB-alg2. The sequence goes on along the minus strand of NZ_JBGUAX010000008.1, from coordinate 269,462 downwards.
GGCGGCCATGCGCCCCTTCGACGTAGCGGACGCTCGACGTGCCGAGCGCGACGCCGACCGGCCGGCCCGCGACGGCGGCCGTCGAGGCGGCGGCCCGCGCGATCATCAGCGGGTCACGGATGGAGACGGGGATCGGCCCGACCGTCAGCGCGATCCGGTCGGTCCGGGCGGCGATCGCCGTCGCGAGGACGAAGGCGTCCCACACCCAGCCCTCACCGATCCACAACTCACCGAACCCGAGCCGGTCGGCGGTCGCCGCCACGGCCAAGTCATCGCTCGGCGCGACGTCGGGACGGGACGCCACCACGACGCTGATCTTCACCGTGCGCTCTATCCGCTCGCTGCGTCGGAAGTCGCGTGCCTGCCCATGCTGGCACAGCAGCCCGAGGGCTGCAGCCCGGACCGCCTCGCTGGGTGCGGTCGCGGGGCATGGACGAGACTGCGCACGTCGTCACGCGGCTGGAGAAGCGTCGATAGTGGCGCCGCCCCCACCCCGACGACGCCCGCCCCGCCCCACCCTTGCCGTACTCACCGAGGACGGCTGGGCCTGCATCCTCGCTGCAACACCCGGCCACTCCGAGCGCATCGACGGCCCCTGACCAGCAACACTCGACACGCTGCGAGCAGAGAGGAGTCGACGACATGGCCGAGGATCCACGAGCCCGTCATCCCAAAGGGCCAGACATGAGGGCGACCGCGGCAATGGACCCCTGGCCGGCCCTTCCGCTGGACGGCTGGCGGGACACCAAGGACACGCTCCACCGCTACAGCCAGATGATCGGCAAGATCCGGCTCGCGCTCGCGCCGTTCGCCAACCACTGGTGGCACGTCACACTGCACGTGACGGTCGACGGACTGACGACCGGGATGCTGCCGGTCGGTGACGGACGGGCCGTGGAGTTGCGCCTCGACCTGCGTGAGCATGCTATGCGGATCGTCGACAGCCGCGGCGCGGTCGAACAGTTCGCCCTGCTGCCCCGGTTTGCCTGCGCACGCTTCCACGACGAACTGCTGGCCGCCCTCGAACGGCTGGGCATCACGGTCGAGGCGGACATGACCCCCTACGACCTCGACGGGCCGCCGTTCCACGAAGACCGCGAGCACGACACCTACGACGGCGACGCGGTCGCACGCTTCGCCCAGGTGCTGCGGTCGAGCACCGCCGTCCTCGAGGAGTTCGCCGGGCGGTTCAACGGCAAGCAGAGCCCCGTGCACCTGTTCTGGCACAGCTTCGACCTCGCGCACGCCCGCTTCTCGGGCCGACGGGCCCCGACGAGGGCGGGCGCCGGGGTGGTGGAGGCGGAGGCGTACTCGCACGAGACGATCGCCTTCGGGTTCTGGCCCGGCGACGAGCAGGTCCCCTACCCCGCCTACTACTCCTACACCGCACCGGCACCGGACGGGCTCGTCAGCCAGCCGCTGACCGCTCGCGCGGCGACCTGGAACGAGGCGTCGGGGACCGCGATCCTGCCGTACGACGCCGTGCGGACCGCGGCCGACCCCCGGACCACGCTGCTGGGCTTCCTCGAGGACGCCTACCGAGCCGGAGCCCGCACGGCTGGCTGGGATCTCGCCGACCTGGCCACGAGGGCCGCACCCTGACGTCCGCGCCTGCTTCGAGACAGACGACATGGAGACGACCATGAGCTGCCAGCACCTCCAGCAGTTGACTCCCGTCGATCCCACCTCACCCAGCGGCTGCGAGGAGTGCCTGGTTCTCGGGCAGCGGTGGGTGCACCTACGGCTGTGCATGGACTGCGGGCACGTCGGGTGCTGCGACTCTTCGCCGGGACGTCATGCCACCGCCCACGCCCGCTCGACGGAGCACCCGGTCGTCCAGTCGTTCGAGCAGGGTGAGGACTGGGCCTTCTGCTACCCCGACGACGCGTTCGTCGCACACGTCGCACCCGGGCTCGGCCGCAGCGTCACACCGTGATCGCAATCCCAGCGGGGCAGGAGGCTGCGCCAGTGACGTGCAGCACGTCGTTCACCCGACCGGGACGCCCACCAGCGAAGCGATGGTCACCGTGATGGGGGTGCTCACCGTCAGCCGGGTCGCCGCCTCGCTCGGCTACCGCTCCGAGGCTGCCTTCACCCGCGCCTTCACACAGGTGGACGGGACCACCCCCGGAGCGGTTGGACGTGGACGGTCCGCTTCGTGACCCGCCACCCCTCGCCCTCGAGGCCCTGACCGAGGCGGAACCACAGGGCGGGGCCCGCGGAAGCCCGACAGCGTCCCCCGAGCCGCATCCGACGTCGCCCTCAGCTCGAGCTCGCGAGGGTGGCACGAGCGGCGGGCAGCGACGACGGCAGCACTTCCGGGACGCCGCGGGTGCAGACGCCGCAGATGCCACGCCGCCGCTGGGCATAGGCGACGGTCGCGACGCCGAGCGCGAGCCCCCATGGCAGCATGGCAGCGAAGGCGAGCACGTGGACCCACTCGGCCGTGAACGACGACGGCTGCCCGGTCAGCAGGGCCGTGAGGAACCCGCGACCGCGTCACCCGGCGAGCGCGTGCAACTGCAGGTGCAGTTCGGGATCGCGCAGCGTGTCCAGGAAGGCGTGCCACAGCGGCGGACGGAACCAACCGAGCGTGAGCACGACGGGCGTAGAACCGAGCAGCATCAGCAGCTTGCCGTGCAGCACGGTCGCGACCAGCGTCAGCGCGAGGATCCATCCGAGCGCCTCGAGCGGGTCCGGCGAGCTTGACGTAGGACGTCGATCGCCTCGTCGGGCCGGGGCGTGTCGTGCAGGCCCCGTGCGCCCTCGTTCCGTCGACCCGGTTCGCCATGCAACCAGACGTATTGAGGTCATCCGTCCGGGTTCACGCCACAGGCACCGTGTTAGCGTCGATCGCACCGCTCGTTCCCGGCGACCAGGCGTCACCCGCCGACGCAGGTGGCGCCACGAGAGGGCACGACATGAGCGAGGAACCTCCGGAACAAGACGTCTGTCCCATCCTTGATCTCACCCTGGGTCCGCTCGATCTCGATCTGTTGGGTCTGCGGGTGCAGCTGAGCCAGATCGACCTCGACATCACCGCCGAGCCCGGTCCTGGCAATCTTCTCGGCAACCTCCTGTGTGCCATCGCCGGGCTGCTGGACGGCGTCGACCTGTCCGGCATCCTGAACGATCTGCTGCAGCAGCTCATCGATGCGCTGATCGGGCTGATCCGTGGGATCGGCGACGGCGGCGAGGAGGACACCGAGGTCGCTCCGGCCTGACGCACGGCCCGAGGAGGTCAGGGCGCCTGCCGTCCGGCCTCCTCGTCCGTGGGGGCCTCGCCCGCCTGCGCGAGCCCGTCCAGCAGTCGGCGCTTGAACTCGGCCTGTTCCTGGGTGCCGGGTGCCAGGTTCATGTCCAGCTCGCGTCGTCGGTCGAGGTATCGCTTCGCCTCGGCAGGGTCCTGCACCACACGCGCCAGGCCGTCGTAGACCCGCTGCAGCAGCTTCGAGGTGCGGATGACCGCCTCGAGTTCCGCGCGCAGGCGCGGCGCCTCGCCCTGCAGGACACCGGGCAGCGCGTCGACCAAGACATCCGCGATCCCGGCGCCCGTCGTCCGCGGCTGGTGGGGCGCGAGCTCCTCCTCGGCGGCGTGGAACCGCCGCTGCGCCTCGCGATCGTCCTGGCGGCTGGCATGGAGTTCGGCGAGTTCGATCAGGAGTTCGGCGCGACCGATGCCCGGTTCCGACGCCGCGAGTTGCGACTCCAATCGCCGCACCGAGGCCTCGACCGACCGCTCGGAGGTGCCCAGCTGCTCGTCGAGCTCGCGCTTCCAGCCCTCCAGCTCGCGGATGATGGCCTCGCGCGCCTCGTCGCCGACCAACCGCGCCAGGGTCTGGTAGACGGGCCGGTGGTCGCGCCAGTGCGCGACGAGCGTGACGAGGGCTCGCGATGGCGATGCCGCACGCTGTTCCTCCGTCAGCGTGCCGCGGATGCGACCGAGATCCGCATGCGCCGCCTGGGCCGCATCCCTCAGTCCGCGGCGCTGACCCTGCACTGCTGGTTCGCCGGACTCCGCCATGGGCTCACGGTAATCACCCGTGGTGCACGCGTCCCCGCTACTTCCGTCCATCCGTGGGACGGCGCCGAGGACGACCTGCCGTGAGCTGGGCACCGATGGCGATGGGGGTGGGCCTACGGTTCGCCCTCACCGGGCTGGGGATCCGCGACGTGTCGGCAGCAGGTCACGAACTCGCCACGAGCGCCTGACGCCGGGGTACGCGCAGCGGAGCCGAACGTGACGGGGGCGCCACCAGCTGGCGGCGCCCCCGGTCCCCGGTCGTGGTCAGTTGCCGTCGCGGCCGACTCGCGGCTGGAGGATGAACAGTCCGCGGTCGATGCTGCTCACCGCGACGACACCCTTCTGCCGGAAGTACGGGTAGTTGCTCCAGGTCCCGCCCTCGAACGTCGCGTTGTCGTTCTCCGGGTAGACGTCGAAGTAGGCGACCTCGGACAGACCTTCACCGGCGAGGTCGCTGGTGTCGTACACCCGCAGACCCGTCGTGTAGTTCGAGGCGTACGCGTAGCGACCCTGCGTGTAGAGGTTGTGGTCGATCGACGTCGTGTCGTTGACGAAGACCGAGTCCACGAACGGGTTGCGCAGGTCGGTGACGTCCCAGACGCGGGTCGTCGTGTTGACGCCGCGCAGCTGCTCGTCGCCTTCGTCGCCGTGGAGGAACCAGGCGGAGTCGGGCGTCAGCCATCCCTGGTGGGAGTAGCCGGACCCCTCGTACTCCAGCACCGCCAGGTTCTCCGGGTTCGACTTGTCGGTCACGTCGACGATGGAGACGAAGTTCGTCCCCGCCGAGGTGCTGTAGGACAGGCCGTTGGAGTTGAAGCAGATCTCCCGACCGTGGAAGTCCGCATCCGGGCCGTCGTAGAGCACGCACTGGGTGTCGTGGACGTAGCCGTTGTCGTCGAAGCAGCCCGCGAACGTCGGGTTCTTGGGCTCGTTGATGTCGATCATGTGCAGGCCGGTCCCGCACTGGATGACGGCCGGGTTGGCACTCACACCCCCGGCGGCCGGCAGACCCGCCTTGATCGCGTTCGCGTCGGCCTGGCTCACCATGACCGTCGGGATCTCGATGCCCGGGGCCGCACCGCCGACCGTGATCGGTGACCCGGCCACGTTGTTGGCGATGACGACCGCGACCGCACCGGCGGCCTGGGCGTTTAGCACCTTGTCCGTGAACGGGCAGGTGCCGCGGTCGGCGATGGCGATCGCGCCCGCAGGGAAGTCCTGCAGCGCATGGCAGCCCTCGTTCGGCAGCGCCGTGCCGTCGTCGACGACGGCGAACTCACCGGTCAGCAGCTCGCCCGTCGGTGCCGGTCCGAAGGCCGCACCGGTCGCCTGGTACTGACCGGCGGCGGCGGAGGGCTCGTTGACGACGACGACGTTGGGCAGTCCCGCGACCGTGTAGGGCCCCGCACCGACCGAGTACGCGTATCCCGTGTCCTCGTTGATGGCGATGTTGTGGGCCGAGCCGTGTCCGGTGTAGTGCGCATCGACGTCGTAGGTCGTGTAGGAGCCGTTCCAGTCACGGAGCCGCGTCAGGTCGAAGACCTGTACACCGTGGTTCGTGTGCTCGGAGACGACGTAGGCGTGGTTCTCGTAGACCTTGATGTCGCGCCAGGACGAGCCGCCCTGCGACGACGCGGTCGGCAGCTTGCCCAGCACGACGGGTCGGCGTGGATCGCTGATGTCGACGAAGACCGTGCCGGTGGACGAACCGACCAGCGCGTAGTCCTTGCGCGTCTGCGGATCCGTCCAACCCCAGATGTCGTTGACGAACGACGTGCCGAGCTCCGCGTGCGAGACGTGGCTCAGCAGGTCGACCCCGTCACAGGGGAAGAAGTCCGCGGCCATGCCGTCCTTGCAGGGCGCGAACGTGTCCGGCGCGCTGCTACGAGGATTGGCGCGCGAGGCGTTGTAGCGCGGCTCGGAGGCGGCGCTGGCCTGCGCCTCGGCGTCACTCCCCCAGTCGCGGGTGAGCTTCACCTCGACCTCGGCGAACTTGTCCTCGCAGGCAGCTTCGGTCGGCAGGAAGGCCGAGAAGACGTTGACCGCGGCGAGGACCAGCCCGAGTGGACCACTCGCCGCGGGTTGAGCGATCGCGCACGAGTCGTGAGCCTGCGCCGGCTTCGACATGAGCGCGGAGAACGTGAGTACGAGCGCCAGGACCAGACCGATACTGATCGGGCGCCGCAGTGTGGTTGCCATGCATCCTCCCATTGACGCATGGAGCCGTCCCGTTAGATGACCCGCGTGGGCCACGGCAAAATGACTCCGACGGGCGACCCTAGGTGCCTAGGATGGCGGGGAACGGAAGATTCCCTGAAGAACTGTTGAACTCGCGGGAGGGACGCGATGGCCAGGGGACACGGCCGGCCGGCCGCGGCGGACGCCGGTCACTGGAGCTCCCGACTCGCCGGGACCGTCCTGATTCTCGTCGGGGCCCTGAACGTCGCTTTCGGCCTGGTCAGCTTCCTCACCGAGCTGGTACGCCTGTCGGCCGGCATCGCGGGCGGTCTGGTGGCGGTGGGGCTCGTCACCGTCGCTCTTGGCACGCTGGTCTGGCGTGGCAGCCGCCCGGCGATCATCGCCGCCTTCACGATCTTCACCATGCTGCTGCTCTTCCAGGTCAGCGACGCCTTCGCGAACCGCGAACCCGGCCAGGCCGTGGCGACCGACGCGCTGGCCCGCTTCGGCGTCCTGGCGGTGCTCGTCGGCACCCTCGGCGTCGCGGCCTGGCGCATCCGCCGACCCCGGACGGCATCGGTCCCCGACGCCGCATGAGCACGCTCCGGGTCTTCGCGACCGGAGCGGCTCCCGCCGGGCTCCTCGCGAAGGCGCGAGCACTGATGTCGGCGGCCTTCGGTGACGACTTCGGCGAGACGGACTGGGAACACGCGCTCGGGGGTTGGCACGTCGTGCTGCTGCAGGACGACGAGGTGCTCGCACACGCCGCCCTCGTGCGACGCGGACTCGAGGCCGCAGGGCGCCTCGTGGACTGCGAATACGTCGAAGCCGTTGCGACCTCCCCGTCCGCCCAGGGCCGTGGTCACGGCTCGGCGGTGATGGCCGAGGTGGCCGAGCTGTTGCGCCGACGGCACGACCTGGGTGTGCTCTCCACAGGGCGACACGCCTTCTACGAGCGCCTGGGCTGGGAGCGGTGGCAGGGCCCGACCTACGTCCGTGACGGCACCGCGCTCACCCGGACCCCCGACGAGGACGACGGGATCATGGTGCTGCGCTTCGGCGCCACCCGCGCACTGCCGTTGAACGCTCCGATGGTCTGCGAGGCGCGCGACGGCGACGACTGGTAGGCACGGCACGCCGTGTCTCCTCGAGGCGCGCCGGCCAGGAGCACCGCGTCCTCATCGATTCCTCACCAGCCGGCGTGCGGTGTCCTCCACGCTCGGTGGCGGCCGACTCGGCGAGGAGCCGTCATGTACCTCCATCACCGTGCGATCGCGCCGTGCGTCGAACTGGTGCACGCACCGGAGCCACCGCGGACGCCGCCTGCGCCGCCGCGGACGCCGCCGGCGGCGGTGCACGTGCGCTTCCGTCGACTGGCGGCCGACGACCTGCCGCTGCTGCACGCGTGGTTGAACGAGCCCGGCGTGGTGCGCTGGTGGGAGGGCGACGACGTGTCGTGGCCGGCGGTCGTCCGCGACTACGGCCCGGACGCCGGCGGCGACGTCGAGCACTGGCTGGCACTGCTCGACGATCGGCCGTTCGGCTGGATCCAGGCCTACGCGATCGACTCGGATCCCGACGAGGCGGGCGCGTGGAGAGCCCGGGGAGTCACGTCCGCTGCCGGGGGCGTCGACTACCTCGTCGGCGAACCCACCGAGCGGGGCCGGGGCCTCGGGGCCGCCATGCTGCGCGCCTTCGTGCGCGACGTCGCCTTCCCCACGCATCCCGACTGGCACCACGTCGGCGCCGCACCGGACGCGGCCAACGCCTCGTCCCTGCGGGCGCTACGGCGCGCGGGCTTCACCGAGGTGGGCCCCCTCGACGGCGCATCCGGCGCGAGTATCTTGATGGTCGTCCATCGTCGCTGAGGGAGTGGAGAGCACGCATGGCACGCATCGTCGTGGTCGGTGACGGCCCCGGTGGCCTGTCTGCCGCGCTGTTCCTGGCCAAGGCCGGCCACGAGGTCACGGTGTTCGGGCAGGACCAGACGCCGATGCACTACGCGCAGTTGCACAACTACCTCGGTGTCCCCGACGTGGCCGGACCCGACTTCCAGCGCGCCGCCCGTGAACAGGTCGCCGGCCTCGGCGCGGACGTCGTCGCGGCCGAGGTCACCGACCTCGAAGGCGCCGGCGACACGTTCATCGTCCACACCAACACCCGGCCGCCGACGCCGACCGACTACCTGGTCCTGGCCGGCGGGAAGTCCGCCCAGCCGCTGGCGCGGCGGCTCGGGTTGTCGGTGACGGACGGCCGTGTCGGTGTCGACGCGGAGTACCGGACGCCGGTCGACCGCGTGTACGCCATCGGCCGCCTGGTGCGCCCCGACCGCAGCCAGGCAATCATCTCCGCCGGTGCGGGCGCCGTCGCCGCCCTCGACATCCTGTCCCGCGAGGCCGGCACCGACGTCCACGACTGGGACACGCCGCCCGGTCAGGACTGAGGCGCCCCTCGCGTCTTCCGACGCGTCAGGACAACGGCGGCAGCGGTGGACCGAGCACGGTCTGACCGTGGCGGCGCATGATCTCCATCAGCGTCTCGCGGTCGTGCCTCGGCTCGTCCTCCGGTGGCTGCGTGAGCGCCCGCGCCGGTGTCGCCACGTCACGGAAGAAGCCCTCCACGCCGGCCGGCCCGAAGAACAGCAGCAGCCGTGCCTCGTCCGAGTCGACGTGGAACGAATGCGGTGACTCACGCGGGCTGTACGCCAGCGTGCCCTCCACACCGTCGATCACCTCGTCGCCGTGCTGGAGGCGGACGGCCCCCGACAACACGAGGAAGAACTCGTCCTCGTTCGCGTGCGCGTGCAGCGGCGCGGCGAACCCCCGGCGCAACCGCAACTCGAACATGGCGAACCTGCCCGCGGTCTGTTCGGCGGTCGCCTTCAGGATCCCGAGCCCGCCGTTGAACCAGAGGGCCTCGCCGTCGTCGGGGCCCAGCCAGTAGCCGGACGTGGTGGTCTCTGGCAGCGACACGACACCGCCACCCCCTTCCTCCGCCGATGCGAAGCCCCGGGCGTCCGTCCCCCCGTCGTCATCGACCATACGCCGCCCAGCCGGGCGGCATCAAGGCCTCGGGCCGAGGTGTCGAGCTCGCGCGAGGCACGCCACCCCGTGCGCGATGGGCCCACCCCGCGGGTGAGGTGGCGGCGGCCCGGCGCGCCGACCCTGAAGCTTTCGTCCCTGGAGGCCTCCCGTGTCCGGACAGGAGACCGCGACCGGCCGACCGTCGCCGGCGCTGCGTCGCATGCCGCTCCCGCTGCCCTGGCGCAGTTCATCTGCAGCTCCGCGGGCTCGGACACGAACGTCATGATCAACGACATCAGTCAGGATCCGACACCACCGTGGCGGCGCGGCGCTGTCCGCCATCGGGCTGTGCTCGTGGTCCTCGGCATCCTCGCCGCCGACGACAGCGGCTGGCTGATGCTGGCGCTGCTGGTGGCCGGTGCGCTGCTGCTGACCTGGTTCTTCGCCTGGATCCGGGGCCGGGAACGCGCCGTCGAGGGGGCGCTGCTGTCGTCCCTCCCCCGCAGCGTCCCGCACGCCGTCGCCGGGTCCGGCGTCCGACCCGAGCCACAGGTTCGGTGATGCTTCGAGACCGGACGTGCCGCGGCCGCGGCCCTCCGTTCGAGGACCGCGGCCGCGGTTGGTGCGGGGTTGTGGGCTACCCGCCGACGACGGCGCGGGCCTTGCCGAAGTTCTTGCCCATGCCGTCGGGTCGGTAGTTGCGCTCGACGTTGCCGGCGGCGTCCACGGAGAAGAAGTGGACCATCGTGCCCGCCGGAACGGTCAGCGTTTCGCCGCCCTCACGGATGCCGGCGGAGGCGTAGAGCGTGGATTCGTAGGTCGGAGTCGAGCCGTCCAGCGTGTAGAACACGGACGCCGGCTCCGACGTGGTGAAGGTGACGTCGACCATCCCCGGCGTGGCCGAGTGGGTGACGTTCATGACGCTCTCCGGCCGGACCTTGTCGCGGCTGAAGTCGTACGCGACCCGCATCATCTCGACGAGACCGTTGGCGAACTCCATCGACTCGCGTCGCGCGGAACCACCGGTCGGCGTGCCCTCGAACGGCGGCTGGAACGAGGTACCGACCTCGAAGTTCCAGGCGTAGATGCCGTACTTGTACCAGAGCATGTCGCCCGAGTTACCGGCCGCCGAGTACAGCACGTCGGAGATCGGACCGGTGCGTGCCGGCGTCACCGACAGGCCGCGGTAGCGCTTGATGGCGGTCAGGATGCGCGACGAGGCGCCCCAGAAGTAGCCCTCCTCCTGCAGCGTCGGCCGCGGCGCACTGATGCGTCCCGGCGTGGCGTACGAACCGGGCGACCACATGAAGTAGTTGCCGGACGAGTGCAGGTTCATGGAGAACTTGATGTTCTGCTGCGCCAGCCAGTCGACGTTCTTGTTCTCCGGCTCCGACAATTCGGCGGGACCGGCGAACGTGTCGCTGGTGCAGGAGGTCGAAGCACCCGAGAAGCCGTCGAACAGGCTGTATTCGGTGTAATTGCGGTTGTTGTCGACGCCCCAGTTCCCGCGCGCCAGGATGTCGTAGTTGCCGGTCACCGCGCAGTGACGCGTCATGCTTCGGCGCTGCGCCGACCGGTCGTAGAAGGAGTAGTGACCGCCATCGGGGTTGATGGACGGCGCGATCCAGATGTCGAGGTTGTTCACCAGCTGCTTGGTCGGGCCGTGGTGGGCGTAGTTGCGCAGCAACCGTTCCGCCGTCTCGATGGTGACCAACGGCGGCACCCACTCACGCGCGTGCTCCTGCGCGTAGGCCAGCACGCCGGGCTTGGAACCGTCGCGGTGCTTGCCGATCCGGATGGCGTAGACCGGGTGCGGTTCCCTCGACACGCTGTCCGGTGCGGCCAGTCCGTCGGAGAGCGAAACGAAGTCCTGCGCCGCGACCACCCCACCACCGGCGTTGCCGCGGTAGGTGTAGGCGAAGACCAGGGCGCTGGCGGCCGGATCGGCGTTCAGCGCCGCCACGACCTGGGCGGCCGTGCTCGAGAGCGCGCCGGCGCCGTTCGTCGCGAGTCCGACCGTGATGTCGTTACCCGCGACCGAGACGCTCAGCGGTGAGTCGGCCGCCCCTGGGTTGATGGTCCGGATGCGCAGGTCGTTGCCGCCCTCGTGGCCCCAGGCGACCGAATCGATACCCACGCGCGAGGCGTTGGCACTTCCGAGGAGCGCCTGCGCGTGGCGCCGGTAGCCGTTGGTCTTGTGGGGCAGTTCCACGATCTCCGAGAGCTCCGGGTACTCCGCCGCGAGCGCGTGGATGCGCTCGTACAGCTCCGTGGGTGTGAGGTAGCTGTTGATGAAGCCTTCCTCGTAACCGTCACCCTTGAAGGGATCCTCGTCGTCGGTCGGCAGCCAGTCGGTCACCTCGGCGATGGCGACGTCACCGCTCGGGCTGACGATGCGGACGCGGTCGGGTCGCGTGGCGACGGACGCGGCGCCGCGGTGATAGAGGTAGACGCCGGCGTCGACGAACCGCGAGATGTTCTGCTGGCCACCGGAGCCGAACTCCGTGCCCGGGCCGCTGTCACGCTGGACCGTCAATGCATTGGTCGCCGTCTGGCCGTTGGCCCACTTCGCCTCGACCGACAGAACGCCCTGGCCAAAGCTGGTGTAGTAGTCGGCGCGGATGATCTTGACGTCGGAGACGGTCGCGAGCTCCGCAGCGGCGGCGAACTCCTCGTTCTCCGCGATCGCGGCCTGGATGGTCTCTTCCCGCTCCTCCAGCGCCGCCTCGGTGTCCGCCTCGGTGTGCACCCGGCGGCCGAGCTCGAAGCCCTTCGCCTTCAGCGAGGCCTGCTCGTTGGGCGTCACGACCGCGTGCACCTCGATCTCTCCGTCGTCGTGCACGTGGACGTGGTGGTCGAGGTCGACGCCGGTCGCGACGAGCCGGTCGAGCTCCTCGGTGTCCGCGACGTGGACCTCGACCACGTCGGACACCTCGTCGGCGGTGCGCCCGAGGTCGTCGGGCGGCGGCGGCAACTGCTGGTTGATGGCGATTCCCGGTACCGCCATCGACAGCACGATCACCGAGGTCACCCCGAAGAGCGCATGCCTGCGCAGTCTGCTTCCTGCCATGGAACGATCCCTCCCAGGATCCGTTTGCACGGCAGCCCGACGGATCGCGTCGCAGCCGCCGCACACCTCCCAGACCGGCCCGACGGTTTGCGGGACCGGCACGCCGGCTGCTGTTGCTGACGGGTCACGCAGTCGTGACGGGTCCACGCCAGTCGTCGGCTGGCGTGTGCTTACTTCGCCCTGTCGAACCGGTCAATGATCACGGCCGGTCGGACGGTGTCCGCGTTGCTGAGCGCACGCTGAAGCGACGGGCCCGGATGGCGGGCACTCGCACCCGATGGATTGACGCGGGACGAGTGTTCGAGTGGGTCATCATTCTCCTCGCGGAGGAGCGGCGCCCGGGACGTCGACGACCTGCTGCGACTTCATCCGCGCCCAGAAGGAGTGAGGCACCCACTACGCCGACCGCTGGCCCGCGCTTGGCCATCCACTGGCCTCCGCGTGGCCGGTGCTTGTCCTTTCCGGGCGTAGCGTCGACGTCACCGGGTGGTCGGGGCTGCGAGGCCCTGCGCCGCATGGACCACCGAGGACTCGAGGAGGTCGGCCATGGTCCGCTCCGCCGCCAGATGGCGGGTGCTGTTGTCGCTGTTGCTGCTCGTCGGCGTGCTCGTGCCCGCGGCCGAGGCCGCGGCGCAACCGGCCATCGCGGAACTGACCAACGTCCGCACCGGCGGGCACCCCGGTTTCGACCGGATCGTGTTCGACTATCGCGGACGCGTGCCCAGGGCACGCGTCCAACGCGTCGACCAGGTCGTCGAGGACGGCTCGGGCCGCCCCATCCGGCTGCGTGGACGCGCCTTCCTCCAGGTGACGATGCAGCCCGCGAACGCCCACGACGAGGACGGCCGGCCCACGTACCGCGGCCCCCGGACGCTGACCCCCGAACTGCCCGTCCTGCGGCAGGCCAAGTTCGCCGGCGACTTCGAGGCCGTCGTGAGCTGGGGCCTCGGTCTACGGGCGAACGCCGGCTTCCGGGTGCTGCGGCTCAGCAACCCCTCGCGCGTGGTGGTCGACGTCGCGCACCCGGCGCGGCCCACCAGCCGGGTGACCGTCCTCTCGCCGGTCACGCCGCGGACCTATCGGGTCGTGAACGTGCGAGCGGGCAGTTCGCTCAACGTCCGGTCGCAGCCGGGCGTGGGCAACACCATCGTCGCTCGGCTTCCCAGCGACGCCACCGGGATCCGCAGCACCGGCAACCGGGCCAGGGTCGGTGACGTGGTGTGGCGCCAGATCTGGCTCAGCGGGCGCACCGGCTGGGTGAGCAGCCGCTTCCTGCAGCGCACGGACTGACCCGTACCTCCGGCGTCACGACACGCGTCATGACACGACGGTCCAGGTGGTCGGTGTCTCGGGCGCATAGACGCACCAGCGGCCCGTGCGCACCGCCTTCGTCAGGTGGTCGCCGAGGGCCGGGTGTACGGCGGTGATCCGCCGGATAGCGGCGCGGATCCGCCAGGTGACGGCCGAGCGGGCACGCTCGGCCGTCCCGCCGCTGCGCCGGCCCTCCCGCCGAGTGTGGTCGCGGCGCTCAGGCCGGCCACCAGCTGGTCGAGCTCGACCCGGGCACGCTTGGCCCGCACGGGGTCGACGAACGCCTCCGCCTCCTCCAGGTCCCCCTGGAGCTCGAGAATGCGCCGCTCGTAGGCGCCGAGCAGCCGCGTCGAGCACCTCACCGTCGTCCGGGGACGAGGCCGCCGCACCCATCAGATCCACCGCGGCGACCTCATGACCGGGCGTGTCGAGCAGCGCGGCCAGGTCCTCCAGACCTTTCACGTCCGTGATGTGCACGGTCCGGTCGGCGAAGGTCAGGGCCCAGACCTCCCCTCCCCGCACCATCGGCGCTGGCCAGCACGTTCACCCGTGGCCTGACCTGCACCCGTGTCGCATCCGACGGGGCGCCGGCCATCGGCCCGGCGCCTCGTTTCCTCGACGTTCGGCCGCGAGGGCTCAGGCGCTGCGAACGGTGCGCAGGACGGTGGCGTCCAGACCCTGCTGCGCCTGCTCCCAGGCCCGGAAGCCGGTCAGTTCCTGCCGCACCACGCCGAAGACCAGGGACACCACGATCGCGTCGTCGGTCAGCCCGAGCAGCACGAACACGTCCGGGATCAGGTCCACCGGTGACAGGAAGTACACCACGCCGGTGACGACCGCGAGGATGCTGCGCCAGCGCACCGCGCGGTAGTCCCCGCGCAGGTACGCCCGCAGCAGCCGCCACGTGGCGACGACGTCCGCCCACAGACCGGGCGACCCGGCGCCCGAGCCGGCCCGCGCCGCCGCGCGAAGACGACGCGGGTCGCGGTGACCCGACAGGTACTGGCGTGCGCGTGAGGGTCCGGCCATCACCGACCTCCTGAACCGCACCAGCGTACGCCCAGCAGGCGGCCCCTGGAGGGCGGCCGTCTCCGGCCGCCCTCCAGGCCCCCGCTGCGGCCACCCCGACCCGACCACGCATCCCCCGCCGAACATCGGCGCGCGGTCGCCGTCGAGGAAGGCCGCGGGAACGGTACGCAACCGGGCGCGCCGCGGTGATCCGGCGGTCGCGTCGGGGACAGGGCTGTCGCGCAACGTCCAGCCGCGTGGCCGAGCGCTCGGCCGGGCAGCGTGCGAACGGGAAGCCGTGGCAGCAGCGGCCGGCGTAGCCTCGTCACCTCGACGTTCCCGACGCGGCGAGGGCGCGACGCGTCCCGAGCACACCGGTCCAGGGCGAGACGGAAGGCGGAATGACGGGTCCACCAGTCCCGGAGATCCGTAGGATCGAGATCGACACGGCCGACCGCGAGGTGGCTCACGGCTTCATCCGTGACCACTACGGCGAGCACACGGCCGCCCCGCCGCGACGTGACGAGCCGTTCCGCTACCGCAGCGTGGTCGTCGACGTCGGCGCGGCCCGCGTCTCCTGGCTGACCTACGCCGGTGACGCCACCTCGGCGTGGACGTTCGAGGACCTCGCGCTGGTCGGGGTCCTCGCGGACGGCGGCCACGCCATCGACTTCGGTCGCGGGCACACCGTCCAGCGACCGGGTCTGCCGTTCCTGCTGCCCCCGCTGGACGAGTTGCGCCTGCAGTGGCAGGGCCCGCGGCTGACCGCCTACACGGTGCCGCTGGGCCTGCTCGAGCACGTCGGGGCGGACGTCCCCGGGAGCGAGCGCGGCCTCCTGCGCTTCACCGCACCGCACCCGACCACCCCGTCCGCGGCCCGGCACCTGCTGGCGGCACTGCGCTACCTGCATCACCTGGCCGGCGAACCCGAGCTCCTCGGAAGCCCGCTCGTGACGGCGCAGGCGTCGAGGTTACTGGCGACCGCGATCCTGCAGGCGTTCCCGAACCGGGCCCTGGTGCGCGAAGCCGACGACGACGGTCTCGCCACGACGGCCGCGGTCCGTCGGGCGACCGCCTACATCGAGGTCAACGCCGACCGCGACCTCACCATCGGTGACATCGCCCGAGCGGCCGGTGTGGGTGTCCGCTCGCTCCAACGTGCGTTCCAGCGGCACCACGGCACCAGTCCCTCCGGCTACCTGCGACGCGTCCGGCTCGACCGGGCGCACCAGGACCTGCGGCTCGCGGATCCGGGCACGGGCGCGACGGTCGCCGGCATCGCGGCCCGCTGGGGCTTCAGCAACCCGGGCCGCTTCGCCGGCGCGTACCTGCACGCCTACGGCCAGCCGCCGAGCCACACGCTGCATCGGTGACCGGCCTCCTCCGGGCGGGCCGCCTGACCGCCCGGCGTTGAGCCGGACCGCGCAGCCGGACTACCGTCGCGGTGGGAGCGGACGCCGGGCGAACCGGCGGCATGCCGTGCGGAGGAGGTTGCAGCATGAACGCGGAGATGCACGACCGGATCGCCACCGGACAGGGGTTCCTCGCGGCCCTCGACCAGTCGGGTGGTTCCACACCCAAGGCGCTGGCCCAGTACGGCATCCAGCAGGACGCCTACGACACCGACGAGGAGATGTTCGACCTCGTCCACGCCATGCGCACCCGCATCATGACCAGCGAGGCCTTCACCGGTGAGCGGGTCCTCGGCGCGATCCTCTTCGAGGGGACCATGGACCGCGAGGTGGAGGGTGTCCCCACCTCGAGCTACCTGTGGGACACCAAGAAGGTGGTGCCTTTCGTCAAGGTCGACAAGGGGCTGGCCGACGAGGCCGACGGCGTCCAGCTGATGAAGCCGATGCCCGACCTCGACGCGTTGCTCGCCCGGGCCCGTGACCTGGGTGTCTTCGGGACGAAGATGCGCTCCGTCGTCAAGCTCGCCGACCCGGCCGGCGTCGACGCCATCGTCGCGCAGCAGTTCGAGGTCGGCCGCCGGATCCTCGCCGCCGGACTGGTGCCGATCCTGGAGCCGGAGGTGGACATCCACAGCCCGGAGAAGCTGGCGGCCGAGCAGCGGCTGCGCGAGGGGATCCTGCGTCACCTCGACGACCTCGCGGACGACCAGCAGGTGATGCTGAAGCTGACGATCCCCAGCGAGGACGGCTTCTACACACCGCTCGTCGAGCACCCGAAGGTGCTGCGCGTGGTCGCGCTGTCGGGTGGCTACACCCGGGACGAGGCCAACGAGCGCCTCGCCCGCAACGCCGGCGTCATCGCCAGCTTCTCGCGGGCACTGGTGCAGGACCTCGCCGCCGACCAGGACGACGCTGCCTTCGACGCCGCCCTGGACGAGGCCATCGAGTCCATCCACCGCGCCTCCATCACCTGACGTCGGGCAACCGGTCACGGGCGGGCACGGGTTGGTCGAGGACGACCCGGGTCTCGGTGCGCGCCGCGCCGAGTTCCCTCTTGAGGCCGTGCACGACGCGGTTGAGTTCCGACTTGTCCCGACACCGCAGGCGCACCAGGTAGTCGCGGTCGCCGGTGGCGTGCACCGCCTCCACGACGGCCGGTGTCGCTCGTAACCCGGCCTCGAACGCGGCGGCGTCGGCGCCGGCGGGCAGATCGACCTCCACCAGCGCGTCGAACGGGAACCCGAGCCGGTCGGCATCGAGGACGGCCCGGTAGCCGGTGATGATCCCGGCCGCCTCCAGCCGCCGCAGCCGTTCGCGCGTGGCACTGGCGCCGAGGTGGACGTGGTGGGCGAGCTCCTGCAGCGTCTGGCGAGCCGCGCGGGACAACGCGCCGACGATCCTGTGGTCGATGGTGTCCATCGGCGCAGGATATCCGGCGCCATCGCCGCCCTGGCGCCGAGAACCGTGACACCCACGGCCCTTTCGTCGCCATCATGACGGTCATGACGGACGTACTCGCGGTGACGACGGCGGGGGCCCTGGTCGGCCTCGCCGTCGCCGTGCCGTTGGGCCCGATCGGTCTGCTGGTGGTCGACCGCGGTCGTCGCGACCTCCGGCTCGGACTCGCCGCCGGTGGCGGGGTCGCCGCCGCCGACCTGTCGTGGGCGGTCGTCGCCGCGACGGTGGGTGCCCGCGTCGCCGGCCATTCCGTGTTGCGGTTCGGCCGGACCGCAGCCGGGGGTCTGCTCGTCGTGGTCGGCGTCGTGCTCGTCGCCCGCGGGGTCCGCGTCCTGACCGGACGCGCGACCATGGGGCGCGTGGCGTCGGTCGCTGGCGGCGGCCCGGCCCGGTGGTTCGCGACCACCTACCTGCTGACCCTGCCGAACCCGCTGACGGTCGCGGTGTTCGTGGCCGCAGCGGTCGAGGGCGGCGTGCGCCGGGACCCCGTGGCCGTGATCGCCTTCGCCGCGGCGGTCGCGACCGCCTCGCTCGCCTGGCACGTCCTGCTGGCGGTCGCCGGCCGGACCCTGGTGCGGCGGGCGGACGAGCGTGGTTCGGCCGTCGTCACCATCGTCGTCGGCGCCGCACTGGCGCTGTGGCCGCTCGTCTCCTGAAAGGAACACACCGTGGAAGGTCTGCACCCCTCCGGCCGGACGCGCCTCGACGCCGGCTTCGTGGTCGACGTGCCCCCGGACGTGGCGCTCGAACGCTTCACCCCCGAGGGCGAGCGCGACTGGGTGCCCGGGTGGCACCCCGAGTATCCGGGCGGGCGGCCCGAGGAACCAGTGCCCGGGACGGTCTTCGTCACACGAAGCGCGTCCACGAGGACGACGTGGGTCGTCGTCGAACGGGAACCGGACCGCATGCGCTACGCCCGCGTCGCCGAAGGACGCACAGCCGGCACCGTGACGGTGGTCTGCGCACCGGCGACCCGCACGACGACCGATGTCCGCGTCGTCTACGACCTGACGGCTCTCTCGCCGGAGGGACGGCGGGACGTCGCCGACCTGGCCGCCGACTATCCGGCCCACCTCGAGGGCTGGCGGCAGGCCATCGAGGCGGCAGGAACGGCCGGCCGTGCCGGTGTGGGCGCGTCCGGCCGCGCGTGACCTGCAGCGCCGCAGTTGCCGGTCGGCGGGCCCGCGGACGAGACTGGCCGCATGATCCGCCTGGACGACCGGGAGCTGGTCGGCCGCGCCCGCGAGCGTGACCGGCTCGCTGCCGCACTGGACGAGGCCGCCGCCGGCCGAGGCGGTGCCCGGGTCGTGCTCGGCGAGGCCGGGCTCGGCAAGTCACGTCTGCGCCGCGAGGCGGAGGCGCTGGCCCGCGACCGCGGGATCCTCGTCCTGTCGGGCCGTTGCGTCGAGGGCGGGGCCGGGCAGCCGTTCCGTCCCTTCGGCGAAGCGCTGACCAACGGGTTCCGCGCGAGCGGACCGCCACCGGACTCGGCGGTCCTGTCGCACCTGGCGACGCTGGCGCTGCTGGTGCCGTCGTGGTCGAGCCGGCCGGCGATCGGCGCACCCGTGCTCGCCGTCGCCGAAGCCGTTCTGACCGTCCTGGCGGTCGCCGGCCGCGGACGCGGCGTGCTGCTGAGCATCGAGGACCTGCACTGGGCCGACACGGACACGGTCGCGGTCGTCGAATACCTCGTGGACAACGCCGCGGCACACGGGGCGGGCCTGTTGGTGACGCTCCGTCCCGATCCGTCCGGGCCGGCGCTCGACGTCGTCCGGCGCCTCGCCGACCGCCGGGCGGCCAGCATCCTGCAGCTGGGGCCGCTGGCGCCGGCGGCGATGGACGACCTCGTCCGCGCCAGCCTGGAGGCGGACGCCGTGCCTGCCGACCTGCTCGAGTTCGTCCGGCGCCGCGCCGACGGGGTGCCGTTCCTCGCCGAGGAATTGCTCCTGGGTCTGGAAGGGGCGGGAGCGCTGCGGCAGGGCCCCGACGGGCCCCGCCTGATGCTGTCTCGGACGGTGACCACGGTGCCGCAGACGCTCGCGGAATCGATCGAGCGGCGGCTGGCGACCCTGGGCGACGAGAGTCGCGACGTGGTGGCGGCGGCCGCGCTGTTGGGGCGACGGTTCGACTGGCACCTGGTGGCCGAGGTCACGCGTCATGACGAGGCGGCGGTGCTGGCGAGCCTGCGGGAGGCGACCGACGCCCACCTGCTCGAGGGTGAGGGCGACGGCATCCGCTTCCGCCACGCACTCACCCGCGACCACGTCGTCGCCCGGATGTTGCCGCCCGAGCGGGCGGCGCTGGCGCGGCGGACGCTGGCGGTCCTCGAAGCCGATCGGGCGGCGCTCGACGGCGACACGAGCGAGCTGGCCGCCGAGCTGGCCGAGCTCGCGGGACACCGCGAGGCCGCGAGCCGATATCTGCTGGCGGCCGCGCGACACGCTCGTGATCGCGGAGCCCTCGCCACCGCTGCCAGCACGGCCCGCCGTGCGCTCGGGGCGGCGCCGGCGGAGGCCGACGGCGAGGCGCACGCGCTGCTGGCGGAACTGCATGCCCGCTCCGGCGACGTCGACACGGCGCTGGCCCACGCGGCCGAGGCCGGCGACGGGGCCACGCAACTCGACTTCGCGCTCGCGCAGGCGCTGCTCGAGGCCGGCCGTCCGACCGACGCCCGGCCACACGTCGAACGGAGCGCCGAACGCGCCGTCGACGACGACGACCGCCACGCGCGAGCCCGTGCCGACCTGCTGCGCGTCCAGCTGGTGCTCGCGGAGAGCGGTGAGCTGGCCCGGGCCCGCGAGCTGGCCGAAGCGATCCTCGACCGCCCGGAGTTGACACCGTCCCTGCGGTGCGAGGCGCTCGAGTTGTTGGGCCGGGCACGGCGACCGCACGACGTCGCCGCCGCCGAAGCTGCGTTCGCGACCGCGCTGACCACCGCCGAGGCGCACGACCTCGCCCTCTGGCGTGCCCGTGCGCTGCACGAGCTGGGCACCATCGACCTGCTCGACCGCATGCGCCTCGACCGGCTCGTCGCCGCCCGACGTGCCGCCATCGAGGCGGGCGCACCGGCGACCGCCGCCGTGGCCGACCTGCACCTCGCCGCGGCCCTGGTCGCCCGCGGCGACACCGCCGCCGGACGTGCCGCCGCTGAGCGCGCGGAGTCCTAGGCGGGACGCCTTCGGCATGCCTCCGCCCCCTGGGCGACGCTGATGATCGCCCGTGCCGACGCCCAGGACCGTCGCACCGACGCGGCCGAGGCCGCGATCCGCCGGGCGCTGTCCGGCAGCGAGGACCCTGCCCTGGCGGCCACCGCCTGGGGCCACGTCCGCGCCATGGGGGCCCTGCACCGGGCGGACCGCGACGGCGCGCGGGCGGCGCTGGACCGTGCCTCCGAGCTGCTCCGTACGGTGCCCGGTCACCACGACCCGCACCGGGGGCTGTGGGCGCTGCTCCGCACGATCGCCGGCGAGGACGACGCCGCCGCACGCGCCGAGGCCGCCGCCGCCGCGGGATCGGACACCCGCTACAACCGGGCGATGCTCGGCGTGGCCGACGCCGTCGTCCGCGGACGCGAAGGTGACCGCGCGGCGGCCGACGCCGACGCGGCCGCGGGCCTGGCGATCCTGGCCGGCTACGAGGGCAACGAACTGCTGACGCACCTGACGGCCTGGCTGATCGCCCCGGAAGCGCTGGCGCACGGCTGGGGCCGTCCCGTGCCGTGGCTGCAGGCCGCCGTCCGCTGGTTCGCCGCCCACGGCCACGAACCGCTGGCGGCCGACTGCCGACGGCAACTCCGTGAGGCCGACGCGCCGGTCCCCCGCCAGGGTCGTGGGGAATCGACGGTCCCGGACCAGCTCCGATCGCACGGCGTGACCAGCCGGGAGGCGGACGTGCTGTGGCTGGTCGCCGAGCGACTCACCAACGCGGAGATCGCCGCGCGACTCGTGCTGTCCCCCCGGACGGTGGAGAAGCACGTCGCCAGCCTGCTGCGCAAGACCGGCTGCCCCGATCGGTCGGGGCTGGCCGCGGTGGCGGGCGCCGCACGTCCCGTCGATCCCGCCGCGTCCTAACCGGGTGGCGTCGGCCCTTAGCTGGGTACGCGCCCCCACTGCCACGGAGGTCGTGGTCCCGCAGGCTGCCCTCGAGCGCCCCACCCGGGGGCGCCGAGGAGAACGCATCCGTGGATCCCTTCCTGGGCGACCCCTTCGCGGTCGGCCGCGACCTGCACGTCGTCCCGACCTACTGGCCGGTGCCCAACGCGGGCATCCTGCCGATGAACGCCTTCCTGCTGCACGCCGCCGAGCCGGTCCTGGTCGACACCGGCGCCGGCATCCTCGGCGACGACTTCGTCGACGCGGTGGCCTCGGTGTTACCGCTGGAGCGGCTGCGTTGGATCTGGCTCACCCACGAGGACCGTGACCACACCGGCAGCCTGCTGCGGCTGCTGGAGCTGGCACCGCAGGCACGCCTGATCAGCAACTTCTTCGCCGTCGGCCGGATGTTGCCGGAGACGCCGATCCCGCTCGACCGGCTCCACGTCGTCAACGCGGGTGACCGCGTCCACGTCGGTGACCGGGAGCTGACGGCGATCCGCCCGCCGCTGTTCGACAGCCCGGCGACGACCGGCTTCCTCGACGCCGCCACCGGCACGCTCGTGGCCTCGGACTGCTTCGGCGGCCCGCTGCCGAGCCTCGAGGAGGCGACCGCCCACTCGACCATGGGGCTGGACCCCGAGGTGGTGGCGCAGGGCCAGCTCGCATGGGCGAGCGTCGACATGCCGTGGGTGACCTCGGTCGACGAGCAGGTCTTCGCCCGTGACCTCGACGCCGTGCGGCGCATGCAGCCGACCACGGTCCTGAGCTCGCACCTGCCGCCGGTCATCGGCCGCACCGAGGAACTGCTGCAGACGATGCGACGCGCCCCGCGAGCGGAGCCCGTCCCCGGGCCAACCCAGGCCGAGCTGGAGGCCCTGCTCGCCACGTTCGAACCCGGCGCCGCCTGAACCTCGGGCCTCCCCCGCGGTCGTCCCCGGCCCCCCGTCATCCCTGTCTCCCGCACCACCCCACCCGAAGGCGAGAACCATCATGTACCCCAACCGAACCGACCGCCCCGTCTACCGCTTCGAGGGCAAGCTCACCCACAGCGCACCGATCGGCCCCGTCACCGACGGCGTGCGCGCCGACAACCGTTTCGAGGGCACGATCACGGAGGGCCTGCTCCGCGGGGCCCACGTGGACGGCATCGACCACTTCCGCGTCCGTTACGACGGCGTCGGCATCGTGGACGCCTACGAGGTCGTGACCCTGGGCGCGGACAGCGTCGGCGTCCGCGTGCAGGGCTACGTGCTGCCGCCCGCCGGCATGCCGGTCCCCTCAAAGGAGGATCTGTCGAGCCCGGACTTCGCGTGGCCCGACGTGCCCTTCCGCATCGAGTGCTTCGCCACCTTCGAGACCGCCTCCCCGGCCCACGCGCACCTCAACCGCACCACCGTCGTGCACGTCGGCTCGGTGAACCTCGCCACCGGCCAGTTGGTGGTCGAGGCCTACCTGCCGGGGGCCGTGGAGTCGCGACCGCAACCCCGCGACGCCTACGCCGGCTACCCCGGCTGAGCCCCTCCCCGCCCGCTCCGTTTCCCGGTCCGCCCCCGCCAACGCCCGTGGCGGGGGCGGACCTCGCTCGCCACGGCCATGCCGCCGAACATCCGAGGAGACGAAGGTGACTGCCACACTGGCCGCACCGCTCGACCGCCGCGCCGGGCTGACCGCGGTGGTCGCCGCCGCGCTGCTCTGGGGCACCGGCGGGCTGGCCGGCGCCGCTGTCCAGGCAGGCAGCGGCATGGGCGCGGCCGCGCTCGGCGCCACGCGCCTGGGCATCGCCGCGGCGGTGCTGCTCGCCGCCGGCCGATCGCCGGCCGCCCCAGGACGGCTCGCACGCGTCGCCGCACCCGCACGGCTCCTCACGATCGGCATCGGGCTTGGCAGCTACCAGGCGTGGTACTTCGCCGGCGTCCGGCACGCGGGCGTCGCCACGGCGACGCTGGTCGCACTGGGCGGCGCCCCGGTCCTGGTCGGCGTCGCCGACGCCGTTCGCGGGCGCGGCGAGGGCGGACGTACCTGGTCGCACACCGGCCTCGCCCTGGTCGGCCTCGCCCTCCTCGTCGGCGTGCATGCCACCGACGCGGCCGGCTCCTGGACGGGTGTCGGCTTCGCCACCGCCGCTGCGGTCTCCTACGCCGTGGTGGCCCTGACCGGCCGCGCCGGCGGAGACCGGGACGACGACCCACGACGCCGCACCGGACTCGCGTTCGCGTTGGGTGGCAGCGTGCTCGGTCCGATCGCCCTGGCCGACGGCGGTTCCGCCACGGTCGACCTCACCACCGCAGGGCTGCTGCTCTACCTCGGCGTCGTGCCCACCGCGGTGGCCTACCACCTCTTCTTCCGGGGTCTGCAGGCGGTCGGGCCCTCGCGCGCCACGCTCGTCACGCTGCTCGAACCGCTGACCGCGACCGCCCTGGCCGTCGGGTTCCTCCACGAGCGGCTGCGCCCCTCCCAGCTGCTCGGCGGGACCCTGCTCCTGCTCGCGGTGGTGGGCACGAGCCGCCCCGGGAACGGCACGAGGTGACGGCTGCCCGCTCCGGCAGGACCGGTCAGGCCACCACCACACGCACCGTCAGCCCGTCGAACTCCCGAAAACCGAGGTGAGCCAGCGGCGCGAGGTCGTCGCCCGGTGCGACGTGGACGTGCACGAGTTGCCTCGGTGCGGTCGCGGCGAGGGACGCCAACACGTGCCGGAGCAGCCCGGTCGACAGACCCGCCGGCGTACCGCTCAGGCGGCCGAGCCCGGTCACCATCGTGGCCCCGCCGGCATCGCCCGCCGTCGTGACCGTCGTCGCGACGGCCGCCGGCCGGCCCCGCACCTCCCCCAGCCAGTGCTCGAAGCCGGGCGCACCCCACGCCGGACCGATCCAGCGCCGGGCGACGGCGAGCGGATCACCGAAGGCCGCCGCCTCGACGCCGACGAAACGCTCCAGGTCGGTCGGCTCCGCGCGCCGCACCACCACGTCGGCGGGCAGCGCGCCGGCGAAACGGGCGTCACCGGCCGCGAGTGCGAAACACCGCTTGACGAACAGCGGCGTCCCGACGGACACGGCCCGGCCGTGGGGCACCCGCAACCCCCACGGCACGCCGAGGGCCGCATACCAGGCCGCCGCGGCCGACAGGTCGGGATCGGGTCCGGTCACGTCGGCGTTGTTCCAACGGGCGTCGGGCAGGCCACTCGCCATGAGCCGCAGGCCACCGAGGCGGGCGCTCCCGCCACCGAACGGCTCGCGGACACGGCCCTCCCACGCCCAGGCGTCGGCATGGGCGTCGTGCACACGGCCTGACTCGATCACGCGCGTCCCGTCCAGGGCTCGTCCTCGTCGATCCTCGCACTCACCGGGTGGCGACACCCCAGATCGTGGTGTTGACCGGCACGAAGGCGGAGTGCCGGAACCGGCGCTGTTCGATCTGCACCTCGGCGAAGCCGGCGGCGCGGACCGCGGCGGCAGTGTCACGGTCCAGGGTGCAGCCCTCGAACAGCCATGCCCACGGCCGGCGGATGACGCGCTGCAGCCACCGGCGCGGACTCCACGTCGGCGCCGCCACGTGCTCCACGAACCGGAAGCGACCGCCGGGTCGCAGCACGCGGTGGACCTCGGCCAGCACCCGGGTCGGGTCACCGACGGTGCACAGCACGAGCGAGCAGATGACCTCGTCGACGGAGGCGTCGTCCAGCGGCAGCGCCTCGGCTCCCTGCGAGAGCAGCGTCACCTCGACGTCGGCCGTCGCCGCCTTCTCTCGCAGCCGGGCGTGCATGCGCAGACTCGGCTCGACCGCGATCAGTCGCGTCCCGGCGGGCAGGTAGTCGAGGTTGGCGCCGACGCCGGCCCCCAACTCCAGGACGGTCGGTCCCTGCAACCCCGCGAACGCCGCCTGCTTGTGCGGTCGTGCGATGTGGTTGATGTAGCCGTCGAAGGCGTCGAAGAACCAGGCGTTGAAGCGGCTGACGCCGCCGTGGTCGAAGCCGCCGTCGCCGACGGCCGTGAAGCGTGGGGCGGGGCCTTGAGCGGGATGGTCGGGGCTGGTGCGGGGCGTGGCGCGCTCGGCGCCGGCGTGTGGCTCGGTGGACATGGTCAGGCTCCTCGGGGGTGGATCCAGATGGATGCGGCGGCGGCGATCAGCTCACCGCCGGGCGTGTGCAGGGCTGCACCGGCGAAGCTCTTGCGGCCCTGTCGACCGTCGCCCCAGCCGGTCACGACCACGGGCTGCCCGGCGGGCAACGGCCGGAACTGGCGCCCGTGCATGGCGCCCAGCAGGGCTGCCCGGCCGCGGGTCGCGCCGTACCAGGACGGACAGTCGAGCGCCGCCCAGACCACGGGCGGCGGCAACGTGCCGTCGGGACTGGCCAGGTCGACGGCCGGCTCCCACACCGTCGCGACGGCCTCGTGGCCGGCGACCGTGCCCGGCTGCAGGTTCAGACCGTCCGGATGCGATGGTCCGCACACGAAGCAGCCCGGGGCCGGATGCGAGGCGGGTTCGAGCACGGGCGCGGTGGCGCGTGCGGCCTCCACCGGGATCGGTACGGGTGACAGCGGTGGGTCGTCGACGAGCTGTGCCGTGGCCAGGATCCCCTCGCCACCACGCAGCACGACCCGTCCGGCGGACGCCTCGGCCTGGAGCCCGCTCGAGAGCGGCACGGGCCGTTCGATCCGTACCGAGACGGCGTGGTGCCATCCGGCGCCGAGCCGGTCGGCGAGAGTGCCCGCGATCACGCCGCCGTTGGTCCAGCCCGGGAAGGGGCCGACGAAGCGGGGGGCGAACCGCACGAGCGGGGACACCTGCACGGGACTCGCCGTCATGCCGCACGCTCCAGACGCGCGCGCCGGCGCGAGCGCAGCAGGCTCCGCACCCGCCGCCGAAGCGAGACTCGCCGTCGGTCGCGCCGGGGCGGACGGGACGAGCGCAGCCGCCGACGCGTCCGCGCCCGCTGCACCGCGTACAGGCGTTCGCGTCGGGCCGCGATCCAGAGGGTCTGCAGGTTGAGGTCGGCGTGCATGTCGACTCCGGGAGAGATCCGCTGCGGGAGGCCGCCGCTGACGGGCGCCACGCTCAGCCTCACCCGCCGCGGGCCGCCGCGGATGAGCATTCGATGAGATGCCGGCCACCGCGCAGAGGCACGAGCGGCGGCCGTCGGTCAGCCGGTCGCGCCCGCCGGTCCCTGCCACCCTTCGGCGAGGGCGTCGAGGTGGGCGACCTCCAGGCGGTAACCGATCCCGCGCACCGTTCCCACGACGCGACCGGCCCCACCGAGCTTTCGGCGCAGTGTGCGAACGACCGCGTCCACGACGTTGCTGCCGCCCGTGTAGGAGTGACCCCAGACGTGGCGGATCAGTTCGGCGCGGCCGACCGGCGCACCGTCGCGGGCGACCAGGTGGGCCAGCACGCCGAACTCCAGCGGTGACAGCGTGACCGGATCGCCGCCGCCGACGCGCACGGTCGACGTCGACGGGTCGAGCACGAACGCGTCGGGCGCCGGCCCCAGCTGCTCGTCGGCCAGACGCGCCAGCCAGCCGTCGACCCCGGCCGGGCCGAGGTCCAGCACCGCCAGGTGGTGGGCGATGCCGTCGAACCGGACCGGCGGACCGGCGACGGCGAAGCCGAGCGGTTCGGCGATGGCCAGGAAGGCCGGTGCGTCGGCCACCACCGCGTAGACCCGACGGAGCCGGCCCCGCCGGTCGAGGTAGAGCCGCTTCAGGTCCAGCCACAGGGCCGCGGTGGCGGCGTTGGGAGCCTCGCCCTCGGCACGGCAGAGCGCGGCGAGCACGACGAGCACGTCCTGCGACGCCGGCACCGGCCGCGCACGCAGGTGCTCGCGGACGGCCCGCGCGGCCGCGTCGCCGCGCACGGCGCCGCGTGCCAACGCCGAGCGGTCGAGCGCCACCAGGAACCCGGCCACCCCGCCGCCGCCGTCGCGGGCCACGCGGACGGCGGCCGGGGCGGCCGCGACGGCATCGCGCACGGCGGCAGCACGGCTGGCCGGCAGCCGGGCGTCGGTGATCGACGTCACCTCGCCGAGGTCGGCCGCGGTCGCCGCCGACACCGGTAGGTGCGGGCTGGCCGGCGGGAAGAACGCGTCGCGCACCAGCGGGTGGTCGAGCAGGTACAGCAGGTCCGCGGTGTGGCGCCAGCGCTCGTCGCGGCGTGCCGTCGCGAGCCCGTTGGTCGCGTGCCGCCAGGCGACGCGGCGGTGGCGGACGTAGCGCTCGGGATCCGTGGCGCGCACGGCTGCGGCGAGGGGGCCGGCGACGGCCTCGTGCAGCGCGAGGCCGTCCACGGCGACCTCGACGAACGGCAGTCGTGCGAGCCGGTCGACCAGCGCGGGAGCGGCCTCGGGCAGCAGTGCCCGCAACAGGCCGGCGGTGCCGCGTCGCACGACCGCCAGCGCCTCGACGCCCGCCCGGGTGCCCGCGTCGAGGGAGTCGAGGTAGGCCGACGTGATCGTGGCGACCACATCCGGCAGCGCCGCGGCCACCGGGTCCGGTGCCGACGTCCGCGCCGTCGCCGTCGCTGCCACCTGCAGCGCCAGCGGCAGCCCGCGGGTCAGGCGGTAGAGGTGCTCGGCCGCCTCGCCGGTCACCCCGGCGTCACGCAGCAGGCGCAGACCGTCCCCGCGCGGCAGCATCCCCAGCGACAGGACCCGGACGGGCGCGACCCGGTCGGCAGAGGCCCGCCAGGCCGGGTCGGGCGGGCGCGCCCCACCGACGACCACCGTCACCGTGTCCGGCAGCACCGGCACGACGTCGTGGCGCAACCAGTCGTCGAGCAGTCCCAGCGCCTCCCAGTGGTCGAGCACCAGCACGGAGCGACCCTGCGCCGCCAGGCGCGCCAGCACGGGGCCCGGGCGCCGGTCCCGTTCGCGATCGCCCGCCAACGCGGTCAGGAAGGCGTCCGGCGTGGGTTCCACCGAGCGTCCGTCGAGGAGGTGCACGGCGGCACCCCGGCGGCCAGCAGCAGCCGCGAACGCCGCCAGCAGCGTCGACGTCCCGACGCCTGGCGGCCCATGGACGAAGGTGACGCTCGGGCCCTCCTCGTCGAGTGCCCGGACGAGCGCCGCCAGCTCCGCGTCGCGCCCGACCAACCGCGGGGCGAAGGGCTCGCCCACGGTCGTCCGACGCACCGGCGGCGGGCCGGAGCGGGGGCCGCGACGCGTGCCCATCTCGAGCATCACAGCAGCTCCGCGAGCGCGGCGGCGGCGCGGGCCGCACCGTCGGTGGCGACCGGGAGGTAGTCGACCGGCCGCTGGAGCTCCTTCGCGATCGCCTCGGCCAGCACCTCGGGACTCGCGTCGTCGTACTCCATCATCCGGCCGGCGCCGTAGCGTTCCAGGCGGTGGCGGACGTGAATCCGCTGCTCGAAGTGCCGTTTCAGTGGGAAGTACAGGAACGGGCGCCGGGCCGCGGTCAGCTCCATCGTCGTGGTCAGGCCACCCTGGACGATCCCGAGGTCCGCGGCGGCGAGGTGGCGGTGCAGGTCGGGCACGAAGCCTCGCACCTCGACCCCGGCGGGTGCGTCGAGGGAGGTCGGGTCGATTCGCGGGCCGGTGACCACCAGCATGCGCAGTCCCGGCACGTCGCGCGCGGCGCCGGGGTAGGCCGCGACGGCGCGACGCAGCAGGTCCCGGCCGACGCCGCTGCCGCCGACGCTGACGACGCACACCCGCTCGTCGGGGCGGAACCCGAACGCCGCACGCAGGCGCTGGCGCTCCTCCTCGTCGGGCGGTGCGAAGCCGGTGACGTACCCGGTGAAGGCGAAGTGCTCCCGCGTCCAGTCGCGGATGCTCGGCAGACCCGGTCCGAACGGGTGCGCCACGACGTCATCGGCGTCGCCGACGAACAGGGCGCGGTCGCGCACGCGGCGGTAGCGCGCGACCTGCTCCAGCATCTCGGCGTTGTGATCAGCGGTCAGCATGGCCTCGCGGGCGCCCTCACCGACGGGGAGGTGGCCGACGAAATCGGTCAGCCACGCCAGCGGGGCGCGCTTGAGGCTCGGGTCGTGGTGCCAGAAGAGGTCGACGTCCCAGGCCTCGTCCGCGACCACCAGGTCATAGGCCCCGGCCTCCACGACCTCCTGGAAGACGTGGAAGTTGGCGACCATGATCTCGTCCATGCGGCGGAAGCCTCGAAGACGTGCAGGTCGTGCTCGCCCGCCTCGTGGGTGAGGTGCGCCGACTCGCTGGCGAGCCAGCCGCTGGCGGGGTGCACGCGGTGGCCGGCGTCCGCGACGACCTGCGTGACCGGGGCCTGGGTCAGCCAGTCGACCTGCACGTCGTCGACCCGCGCCGTCAACTCCTCGGCGATCGCGAGGTCACGGCGCACGTGACCGAGCCCGATCGGCGACGACAGGTACAGCACCCGCCTGCGTCGCGATGGCCCCCGCGTCCATCGGCGCGGCGCCTCGTCCGCGGTGTCGGTCACGCGCCGTGCGAAGTCGTGCAGGAGACGGTTCGTGAAGACCGGTTCGCGTGCCGGCACCGCGTGGCCGGCACCCTCGACCGTCACCAGCGTCGCACCGGCCAGCTCGGCGGCGCGGACGCCCCATGCATAGGGGTTGACGGCGTCGTCCTCGGCGTGGACCACCAACGTCGGGCAGCGGACGGCGCCGAGCACCGCAACCGGATCGATCGTCGCCTGCAGCCGACTCGCCATCGTCAGCGCGATCGTCTCGGGATCGGTCTCCAGGCCCCACGCGACCGCGTCCTCGATCTGCTTGGTGGAGTGCGGCTCGGGGAACACCGTGCCGTGGAAGAAGGCCAGGAAGCCCGCCCAGTCACGGCGCCAGTGGGCGAGGCTGAACGTGTCCCAACCCGTCGCGTCCGGGCCGTGGTCGCCAAGGAACCGCTCCGAGGTGATCCGGGGGTGCGGCGTGAACGGGATCCCAGGAGCGAACAGCACGGCACCGAGGACCCGGTCGGGGTGCAGCCCAGCCACGTACGCCGCCCACTTGCCGCCGCGCGACCAGCCGACCAGCACGGCCCGGGCGGTACCGGTGGCGTCCAATACGGCGACGGTGTCGGCGACGAACTCCGCGTCCGCGTAGGCCTCGGGCGTGTCCGGACGGTCCGAGCGGCCGTTGCCACGCCCGTCGAAGGTCACGACGCGCCAGTGGCGGGCCAGGAAGGCGACCTGGGCCTTCCAGGCACGCGAGTGCACGATCGACCACGTGGGCAGCAGCACCACCGTGGGGGCGTCGTTGTCGAACAGCTCGTAGCCGATCTTGACGCCGTCTCGCTCCACGAACCCTTCGACGTCCGGCAGCCGGGCACGCATCAGCTCCCCTCCTCGACCCGACGCAACAGCTCCCCCAGCGCACGCAGCGCGTCGATGGCCTGCAGCGGGGCACCGAGCCCGAGCAACTCGACCTCCTCGGCGCCGAGGAACAGGCACCCGACGAGCGTCGCGACGTGCTGGGGCGTCAGGGCGTCGAACCGCAGAACCTCGGCGGCCTCGTCGGCGACCTCGGTCAGTAGCTGCACCCAGCCGCGCAGTTGCCGGCCGACCTCGTCGGCGACGGCCGTATCCGACCAGCCGACGGCGATGAGCTCCTGCAGCACCCGGACGTATCCCGAGGCGAGGTCCTCCTCGAGGTAGTCGCAGGCCTGTGCCCAACGCTTCCACAGCGGCAGCTGGGTGCCGTACATCGCCCGCTGGCGGTCGAGCAGCTGCGCGTTCTGCTGGTCCAGCACCGCCAGCAGCAGCCCCTCCTTGCCCCCGAAGTGGTAGTGGATCTGGCTGACCGGCAGGCCGGCTCGCTCGGCCACCGCCCGGGTCGACAGCTGCCCGTAGCCCCGTTCGACGAGGCAGGCGACGGTGGCCGCCACCAGCTCGCCCCGTGTCCGGCGGGAGCGCGCTCGCTCGGGTGCCATCCTTGCTCCCATGCTCTCGGGCGTTCTTCGGTCGATCGACCGAACGAAGTCTCCGTCCCGCGCGTCGACAGGTCAAGGCGGCTGCGCCGATCGGCCCTTGGACGCGCGACCCCGTGCCGCACGCGCCGTTCGCGCGCACGCTCGGCTCACCCCGCGGGTGAAGCCAGGGCGCGCCCCGGAACCGATGCTCGCGGCAGTCGGCGGAGGAGGCGGTCGTGTCGGCCCTGGGCGCGGTGGTCTTCGACGACCAGTCCGCGGCCAGCCGTTTCTGCGCGCGGCTGGAGGTGCTCGCCGATCGCGATGCCGTCGGCCTGCACGATCTCGCGGTCCTGCACCGGCGCCCGGACGAGCGGCTCACCCTGGAGCCGCGTCCCAGCGCGCACGGCGCGTTCTGGGGCCTGCTGGTCGGCCTGCTGCTGTGGCCGCGCTGGCTGGGTCTGCCGGCGGCGACCGTCGACGCCGCGGCGGCGAGGCTGGACCGCTGGCGGCTGACGCCCGAGTGGGCCGACGCCGTGTCTCGCGGCGTCTCGCCCGGCGACGTCGTGGTCCTCTTCCTCGTCGACGACCTCGCCGACGAACTCTTCGCGGCGGTCCGCGACGCCCCGGGCGACCTGTTCCCACTGTGGCTCGGCGAGCGAACGCCGATCACCCTGACCGACACGTTCGGCGGCGACAGCGCTCTCGTCGACGACGAGGTGTGACTCGAGCCGGGTCCGCGTGGGAGCGAGTGCTGGGACGTCGGCCCTCGGCAGTCGGGCCGCGATCCGCGCACAGTGACCAGCACTGCCGAACTCTCGAGCCGTGACCCGCGATGACGATCCTGCAGGCACCAGACACGGCTGCACAACCGGCCGCGGATCACCTCCTGCCTCGACCACGGATCGTCGAGTGTCTGGAAGCCGCGATCGACCGGCCGCTCGTGTTGCTGGAGGCGCCGGCCGGCTACGGCAAGACCTGCGCCGTGCTCGAGTGGATGCGCCAGACCGACACCCGGCGTGACTACACGTGGGTCGACCTCCGCGTCGGCGACCAGCCCCGCCGGTTCGTCGGCGCGCTCGCCGAAGGACTCGGCGGCACCGGCCGTGACGCCGCAGGCGGTGACGGACTGCTCGACCTCCCGCCCGAGGCGGCGGTCGACCGGATCGTGGATCGCCTGCGACACCACGGCCGGGAGGTGGTCACGATCCTGGATGGTCTGGACGCCGCAGACGAGGGTGTGCTCCACCTCGTCCGGCGCCTCGTCGAGTCGCTGCCCTCGGGCGCACATGTCGTCCTCACTTCCCGCACGCGCCCGCCGATCGGCGTCCCGCGCCTGCGCTCGTGGCTCGCCATCGCCGAGATCGGGCCCGACGACCTGCGCTTCGACGTCGGCGAGGCGAGCGCGCTGCTGCGCACCAGCCTCGGCCTCGAAGTCGACCGGGACACGATCGCCGACGTGACCCGCCGGCTCGACGGCTGGCCTGCCGGGCTGCAGTTGGTCGGCCTGGCGGCGCGCTCGGCCGACGACCCCGGGGCGAGCCTCAGACGCGCAGGTGGCGACCACCCGGACATCGACGCCTACCTCACCTCGGAGGTTCTCCCCACCATCGACGACGCCCTGCAGACCTTCCTCGTCGACACGGCCCCACTCGAGCGCCTCTCGGTCTCCCTGTGCGAAGCCGCCACCGGACGCCCCGACGTCGCCCGCCAGCTGCGGGCCTTGCAGTCGTGGCCGTGGACCGACCTGGAATACACCGAGACGGGCAGTTGGCTGCGGTTGCATCCGCTGCTGCACGACTGGCTGCTGGCTCTCGCCAAGCGCACGCAGCCCCAGCGCGTCGATCTCGTCCTGGACCGCGCCGCACGCTGGTGCGCCAGACACGATCTGCTCGAGGAGGCGCTCACGTACGCGACGTGGGGGCACCAGCCGCGGTTGCTGGCGTGGCTGCTGCGTGGCCACGGCGACGAACTGCTCGGTCGGGGCCAGCACGTCCGACTTCTGGCGGCCGTCGAGTCGCTGCCGCAGCGCCTGACGGCGTCGGACCCCGAGCTGTACCTCCTGAGTGCCGAGGCCGCCCTCGCGTTGCAGGACGGCGACGCCCGTGAGCGGTTCCTGGCGATGGCGCGACTGCCCGGCGAGCTCCCGGCCGATCGCCGCAACGCGCTGGCGCGCGGCCTCGCGATGCTCGAGGCGCTCACGCTCCTGGACGCCGGCGAGGTGGCGGCTGCCCGGGACCGCCTCCTCCGGCTGGACGACACGCCGGCTCACCCCCCACCCGGCGCCACGGCGCACCTCGGCTGGAGCGGACCGCGGGCGCGCCGCCTGAGGGCGATGATCGAGTTCCTCGCCCGTGGACCGGTGTCGGTCGACGGGAGGGTCGACCCGGCGGACTCCACGGCGGTGCGCGCGTTCGTCGCCTACCAGCACGGCGACTCCGAGCAGGCACGCGTGCTGGCCGTCAGCGTGCCCGGTGACGTCGCCCTCGGCACCCTGCCGAGCCTCGACCGCACCCTCGAACTGCTGCTGTGGGCGCTGACGCGGGCGTGGGCGGACGACGACGAAGGCACGCGAGAGGCCCGCGAGACCGCGGCGACGCTGGCGGGTCGGCGGCACTGGTGGCTCGCCGACCTCACGGCGGCGCTGACCGCCGCCGAGGACGAGCGGCGCTCACACCGCTGGCGGGGCGTGCGACGGTCACTCGAGACGGCCCGGCAGGCGCTGGCGGGGGCGGCGGACCCCGGGGCCGTCCCCGTCCTCTTCCTCGACCCCCAGCTGCAACGCCTGGAGATCCGCGAGGGCTCGGGGGCGTCGCAGCTGACCGAGCGCGAACTGGACATCCTGCGCCAACTCGCGGTGCAGCGCTCGCGTCGTGAGGTCGCCGAGGCGTTGTACGTGTCACCGAACACGATCAAGACGCACCTGCGGGCGATCTACCGCAAGCTCGGCGTCGCCACGCGCGAACAGGCGATCACCCGAGCCCGCGAGCTCGGGCTGCTCGAGGTCTCGCCGTGAATCGTGCGGACCCGCCGATGGACCACCGGCCCTACGCGGATTTCACCCCGGGTGACTCCTGCCGCCTCACCCGGCCGCTCGGTACCCACGAGGTGCTCCGCACATGAAGGTTCCCATGGACCGCTCGCCGTCTGCGCCCTCCAGCCTCGTGACGCTCACCCGACCGGCCAGAACCGGCCCGTTCCGGCTCGTCCCGCGAGCCAAGGTGAGCATCCCCCCGCGACCGTCGTGGGCCCTGCGGCGTCCGCGTCTGGATGCACTGGTCGTCGACGCCCTCACACGACGCGCGGTGGTCGTGGCCACCGCGCCGGCCGGCTTCGGCAAGACGACCGCCATCGCCGATGCGGTCCGCGACCTCGGCCGGCCGACCGCGTGGGTCAACCTCGACGAGGCAGATCGTCGCGCCGACCGGGCGGCGCAGACCCTGCTCGCCGGCGTCGAACGTGCCACCGGCATCGACGGTGGCGTAGCAGCCGGGTCCCGAGGCGACGACGTCGTGACCGCCGTCGGTGCCGCCGTGCACGCGCTCGAGAACACCGGCGAGCGGTTCGTGCTGGTCGTCGACGACGGCGGCACGGCGCTGCGAGCCGGCGCCGGCCAGATCCTGCGCCTACTGCTCGAGCGGCTGCCCGCGCACGCCGACCTGGCGGTCATCGCGCGTTGGCACCCGGCGATCCGATCCGAGCGGCTCCGCGTCCTCGACCGGGTGCAGGAGATCGGTCCGCAACCGCTCGCGTTCACGCTGGAGGAGACCGCCGCCTACCTGGCCGAGGTCCACGGGGCCAGCGTCGACGATTCGACCGCACGTGCGGTGTGGGAGTCGACCGAGGGGTGGCCAGCCGCGGTCCACCTCGCGGCCGTCGACCTCCGCCACGGGGCCGACGATCTGCCCCGGGTCAGCCGGTCCATCGCCGCGTACGTCGAGCAGGAGGTGCTGGCGGACCTACGGGGCGAGGACCGCCGACGCCTGCGCGACACCGCCGTGCTGCCACAGTTGACGCCCGCGCTGTGCGACGCGGTGCTGGGCCGCGAGGGTGATGCCGCGCTCGCTCGCTTCGTCAACGCCGGGTTGGTGGTGCCGGTGGAACACGGTGGTCGGTTCCGTCACCACGGTCTGCTGCGGCAGGTGTTGCTGGAAGAGTTGCGCACCGAGCATCCTGCCCGCGAGGCGGTACTCCACGGTCGTGCCGCGACGTGGCTCACCAGACAGGGACGCTGGCACGGTGCCGTGGAGCAGGCCTTGGCCGCCGGCGACCGGCCGACCGCCATGCGCCTGCTGGAGGAGCACCTGCCGGAACTGCTCGCCACTGGCGGTCAGGCGTGGCTGCGGCGCACGTGCACGCAGGTGTCCGACGCGGACCTCGCCGAACGCCCCGCGCTGCTCGCGTTGCGCCTCGACCTGGCCCTGCTGGCCGGCGACCGCGGCACCGTGGAGAGCACGCTCGCCACGCTGGACGAGTGGCCGCGATCCCGCGCGACCGCCCAGCCGTTCGTGCGTCGGGCACGGGCGACGCTGGCACGATTGCGGGGAGACAGCGTCGACCATCTGCGCCAGGACCCCGACCTTCGGGGACCGGTCGACGCCGTGACCGCCCACACCCTGGGGGTCGCCCTGGGCGTCGACGGCTACCACGACGCGGCACGACGGGCGCTGTGGCACGCGCTCCGCAGCGACGACGTCTCGAACCAGCCGCTACGCGCGCTGGCGATCCTCGGTGATCTCGCCTGGGAACGCACGGCCGCCGGCGATCTCGAGGAGGGTGACCTGCTGTGCCGGCGCGCGCAGCGGCGCGCCGAGGAGGCGGGTCTGGAGCTCCCTCCGGCGGCCGTGCTCCTCGCCCAGGCGCAGATCGCCTTCGACCGCGGTCGCCCCAACGCCGCCCGCCAGCAGGCGCTGGCGCTGCGGACGTCGACGAGCGCCGTTCACGACCAACCCGTGCGTGTGGAACTCGAGGTGCTGCTGGCGAACGTCCTGCTCGTTCGGGGCGACGTCGCGGGCGCGGACCGGGCGCTCGCACGGCTGGAGAGCGAACTGCTCGACGTCGACGCCGGCGCCGGCATCCGCTCGCGTCTCGCCCGGGCGCACGCCGCGCTGCGACTCGTGCTCGGCGACCACGAGCATGCGGCCGAACTTCATCAGGGATTGCTGGCCGACGCCGGCGAGCTCGCCCCGGAGGACCGGCTCATCGCGGCGCAACTCGCGGCCCGCCGCGGTGACCACGACGTCGCCCAGCACCTGCTCCGCGGCGCCGCCGCGGGCACCGGTCCGCGACTGACCATCCAGACGCTCCGCCTCCGTGCCACCCTGGCCGGACGGCGCGGGTGGGTGGCCGAGGCCCAACGGCTGCGTCATGAGGCCGAGCGACTGGCCAGGACGCACGGGCTGATGACGCTGCACCGGCCGACGAGCAGACCGGCGACCGCAGCCGCGCCGCCGGCCGTGGAGCGCTCGGTCAACGGCGAACGCCGGCAGCCACCGCTCGAGTCACTGACCGAACGGGAGCTGGCCGTCCTGCAACGCCTGCCGCTGTGGTCCAACGGTGAGATCGCCCAGGACCTGCAGGTCTCCGTCAACACGGTCAAGTCACACCTCAAGAGCATCTACCGGAAGCTCGACGTCGACTCCCGGGCCAATGCCGTCCGCCGCGCCCGCGCGGTCGGCGTGCTCTGACTCGCCACCTGGCCGTCCCGCCGAGGGCACAGGTCACGAGTCGCAGGTCAGGAACCGACAGAGACACGGTGCCCTGGCGCCTCGGCGCCGGGCGTGGTGTCGTGGAGTGGTGCCGGATCGCCCGGTCCACCCGTGGTCGCGGGGGCGACATGACCAGCACCGACCCCACGAACGACGTCTCATCACGCGACGCGACGGCCGCTGCCCGGTGGCCCGCGCCCGCGCCGTTCCTGCCACCCCTCCGGGCGCACTGGCTCCGACGCCCACGGCTGCTGCGACGCCTGCCCTCCGGCGACGCCCGGGTACTGGTCACGGCGCCGGCCGGATGGGGCAAGACGACGCTGCTGACCCAGTGGGCCCACCTGGAGCGCGGAACCCGCCACGTCGCCTGGCTCGCTCTCGACGCGACCGCCGACGACCCGGGCGAACTCGGCGCGCGGCTGCTCGCCGCCGTCGGGTGGGCGACCGGCCCGTCACTGCTCCTGCTCGACGACGTCGACGCCGTCACGTCCCAGCCGAGCCAGGCGATGCTGACGGCTCTGGTCGCCTCGCCGTCTCCTCGTCTGACGATCGTCCTGGCCAGCAGGACGGAGCCGGACTGGCTCCCGCCCGGCGTGACGGAGCCCGAGCGACTGGACGCGGACGACCTGGCGTTCACCGATCTCGAGGCGACGGTGCTGCTGCAACGCACCGTCGGCCTCGACCTGGGAGTCGACCGGATCGCCGACCTGCGGGAACACACCGGCGGCTGGCCGGGGGCCCTGTGCGTGGCCGCCTCGGCGGCCACGGTTCCGGGGCCGGTCTCGGGGTTCGACGAGGACCTCATCGGCGACGCGCTGACCGAGTACGTCGAGGACGCCTACCTGCCGGAGATCGACGCCGAGCTGCGCACGTTCCTGCATCGCACCAGCATCCTGGACCGCCTCGACACCGCCGCCTGCGCGGCGGTCACCGGGTCCACGCAGGCAGAGGCACTGCTCGCGCGGGCGCGTGCACAGCAGCACGTCGTCCCCCTGCCGTCCAGCGGGTCCACGGCACGGCTGCGCCCACTGGTACGGGACGTCCTGCGACGCCGACTCGCGGACGTCGACGGCGAGGTGGCGGTCCGCCAGCTGCACCGGCGGGCAGCGGCGTGGTTCGAGGGCCACGGCTATCTCGCCGAGGCGCTGCACCACGCGATCGAGGGCGCCGACCAGCAGCGGCTGGGACGGCTCGGTCCCTCGTACTGGTTCGACCTGCTGCGGGCGGGTCGCACCGCCGACCTGCCCGCATGGCGATGGGCGTGGGAGTGGGGCACCACGCAGGCCGACCCGCGGCGCGCGCTGAGCATCGCGTGGCTCGCCGCCGCCAGCGGCGACACCGACGCCTTGGCCGCCTGGTCACGGCTGGCCGCGGAAGGGATCGTGCGGGAGGCCGTCGACGGCTTCGCGTCCGGCATCTCCTCCTTCGCCGTGCTGCAGGCGCTGGCCAGCTACCAACCGATCGCCGATCTGCTGCCGGTGGTGCGTGAGGCGGTCGCGCGGGAGGCGGGTGGGGCCACCCCGGGCGAGGCGTCCGCGCGCCTGGCGTTGGCGTGGTTGTCGTACCTCCGAGGCGACGCCACGGACGGGTACTTCACGGAGGCCGCCACGGCCGCAGCCGGACAGCCCCTCGTCCTGGCGGCCACGTTGACGACCAGCACCCTCGCCGTCCTCGAGCGCGACCCCGTACAGGCCGGGGAGCTGGCCGGGGAAGCGCTGCGACGCCTACGACGCCTGGGCTTCGCCGACCATCCGATCACGTGGCCGGCCCTGCTCGTGGCCGGCTGCCACGACGACGGCGCCGATCCGGAGGGCGCGGCCCGGCTCCGCGACCGGGCGTGGCAGCAGGCCAGACGCTTCGATCCCGTCAGCCCGTGGCCGGGCATCGTCGCCGCCACCATCCTCGCCGCGTTCGCCTTGGACCGCGGCGACCGCGAGCGGGCCGCCACCGTCCTCGCGGAGGCGCAGGTGCTGCGGCGCCGCTACGGACACGACGACGGTCGCCTGTTCGCACGGATGGACGCGCTGCAGCAGCGCCTCGCAGAACTGACCGACGAGTTCGGCCATCCGCTGTCGGAGCGCGAGTTGCAGGTGCTGCGCCGGTTGCAGGGCCGGCTCGACCAGACCGAGATCGCCAAACAGCTCGGGGTCTCCCCGAACACGCTGAAGTCGCACGTGCGGATGGTCTACCGCAAGCTCGGTGCGCGCAGCCGCAGCGAGGCCGTGGCCAGCGCCCGGCGTCGCGGGCTGGTCTGACCACGGCCTCGGTGAAGGCGCGTGGGCCTCCCTGTCCGGGGCCGTCAGGCCGCCGCGCCGAAGGCGTCGCGAAGCGCCTGCTCGTCCTCCAGCGAGAGGTTGCCGGGCGTGATCTTCTCCCCGACCTCCTTGACCCACTCGTCGTCGATCCCGTAGTCCGCGAACTTGCCGGCAGCGCCCCGGTGACGGGTGAGTACCTCGCACGACGAGCACGACCCGGCGGCGTCCTCGAGCACGCAACGCCGCCGGGCCGACCCGTCGTCAAACGGTCTCGAGCGAGTGGCCGTGCGCCGTGATCGCCCAGATGACGGCGACGGACACGCCGATCAGCAGCAGACCCCAGATCGGGTAGTAGGGGATCCAGGCGAAAGCGATCAGCGCCGCGACGGACGCGACGACGACGCCCACGACGCGTGCCCACATGGCCCCGCTGAACAGTCCGATGCCGGCGGCGAGCACCACCGCGCCCACGATCAGGTGGATCCAGCCCCACGTGGTCAGGTCGAACTGGAACACGTACTCCTGCCCGACGACGTAGAACTGGTCGTCGACGAGGGCGATGAAGCCGGCCGTCAGCCACCAGATGCCCTGGACGATCATCATGATCGCCGCGAATGCCATCCACCCGGCCGCCCAACCGCTGGTCTGCTCGGGCACGGCGCGGCGGCGGGCTTCGGTGCCGTAGGTCTGTGACATCGACCTTCCTCCGTAGGGATGGGGTTCCGACACCTCGACGATGCGCCGGTCGATCCGCCGACGCCTCACCCGCCGGGTGAACACGGGCGGGGCGGGTCCCCGAGAACCCCGAACGAGCCGTCCCTGCGCGGCGGAGCACCCGGCTCATGAGGCGAGCAACCTCGCCTTCTCCGCCTGGAACTCCTCGTCGGTGAGCAGCCCCTGCGAGCGCAGCTGTCCCAGCCGTTCCAGTTGCGACAGCCGGTCCGGTCGCGCAGCGGGAGCGGGTGGCGGTGCGGCGGGCGGGTACGCGGCTGCCATCTGCTGGTCGTACGCCTGCTGGCGTTCGACGTAGATCTCGGCGTCGCGATCCGCGAACCGCTCCGCCTGTCGTCGCTGGACGCGACCGGAGACGGCACTGGCCGTCCCGGCCACCACGGCCGTGCGTGCGACCCCTCGCAGCAAGCCCGGCATGAAAGCCTCCTCCTCGTCGTGTTCAGCCCACCGTCTCGAGGGCGTCGAGCGCGTCCATGATCTGCTGTGCCGTCAGCCGGGCGCTCGCGACCGGCTGCGCACCTTCTTCGCGGGCCGCGGCGACGAACGGGACGGCCCAGGTGTTCTCGTAGACGACGACCATGGCGACGGTGCCGGGCGCCAGCGCCCGGGCGGCTTCGTCCAAGTCGTCACCAGCGAGCAGGCCGGACCTCGCACCCACGAACGGGGCCAGCGCGGCCAGCTCGCCGTCCGCGGCCATCGGATCGATCTCTCCGCACACGCCGTCCTCGCTCACGTGCACGAGCATCAGGTCGTAGAGGCGGATCGTGCCGCGGTCGACCAGGTCGCGGAGCGCCGCGGCGGTCCCTTCACCGCTCGCCCCGGGCGGGAACTCGAGGATGAGGAAGTCCATGGGTCCGTACACGCCGCCAGCCATCGTTCGGCCTCCTCGCACGGTCGCGACACGAGCGAACACGGTCCCGCTCACCGTGCCCCGCCCCCGGCGGCCCAACCTCACCCGCGGGTGAGGCCGCCGCCGGGAGCGGGACGTTGACTTGCGGGCACACCGGCCGCGCGCGCCGCCTCGCGGACACGGCGCGCGGCCGTCGTCCGTGACCAAGGACCCCCGGTTCCGGGAGGCGCATCGTGAGCAGCTCCGAAGCAGGCGGCGACCGGCGGCCCGCCGGCGGCGACGCCGATCCGCAACGGCAACTCCTCGAGGTCGAGGTGGTGCGGCTGCAGCGGCGCGTGCAGGAACTCGAGGCACAGCCGCCGTCCACCGGGCAGCGCGTCCGCGACATCGCCACCTGGATCCTCGTCGTGTTCACGGTCCTCGCGATCGCGCTGACGAGCGTCGCGATCTGGCTGCGCAGCACCGTCTTCGACACGAACCGGTTCATGGACGCGGTCCAGCCCGGGCTGACGAGCCTGCAGGTCGCCGAGGCCGTGTCGACCCGCCTGACCACCGAGACGGTGCAGGCATTGGACCTGGAGAACCGGCTCGACCAGGCGCTGACCGAGCTCGGCGACACGCTGAGCACCAACCTCGGGGGCGCGCTGGGGCTCACCGCACAACAGCAGCAGCGTGTCCAGTCGCTGCCGTTGCCGCAGCTCGAGCAGCTCGCAGGCCCGATCGCCAGCGGCATCGAGGGGCGCATCGACCAGTTGATCGACCGGATCGTCCAGACGCCGGAGTTCGAGAACCTCCTGGTGGACCTGACACGCAACGCCCACCTGCGGGCGGTGGCGCTCGTGCGCGGCGACTACTCGCAACTGCCGAACGTCGAGGTGGCCTCGGGCGAGGTGCGGCTCAACCT
The DNA here is from genome assembly GCF_041821065.1 of Egicoccus sp. AB-alg2. Classification (NCBI taxonomy): domain Bacteria; kingdom Bacillati; phylum Actinomycetota; class Nitriliruptoria; order Egicoccales; family Egicoccaceae; genus Egicoccus; species Egicoccus sp. AB-alg2. The sequence continues at coordinate 227,591 of NZ_JBGUAX010000008.1, read as the reverse complement.
CGTGCCAGCGGTGGCGCAGGTCCTGACGCAGCTCGCCGACCAGGGCCTGCAGGCGGCGGGGTTCGACGGCGCCAGGATCCCCGACATCGCCGCGAACGTCGACCCGGAGACCGCCGTGCAACGTCTGGGCGAGGCGCTGGGGGTCGACCTGCCCAGCGACTTCGGTCAGGTTCCGCTCATGTCGCAGGACGACCTGGCGCAGCTGCAGGCGGCCGCGCGCGCGGCCGATCAGCTGGTGTGGCTGGGGGTCGTCGTCACGCTCGCGCTCGTCGCCGGCACGGTGGTGCTGTCCCGACACCGCCGCCGGACCGTGCTGTACCTCGGCCTCGGCACGGCCATCGCGACCGTGCTCACGATGCTGCTGCTGCGCAACCTGCAGGGCACCGTCGCGGGCCAGGCGGCGACACCCGAGGGGCAGGCGGCCGTGGGCACGCTCACGGACTCCGTCCTGGACTCCCTGCGGACGACGATGCTGCTCGTGCTGGTCGTGGCGTTGCTGGTCGCCTTCGCCGCCCACCTCGCCTCACGGCCGGCCTGGGCACGGCGCACGTACGAGGTGATCCGCACCAGCACCGCCAGCCGGCCCGGCGGCAGCGACGTCGAGGGGTTCGTCGCCCGCTACGACACCGCGTTCCGCCTGGGAGCCATCGCCCTGGGGATCCTGGTGCTCGCCCTCGTCGGCATCACGCTGCTGTCCGTCGTCGTGGTCGTCCCGCTGGTGCTGCTCGCACTGTGGGGCATCGCCGTGGCCGAGGGCCGCGCGGGATCGCCGGCGGCGGCGATGACGACCTCGCGGGTGACCTCCCGGGGCGGCCAGGAGAGGCCGCGCGGGGACGCGCCCGCCGCGCCGGGCGCCGCTGCCACCCCGGGGACCAACAGCGGCGTCCCACCTGGCGGGCACGACGGTGGCCGGCGCTGACCCGGCCGCCGCCGAAGAACTCGCCCTCGGCGGATCACCCGCCGGGTGATGCTGGCCAGGCCGCTTCGTCCGAGAGTCGCGAGGTGAGCCGCCGACGACGTCGACCAGCACGGAAGGTCCGGTCATGTCCGCCAGCATGGGGCCCGCCCACGACCGCGTGAGGCTGACGACCGCCGAGCAACGCGCGCTCGCCGAACTCGCACAGTGCTTCGCCGACGACGAGTCGACACGCCATGGTCACGAGCGCGGACGCAAGGCCGCGATGACCGCCGCCTCCTGGGTGTGGCGGCGTGCCGCCTGGCTCGTCCCCCTGGGGATCGTGGCCATGATCTTGGTCGGCGCCTTCTCGACCACTGCCGGCGCCGTGCTCGGCCTGCTGACCAGCGTGCTGCTGCTTTTGGCACCGATGCGGGCCTTCACCAACCGGTCGGACCGGTCGGACTGGCCGCCGACGGAGGGCTGAGAACGAGACGTCCGCCGGCGCAGGCCGGCGGACGTCCTCTCGGTGCTCGCTCAGCGCATGCGTCGCGCGACTCGCCGGGTGGTGCGTCTCGCCGTCCGGCGGCCGGTCCGTCGGGCGACGCGTCGTGCTCCTGGCATGGTCCTACCTCCTGCGTCCGTCACAGCGCGCCGGCGTCGGCGGCCTCGAGCTGCTCGGCCTCGTCCGCGGCCACCAGGCCGAGTGCGATGAGGTCAAGCGGGCTGATGAACTCCGCGGCCAGCCGGAAGCCGCCGGCCCGGGCGACCGCGTCCCGGAAGGGGATCGCCCAGCGGTGCTCGACCAGGATGAGCGCCGCGGCGGTGTCCTCGGGGATGTCGGCGAGCACGTCCCAGGCGTTCTCCTCGTCGAAGATCCCGCCACGCTGCTCGACGGCGGCTTCACCGAGTTCGGCGCCGTCCATCATCCCTTCCTCGCCGCCCATGCCGAGTCCGACGAGCGCCCCGACCATGGCGCCGAACTGTGCTTGTTCCTCACCGCTGAGGTCGGTGCCACGCAGACGTTCCACGTTGCCGTCGGCGTCCTTGTGGACGGCGAGTGCGTCGATGACCCGGATCAGGTCGTTCTCGGTGAGGCGCTGCAGCTCGCCGATGATCTCGCCCTGGAAGTCGGGGTGCTCGAAGCCGATCACGAGCAGTTGGACGGGTCCGATCGTCATCCTGTCTCCCTTCTGGAGGTTCGCGGGGCGACGACCGTGACACGTCGACACGGTGCCCGGCCTCACCCGTCGGGTGGGGCCGGGCGTCCGGTCGCCTCAGGCCAGCACGCCACGCTCGACGTCGGTCAGGTCCCACACCTCACGCACGAGGTAGAGCCACCCGTCGAGGTGCTCGAGCAGGGCCGGGTCGAACTCCGAGCGCGGTACCGAGGTCCAGCTCGCCTCCCACAGCAGGAGGTCGCCGGGCTGCTTCCTGATGTAGGCGGGGGTTTCCGGCACGCGCTCGACCCAGCGGTCGAGCACGCGGCGGGTACCGGCGGTGCGGACCGTCTGCGGGACACGCAGCTGCCACACGCCACTCTGGAAGATCAGGTCACCCGAGCCGCGGACCGTAAGCCGCAGCTGGTGGCCCGCGTGGTGCGCCGGTGCGATCGCGACCGACGGCGTCGTGCGGGTGGCGCGTGCCAAGGTCGTGCGGACGGTCCCACCGTGCTCGCGGGCGTGCTCGTAGGTGGTGTCGCGGCGCTCACGGACCTCGAACATCGCCTCGTGGAAGACGGTGCGCAGGTCGACGACCATCTGCCCGGCCTGCAGGGCGGCCAGTGCGGACTTGATGGCCGTGGAAGCGCGATCGTGATGGTCCGCGTAGGCGGCCAACTGCGCCTCCACCACGTCCGACTCCAGGTTGATCGCTGCCAGATCCATCGGGGATCCCTTCGTCCTGATCCTGTGCTCGGCTGCGGGCCGGGGCAGTCCGGAGGCGGCCGGCCCGTGCCGACATCGTCCGCCGACGGGCTGCCGTTGCCTCACCCGATGGGACGCAGCGGGTGGGCCGTGCACATCCGGCCCCTCGGCCGGAGGGGGCCCAATGAGCAGTGACGATGGACCCGCAGCGGAGGTCCACGGGCTGCAAGCGGTTGGAGGAGGAGCGCGGCGGCGGGTCGTCTCACCCTCGGGGTGATGCCGAAGTAACACCGCCGACGGACGATCGGGTCAGCGCATGGGCACGGCGCCCGCGCGACACCGTGGCCGCAACAAGGAGCACCTGATGCCACTCTTGGACGTCTTCTGGGCGATGCTTATCTTCTTCCTCTGGATCGTCTGGTTCTGGCTGCTGATCACGGTCTTCGCCGACATCTTCCGCAGCCACGACCTGTCCGGCTGGGGCAAGGCCGGATGGACGATCTTCGTCGTGGCCCTCCCCTATCTCGGCGTGCTCGTCTACCTGATCGCGCGCGGGCGTTCCATGCAGGAGCGGCAGCGCCGCAGCGCCTACGAGATGGACCAGGCGACCCGTGCCTACATCCGGGAAGCCGCAGGCACCACCTCGACGACCGACGAACTGGCGCGGCTCGCGCAGTTGCACGACACCGGCGCCCTCACCGACGAGGAGTACAACACGCAGAAGTCACGCATTCTCGCGGTCTAGCGCACGAGCCGTTCGGCGGCCCTGCTCCGCGGAGCGGGGCACGCCTGCACCTTCACGCCGGAGGTCGCGATGGCACGCAGCACTTGGCGGGTGGCGCGCCTCGCCGGTGTCGACGTGCGGATCGACCCGTCCTGGATCCTGATCCTGTTCCTGATCGTCTCCAGTTTCGACGCACGCATCGTCGCCGCCTTCCCAGGCACCGAACCGGCGTCCGGACTCCTGCTCGCCCTTGCGGGTGCCATCGTGTTCTTCGGCTCCGTCCTCGTGCACGAGCTGGCGCACGCGCTCGTCGGGCGCCGGCGCGGCTACCAGGTGACCGGCATCACACTGTTCGTGTTCGGCGGCGCCACGCATGCCAAGGTCGCGGACCGGCGGCCGGGCGACGAGCTGTTGGTGAGCGTGGTCGGACCGCTGACCAGCGGGTTGGTCGGCGCCGGGCTGCTGCTGCTCGCGAGCTGGCTGGGCGGGCCGGACCGTGGCGCGCCGGTGTGGCTGCTGGCGTGGCTCGGCACCATCAACCTGTTCCTGGCCGCGTTCAACCTGCTGCCCGGCCTGCCGCTCGACGGCGGGCGGGTACTGCGTTCGCTGGTGTGGGCGCGCACCGGCAACCCCGTGCTCGCCACCCGTGTGGCCAGCCGCGCCGGCGTGCTGCTCGGCTACGTGTTGATCGCGCTCGGGCTCGCGTCCCTGGTGACGACCGGCGACCTCGGCGGGCTGTGGTCGGTGGCCATCGGCTGGTTCCTGGCCGACGCGGCTCGCCGGGAGGGCGCCACCAGCCGGTGGCGGAGACGGCTGCGGGGCGTGCCGGCGGCAGCGCTGATGGAGCCCGACCCGCCCCGTGTCCGCGGCGACGTGGACGTGGCCTCGGCGATCGCGGATCCCAGCCTCTGGCGGCGGCGCGACACGGCCGTGGTGGAGGAACCGGCGGCGGGCGACAGCGTCGGCGTGGTCACGCTGCGCCGATTGACCGCCGTGCGCCCGGAACACCGTTCGGCGACGCCCGTGGCCGACGTGATGGATCCGTTCTCGCGGCACCCGCCCGTGGACGTGCACAGCGACGTCGGCCGCATGCTCGACGGCCTGCTGTCGGAGCGGGACGGGACCGTGACGGTCGCCGACGGTGGGCGCGTGGTCGGGGTGATCCGCCAGGCCGACGTCGGGCGATGGCTGCAGCGCCAGCACGCCCGCGGAGCGGCACCCTGACCGATCACGGCCCGGACGGTTCCTCCGACGGCAGGCCGTCCCGCTCCGGCGCCTGCGGGGCGTCGGCGCCCGGCTCGACCCCGCCGACGGCGGTGACGACCGCGTCGGGGATGGCGGCGGGACCGTGACGCGCGAGGATCCAGCCGTCGATCCGTCGCCACCAGGTCAGTAGCCACTCCTCCGCCTCGGCGCGGTCGGTGGGCACCTCTGCAGCCGGGACGCGCCACGCCTCGATCTCGATCTGCGAGTCCATCGGCAGGCCACGCCACAGGTCGACGACGCTGGAGAGGTCCTCGAGCCCGGTGTGCGCCACGAAGACGACGTCGGCTGCCGGTGCCGCCGTCAGGGCCGCCAGGGCGCCGCCCGGCCGCGGCGTCAGCACGTGGCGCATCTGGCGGGCCTGCTCGGCCTCGTCGTGACGGTCGAGCTCCTCCAGCCGCGCGATGGAGTGCAGCCGTCGGGCGGGGGTGAAGTTGCGCCCCTCCGGGAAGAGCACCAGGGCGTCGCCGGAGCGCAGGCCGGCCGCCAGCACCGCGACGGCCGCCGTGCCGGTGCCGCGGGGGGCGCCACGCGCCACGAAGTGGGTCGGGATGCGGTTGAGACCGACGTCCAGGGCCGGTGCCCACTGCAGGTCCGCGCGCAGCACGATCCGCGGCCGCAGGCCGCGCTGCAGCAGACCGTGCACCAGCAGGAACGAGTCTCCCGGACCGGCGTGCCGGCTGAGCACCACGACCGGCGCGGGTGCGTCAAAGGTGTCGGCGCCGGGCATCGCCGCTTCGTCGTCGACCGCGAAGTCCAGCTTGAAGGTCCGCTGCGCCGTGTGGACCAGGACGGCGAGATAGTGCCGCATGACCGCGTAGTGCGCGGCCTGCCAACGGTCCTCGCCGATCCGCCGCCCGAACCCGCTGGCCAACCACAACGCGCCCATGGCCACCAGCGCAACGGACTCGGCCAGCAGGAACACCAGCGCGAACAGCAGGATGCGCAGCGGGCGCAGGCGCCCCGGCAGGACCGGCGACGCGAACGCCGCGACCAGCAGGGTCAGCGGCAGCGTGGTCAGCACGAGGAGGGTCAGCAGCGGTACGGCCGGTGCCAGCACGAGCCGGCGCGCCCAGCGCGGCGGCAGCATGTCAGCCCTCCTCGGCGCGTGCCGCGCCCCCGTCGCGCCCAGCCCTCCTCGCCGGCCGCTGCCGTTCGGTGAGGTAGGCGGACGACGCGAGGTGCGCGGTCTCCATGCGTTCGGCCGCCTTCGTCGTGTCGCGGTAGCGGAACTGTGCCGGATCGGTGAAGTCCATGGCGTCGGACAGCCCGGTGGGCAGTACGTGCACCTCGACGCCCTCGGGAACGCGTCCCATCGCCTCCACGAACCGGTGTCGACGCGCGATCTCGAAGGCGATCAACCCGACCTCCCACGGCTTGGTCGGGACGCGCAACGGCTGCTCCACCCGGCCGACCTGGAGGACGTAGATGCAGGTGGCGCCGAGCTCCAGCGCGCGGCCGACCGGGATGCTGTCGACCAGACCGCCGTCGAGGTAGTGCTCGCCGCCGAGCGCCACCGGTGGCAGCAGGCCGGGGACGGCGGTCGAGGCGAGGAGCGCGTCGATCAGTGGCCCGTCGGCGAACCAGCGGGCGCCGGCCCGTTCGATGCTGGCGGCAACGCACTGGAAGGGAACCACCAGCTCGCCGAACGTCCGCGCGGGGAGGTACGACAGCAACAGCCGCCGCAGCCGGTGGTTGCCGTGCAGATGGGTCCGGGACCTGGTCAGCGTGCTGGCGCGCTCGAGCAGCGACGCCTCGAACGGGCTGTAGTCGGCGAGGTTGGTCCACAGCGCACGCAGCCGCTGGACCGTGTCGTCGGGTCGCGCGGCCAGCATGGCGCCGTTCATGGCACCCACCGACGTGCCGAGGATGAGGTCGGGGCGGATGTCGTGCTCCTGCAGCGCCTGCAGCATGCCGACCTGGACGGCACCGTGGACGCCGCCGCCGCCGAGCACGAAGACGACGGTCGGGTTCGGTTCCACCGCCACGTCGTCCACGGCCGCTCCTCGGGACACCGGCGGCGGCACCGTATCGCCCCCACCCCCGGCGGGCCCGGCACACCTAGGGTGCCGCCCACGCGACGCCGAGGAGGACCCGTGCTGTACCTGGCCGACCTCGACGGACACGCGCTGCCGACCGGCACGGCGGGCCCGTGGCGCGAGCTGCGGGAACTGCGCCCCGGCCTGCTGTTCGTCGACAGCGAGCAGTCGCGATCGACCGTCTACCACGGCCTGAAGGACGCGCTACCGCCGGGCACCCCGTTGCTGGTCGCCGAGCTGCACGAGGTCCCGAAGTTCAAGGGCATGGCGCCGGGCGCCCTGGCATGGGCACGCCGACGGTTCGCCTGACACAGAACCGGTCGCCGCCGCCTTCAGGTGCTGCTCGGTCCGCGTCCCACGACCGACGAGATCCCCAGCACGTTGACGCCGATCAGCGGGCCCGCCACCGCCGGCGCCAGCGGCAGCAGCATGGCCTGGACGAACACGGTCGTCCCGGCCGTGCCGATGCCGAGTGACCCCGCCCAGGCCCGGTGGGCGAACAGCCCGAGGCAGCTCAGCGCCTGCAGCCCACCGAGGGCCACCAGCGTCCAACCCCAGACCGGTGGGTCGACGAACGGCGTGAGCACCGAGGACAGCCTGCCGCCCAACAGCATCCCGAGCCCGGCGACGACGTTCGTCGAGCCCGAGATGACGAACAGCAGGGCCGCGAGCAGGATCCAGGTGCGGTCGAAGACGACGACCTCGGGCACACGAAGACGAGTGACCGGTTGCATGACCTTCCGCCCTCCGGCGGGTTCGCGCAGCGCCTCCCGCGTGGCGCTCCCTCGTAGCACGACCCCGCACGCTCGCACGATGCACCCGAATCGTCGCGTGCGCGTCACCCGGGCCGGGTGATCGTCGCCGGTGCGACGTTCGGGTGTTCGCGTCGATGCCGCGCCTGCGTCGCGCCGGGCCGCTAGCGTCCCGGTCGTGGCGACCTGGAGCAACGACCCCGACGACACCGGTTCGGGGCGTGCCGGCCGGCTGGGGGCACAGTGGGTCGGCGAGCGGGTGCGCCGCCTGTTCGAGACCGGCGGGAGGGGCTTTCGCGATCTCGCGTTCGTACAGGTGGCCAGCACCATGCACGACACCCTGATCGCCGTCGGCCTGGCGGGCACGCTCTTCTTCGGGGTGCCCTCGGCCGAGGCCCGCGCGAACGTCGCCCTGTACCTGCTGCTGACGGTCGCACCGTTCGCGGTCATCGGACCGGTGCTCGGACGGGTGTTGTACCGCTCCCCGCTGGCCGTTCGCAGCGCGATGGTGGCCGCCGCCGGGGGTCGCGCGGCCCTCGCTCTGCTGGTGGCGGTGAACCCGGATGCCTGGTGGCTGTTCCCGGCCGCCTTCGGACTGCTGCTGCTGTCCCGGGTGCATGCGATCACCCGCCATGCGCTGCTACCGATCGCGCTGGACTCGCGGCACGCGCTGGTGGCCGCGAACGGGCGGCTGGCGTGGATCGGGACACTCGCCGGCCTCGTGGCCGGCGCCCTGGGTGTGCTGGCGCTGTGGCTCGGGGGTGCCTCGGCGCCGCTGTACCTCGCGAGCCTGGCGGCGCTGTCCGCTGCCTGGCTGGCGCGGCGACTGCCGGACCCGGAGGACGACGTCGTCGAGCCGGCACGGCACCCGGGTCCGTCGGTCAAGGGCATGCTGCGTGTGCACCTGCCGCCGTCCGTTCGGGCTGCGCAGATCTCGACCGCCGTGGTGCGGGCCCTCAACGGCTTCCTGCTGCTGCTCCTGGCCTTCGCGTTCCACCAGGTGGAGGGCGCCCTGCTGGACTTCGGGGCCTTGCTGGCCGCCGGCGGGGCCGGGTTCGCGCTGGCGTCCCTGGCCGCGCCGTATCTCGAGGCGCGGCTGCGCGAGGAGCCCATGGTGGTCGCGGCGCTGGCCGTCGAGGCGGCGGCGGCGTTCCTGGCCGGACAGGCGTTCGGACTGGCGACCGGCGCGCTGCTGGCGTTGGCGGCCGGCTTCGCCTGGGGCACCGCCAAGCTGGCCTTCGACGGCCTGTTGCAAGCCAGCGTCGACGCCGAGCGACGCGGGATGGCGTTCACGCGCTCGGAGACGCTGTTCGCGCTGGCGTGGGTCGTCGGCGCGGTCATCCCGACGGCGCTGCCGCTGCCGACCGGCTTCTACCTCGCGACAGCCGGCTTCGTCGCCCTCACCGCGCAGGTCATCTACGTCGGGCGCCTGCTCGTCCCCGGCGAGCACGGTCGCGGTCTCGAGGAGCAGGCGCCTCGGCCCGGCCCGCCATTTCGTCGCGACGGCGGGGACGACTGACGAGCAGGCGGCCACTGGACCGGGCGCGTCCGGTCGCCGTCAGTCGGACCGGTCGTGGCGGGAGCCGTTGGCAGAGCAGGCATCGTTCGACGGCCGCGCCGGGCGCCAGGCGATGAGTGCCGACGTCAGCCGGCCGTTGCGCTCCTGCAGGTCCTGGCGGCGGTCGCTGTGGGCGGCGTCGACGGCCATGCGGCGCAGCTCTCGCAGGTTGCTGCGCAACTCCGCCCGGGCGCGGCGCACACACGCCAGGGAACACACGGGTGCTCCGAGGCGGTCGCACGCCACACACTGCTCCATGCCGTCGCTCCCGGTCGAGCGCGTGCCAGCCCCTCGGCGTCGCCGACGACGGGGGCCGACGACTTCTGCGCCCGGACTGTACGGGCGACCAACTCGACGCGCCAAGGACGGACTGCGGGGCCTCGTCCGGTCCGACTCGGCGAGGTCGGGCGTCCGTCGTTGACGCACGACGGGGTTTGCCGCCACCGGCGTCCCTACTGTGCATCCGAGCCGTCGCAGGAGACGTCCGTGAGCCAGTCCGACCCCGAACCGCAGCGCCCCGGCGCCGAGCGCGCCAACGACCCCGTCTTCGCCCGCCGCGGCTGGGTGTGGGGCGTGGTCATCGGCCTGACGGTCGTCGGCATCTATCTCGGCGGTGTCGTGGGCCTGCTGATCGCCGCGGTGGTCGCCGCCGTGTTCTTCTTCGTCGCCTCGCGCTGAACTCCCGCCTCGGCGTGGGCCTCTGCCTCCCGGCTGTCACGCGGGGCGGCCGACGGCCTACCCTGCCGCCCGCGCGAGCGTGGCGGAACTGGCAGACGCGCTGGGTTTAGGTCCCAGTGGCCCAACAGGCTGTGGGGGTTCGAGTCCCCCCGCTCGCACCTCATCTGACCTGCGGAGAAGCGCGAACATGGCTGCGAGGACCGCACCGTGACGGCCGCTCGCGGACCGCGGTGGACACGAGAGCTGGTGAAGAGCAGGACAGCGGGTTCCCTACCGAGTGCGCGGACCCGCCGTCGGCGGACTCAGAAGCTCGGCGAGCGCCCCAGAAGGTCGTTAACGCCCAGGATGGCGCGCGCGAGCGTGGTCGCCTCGTCGACCGCCGGTTGATCGCCTTCTCCAGTCCTGCAGAGGCGTCGGAGTTCGCGGACGTTGTGGAGCCTGATCGCGGGCAGCCCGGAGTCGAAGAGCGGCGCTGCAGCCAGGTCGTGAACCGCTCAGGTTGATGAGGCGCCCGTCCTCCCAGGTGATGGAACGCGCCGTGCCGAGGTGATCGGTCCGGATGGCTGCCAGAGCTCGGCGGCGATCGCACGCTTCTGCCGTTGTTGCGCTCCGGGCTCGACGGCCTCGACTTCGCGAAATAGAGCGCCATCGTGCCGAACGGCACGCGACTTCGAGTCGCGCTTTGGGGTCGGTCGGTTGTCGACGAGCCCGAGTTGCCAGTGCACCGTGAGGCGCTTGCCATCCAGGGTCGAGGGCATCCCAGGACAGCCCGGCGACCTCGCCGCGGCGCATGCCGTTCGTCAACGGCAGCCACGCGGCAAAGAACCGCTCGCCTTCACGTACTGGATGAACGCGGACCGAGACACGCGCGAACCGGGGATGGCGGTTCGGCAATCGACAATTGTGTGCCTGCCATCACGGCAGCGCCACTCACGCCCTGTGCCGCGGGTCCAAAATGGACTAACCTTTGCTCCCCATCCTCCGGCCGCCGGGAGGCCTCTGACGGTGCCGTCGAACCTGTCGTCGTTGTTCCGCAATCGCGACTTCAGCCTGTACTGGTGCGGCGTCATGCTGTCCGAGATCGGCGTGCGCGGCACGTTCGTCGTCAACCTCTACCACGTCTACGACCTGACCCGCTCGACCGCGCTCGTGAGCGTGGTCGGAGTCGTCCAGGGGCTCGCGCTCGTCACGCTCTCACCCCTCGGAGGCGTGATCGCGGACCGGGTCGACCGCCGGCGCCTGCTGCAGGGGACCCAGTTCCTGTCTCTGGTCGCGAGCCTCACGCTGGGGTTGCTGTCGGTTGCCGGGGCGGTGGAGGCATGGCACATCTACATCACCGTCCTCGTGAACACGGCTGCTTCAACCTTCGACAGTCCGACGAGGACCGCACTGATCCCCGCACTGGTCCCCCGCGAGCAGCTGGCACAGGCGTTCGCGATCGTCAACCCGACGCGCGAGCTCGCCGTCCTGCTGGGGCCGGCACTCGGCGGCGCCCTCATCGCCATCGGCGGCCCCGGGCTGATGTATCTCCTTGACGCCGCCACCTACCTGGCGTTGGTGCTGATCCTGCCGATGCTGCGCATCCCCGCCCACCGTGCCGACGGCGAGCCCATCCGCGTCTGGCGGAGGATGGCGGAAGGCGCCAGATTCATCCGGGGCCGTCCGGTCATCCTCCAATTTCTGAGCCTCGACCTCGCAACGACATTGCTCGCCGGCTGGCGTGCCGTGCTGCCCGCCCTCGCCGTCGAGGTGCTGCGCGTCGGCGAGGTCGCCTACGGCCTGCTCGCGGCCGCACCGTCCGCCGGAGCCCTCGTCGGCACAGCCATCATGGTGCGCTGGGGAAACCGCGCACTCAGCGGGTCGCTGGTGCTCGCGGCCACGGCCGCATACGGCAGCTCGGTCATGGGGCTCGCGTTGGCGCCGGCGTTCGCGCTAGCCGTGGCAGCCGCCGTCTGCCTTGGCGCGACCGATGCGGTCGCCAGCGTCGTACGCCACTCAGCGGTGCAACTCGAGACGCCGGACCACCTCCGCGGTCGGGTGACCTCCCTCTACCAGGTCGCCGTCCGCGGCGGTCCCGCCATCGGTGACGCGAACGTCGGGTGGGTCTCGGCCCTGCTGGGGCCGGCCAATGCCCTGGCCCTGGGTGGCATCCTCCCACTGCTGGCTGTCGGGGGCTACGGCTTGTGGGGCCGACGGCTACGAACCTATCGCGTCGCCACCTGAGATCGACAGGAGCCCGGATGAACATCGTCGTCGCCTTCAACGACACGCCGCACGGCCACGCCGCCGTGGACGCCGGCATCGCCGAATCGAAACTACGACAGGCCACCCTGCACGTCCTCCACGTCGCCCGGGTCGGCGTACGCAACGAGCGGCCCGAGGTCATCGCCCACTACCGCCGGTTGATGGAGAACCTGCGCGAGCGGCTGGCGCAGGACGGTGTCGAGGGGCGAGCCGAGGTACTGCTCGAACCCCACGAGCACGGGCGGGTCCTGCTGTCGGTCCTACGGGATCTGGATGCCGATCTGCTCGTCGTGGGGAGCCGTCACCGCTCCCCCGTCGGCAAGCTGGTGCTCGGCAGCACGGTGCAACACCTGCTGCTGCGTGCCGACTGCCCGGTGTTGGTGGTCCGCGCCGCGCTCAAGGAAGGGTGACAAGATGGCGCATTGGTAGTACCATTTGCCCGCCTCTGGAAGGAAGCCGATGCGCACCTTGCCCGTGACGATCGCCTGCGGCCCCTACGACCGTATGGAGGCGTTGCAGCGCGGGATCGTGCAACCGGAGGGCATCGACGTCACGTACGTGCCGGTGCAGTCACCACCGGAACTGTTCGCACGGATGATCAAGAAGCACTCGTTCGACGCGTCCGAGATGTCACTGTCGCTCTACACGCAACTGCGGTCCCGGGGCGGGTTCCCCTTCGTCGCACTGCCCGTGTTCCCCTCGCGAATGTTCCGACACGGCTACGTGTTCGTCCGCTCCGATCGTGGCATCGCGAACCCCAAGGATCTCGAGGGCCGGCGCGTCGGGGTGCAGGAGTACCACCAGACCGCCGGTGTGTGGATCCGGGGCATCCTCGCCTCCGAATACGGTGTCGACCTCGCGTCGATCGCCTGGAAAGAGGGCGGCGTCAACGCCCCCCGCGACCCCGACGTGCTTGACCTGCGTCCGAGCGGACCCCTCGACATCGAATTCGTCGGCAATGACGTGTGCCTCTCCGACCTGCTGCGCGACGGCGAGATCGACGCCTACCTCGGCGCACGTATGCCCGACAGTTACCGGTCGAGCCACGTGGTCGATCGACTCTTCCCGGACTACCGGGAGGCCGAGCGGGACTACTACGCACGTACCGGCATCTTCCCCATGATGCACACGCTGGTCTTGCGCGAGCCCCTCGTGGAGCGCCATCCGTGGATCGCCGAGTCGCTGTTCAAGGCGTTCCAGGCATCCAAGTCCTGGTGTCTCGAACAGATGCGCTTCTCGGGCTCGAGTCGTTACACGCTTCCGTGGTTGCACGCCGATCTCGAAGAGGTCGACATCCTGTTCCACGGCGACCCGTGGCCCTACGGCCTGGAAGCGAATCGCGCGGCCATCGAGGCGTTCCTCGACTTCCTCGTCGACCAACGCTTCCTGGAGTCCGCCCCGGCACCTGAGGACCTGTTCCTCCCGCTGCACGTGTCGAACGAGTAGGGAACGCATGCTGCTGATCGACAACGAGACCGTCGGCCAGGTCCTCACCATGGAGGACTGCATCGCCGCTCAGGAGCGCGCTTTCGACGGGCTGCGGAGCGGCGAGTCCATCCATCGTCCGCGCATCGATCTCTACGCTCCCGGTCCACCGACGGGCTACTTCCGTTGGGGCTCGATGGAGGGTGCCAATGACGGCTACTTCGCCATCCGCATGAAGTCCGATGTCGTCGAGTGGCCGACCGACGACGCGGGCAATTGGACCGAGGAGAAGTACGCCGTCGAGCCGGGGACCTACTGCGGGTTGATCCTGCTCATCTCCACCGTCAACGCCGAGCCGCTGGCACTGATCAATGACGGCGTGCTCCAGCACATGCGGGTCGGCGGCGGTGCGGCGATCGGCGTCAAACTACTCGCCCGCGAGGACGCCACGGCCGTCGGCATGCTCGGCTCCGGGGGCATGGCCCGGACCTACCTCGAGGCGTTCGCCTGCGTCCGGCCGATCGAGCGATGCAAGGTGTACAGCCCCACCGTGGCAAATCGCGAGACCTACGCGCGAGAGATGTCCGAGCGCCTCGACATCGAGGTGACCGCGGTCGACTCGGCCCGTGAGGCCGTCGCGGGGGTCGACATCCTCGCGTCGTGCACCGATTCCATGCAGCCTGTCTATGACGCGGCATGGATCGAGCCCGGGATGCATGTCACGAACCTTGGGCGCCGTGAGCTCCCCGAGGCCGCGATGAGCCGCTTCGACGTCGTGATCCGCCAGGGCACGGCCGGCGTCCAAATGCCGCAGACGGAGCGGTTCCAAGCCGAGCGCGGCATGTCGCCCGCTGCCTACCTCGGGGGCACCAGCGAGCAGTTGCAGCGCATCCCCCCGCCCAACCCGAATCCCGGGTTTGGTGGTGACGACCCACGCTTCACCGATCGCGGGCGCGGCGGTGACAAACCCGATCTGTCCGCGCTGCTCGCGGGCGAAGTCCCGGGACGTACCAGCCCGGAGCAGGTCACCTTCTACCGCAATGTCGGCAACCAGGGCCTGCAGTTCTCCAGCGTCGGGCAGGTGGTGTACCGGAAGGCTCGCGAGCGTGGCCTGGGCCGACAACTCCCTCGCGAGTGGTTCCTGCAGGACATCCGCGACTAGGCGGCGCGTTCTGCCCACCGCTCCGCCGCGGCACCTGCCGGGACCAGCTAGGATGAACCAACCATCATACCTTTGCCTCCGCGGCGCGATGGAGCGCAAGGAGGAAGCGTGACTGCATGAGCCGGCTCGAGCTCGACCAGCTCGACGTGCAGACGATCGACAGCACGTCGCCAGCCTCCGAGATCACGAGGCGATTACGCCGTGTGATCCTGTCGCGGACGGTCGCGACCGGCGACCAGTTCCCCCCGGAACGGCAACTCGCCGAAGCCTTCGGGGTCAGCCGCGGGTCGGTCAGAGATGCGCTGCGCACCCTGCAGGCCGAAGGCCTCGTCACCGTCAGAGTGGGCGCCAAAGGCGGCACGTTCGTCACCAAGCCGCCACCGGGCCTGATCGCCGAGCGGATCACGCACATGTTGGCGCTGGACGATCTCAGCCCCGCACAGGTGACCGAGGCGCGAGCCGTCCTGGAACTCGGCGCCATCCCGCTCGCCTGCCGCCGCGCCCAGGAAGCCGACCTCCGCGAGCTCGAGGCCCTCACCGACCGTGCCGAGGTCGCTTTGCGCGAGGGGGAACACGACTTCCACCACTCCGTGGCGTTCCACGTTGCGCTCGCGCGTGCCAGTCACAGCCCCGCCACGGCGATCATCATCGACGCCCTCCACGAACCGGTGCTGCGATCCATGATCCGGGCGGCCGCCAAGGCCCCCCACATGGCCGAGCAGGGCATCGCGGAGCATCGGCAACTGATCGACGCGCTTCGCCGCCGCGACGAACGGGAAGCGCAGGAGATCCTCGCCCTCCACCTACGGCGTCTCCTCGAACGGATCGACGGGGACACCACCATCCTTCCGAGCTTCGACACCTGATCTTGACGGCGAAGTAGGGGTACACGTGGCTGCCAGTGACGACACGCCACCGCCCGACGCCGTCGTCGAGTTCCGGCTCGACGGGCGGGCGGTGCGTAGCGGCGGCGGCGATCGGCGCCTGATCGACGTGCTGCGGGAGCTGCGTGGCCCGCGGGCGGTCCGGGCCGGATGCGGAGCCGGCCAGTGCGGGACGTGCGCGGTCCTCGTCGACGGCGAGCGAGCGACCAGCTGCGACCGGACGCTGGCCACGGTGGCGCGACGCGAGGTCACCACGCCCCAGGCGGACACGGCCGCATGGCAGCTCGCGCGGGACGCTTTCTCCTCGATCGACGCAGGTCAGTGCGGCTACTGCGTCCCAGGTTTCGTGGCAGCGACGGTCGGCCTGGCCGCGACACCACACCCGGTCACGGACGCCGATCTGCGCGCGACGTTCGACGAGCACCTGTGCCGCTGCGGCGCGTATCCCCGGCTACTCCAGGCAGCGCGCCGCGTACTGGGCATCGCCGCCGTGCCTGCCGCAGCAACGACCAGCCGGGCACGCGCCGTCGAACCGAGCGACGACATCAGTGCCTGCGAGCTCATCAGGATCGACGATGACGCCGTCGACGCCCGACCGGCGCAACTGCCGCCAGAGCTCACCGCCGCACCCCGCGTCGAGCACTGGCTTCGGTTCCACGCCGACGGGACGGTGCAGCTGCTGAGCGGGCGCTCCGACATCGGGCAGGCGGTGCACACCGCGCTGCGCCGGGTCGCGGCCGCGACGCTGGGCGTCGAGGCCGCGCGTGTCTGGGTCGACACCCCCACGACCGCGACGAGCCCAAACGAAGGGTTCACCTCGGGCAGTCGTTCCATGCAGCAAAGTGGACTGGCCGTCGCGCTCGCCGCTGCCACGGCGAGACAGATCCTGATCGAACGGGCCCGCGCCCGGGCCCCCGGCGCCGACGAGTGGTCGATACGTCACGACGCCGTGCTCGTCGGCGGCACCGCGCACCTCTCGATCGCCGAACTCGTCGACGGTGATCCCGTCGTCGGTCGGATCCGCACGGACGTGTCGCCAAGCTGGCAGTTCGCCTCCGCGGTTCGACAGGAAGGCCACCACGAGTTCCGGCAGAAGCTTCGTGGCGAGACCGGATACGTGCACGACTTGCAGCCCCCGGGGCTCCTGCACGCGCGGGCCGTCATTCCGCCACATCCTCAGGCTCGCCTGGAGTCTGCCGCCACGAAGGCCGTCCGGTCGTGGTCGCAAGTATGTGCCGTCGCCGTCGACGGCAGCCTCGTGCTGGTGGTCGCACAGGACGAGGAGACGGCCCGGCGCGGTGCCGACACGATCGCGGCGGGCGCGCGCTGGTCCGGCCCGACGCTGCGACCCGGCCCGGCCGACCACCGGCTGTTGGGTGACGACGACGGGACCGCGTGGACCGCACGCGACGACACGCTCCCGGCGGATCACGAGGAACTCCGTCACTTCCGCGCCGTCTACGACAAGCCCTATCAGGCGCACGCTCCCATCGCGCCGTCCGCCGCTGTCGCCCTCAGTGAAGATGACGGCCTCCAGGTCTGGTCACAGACGCAAGGAATCTTCCCGCTCCGTGCCGAACTCGCCGCGATCAGTGGCCGGGCCCAGAACCAGATCACGGTCCACCAAGTGCCGGGGCCCGGCTGCTATGGCCACAACGCAGCTGACGATGCCGCGGCATTCGCGATGCTGGCCGCCGACATCGTGCCCGGGCAACACGTCCGCTTCGCGTTCGAGCCGTGGCAGGAGTTCGTCGTCGAGCCGTATGGCTCGGCGATGCGGGCCGACGTCGACGCGTGGGTCACTGCGGACGGCAAGGTGGCCGGTTGGCGGCACGACGCGTTGACCGACGCCCACGGCGCCCGGCCCCGAGGGCAGGGCGACCGCCTGATCCCCGCCTGGCTACGTGCCGGGGACGTCGGACGTCCGGAGCTCGGCGCCAGTGGCGGTGGAGGGCGCAACCTCGATCCGATCTACGCATTCGACGCCGTCCACGCGCGGGCACGTCACGTCGACGGACCGCTGCGGACGAGTTCGCTGCGATCGCTGGGAGCCGTCCTGCACGTCTTCGCCATCGAATCCATGATGGACGAGATCGCCGCCGGGCTGCAGCTCGACCCGGTCGAATTGCGGCGTCGCCACCTTCAGAACGACCGCGCCCGACGGGTGCTGGACGAGGCACTGCGGGTCGACGACACCTCCGTGCCGTCGTCGGGCGCGATGCCGATCGGCCGAGGTGTGGCGCTGGCACGCTATGCGGGCGACAAGGCGTATGCGGCCGTGGTCGCCCGTGTGGCGGTGGATCTCGAGGCCAGCCTGCTCGCGCCCCTGCACCTGACGGTCGCGGTCGACGCCGGTGCCGTCGTCGATGCAGACGGGCTCAGGCAGCAACTGGAGGGTGGCGTGGTGCACGGCCTGAGCCGCACCTTCGGCGAGGAGTTGCGCGTCGATCGGACCGGCGTCGTGACGACCGACTGGGCGAGCTATCGGGTGGCACGCGCCTCGCAGGTGCCCGGCATGCGCGTCGTACTGCTCGACCGTCCCGGCAGCCGGCCGCTCGGAGCAGGTGAGGCCACCACGCCACTCGTCGCCCCGGCGATCGCCAATGCGATAGCGGACGCCTGCGGTGTCCGTCTGCGATCGCTGCCGTTCACGCCCGAACGTGTCCGTGACCAGCTGCTGCGGAGCGAGCAGACGACGCCGGCCTGAGCGACGCGCCGGAGGGTGGTCAGCCTCCGACGGCGCCGGTTCCGACGTGTTCGCCCGCCTCCAGTCGCAGTTCGATGAGTGTCGGCCCCGTCTCGTCTCTGGCCCAGTCCATCGCCTCACGGAGCTGGCCGACGGTGTCGACCGCTCGCGCCGGCACGCCGAAACCGGCGGCCAGCGGGACGAAGTCCGGGGCGGGCCCGTCGATCCCCGCCCCCACCGCCGGTCCGTCCAGCCGACCTGCGCGATGTTTCTCGACGGCGGCCTGCACCGCCTGGTATCCACGGTTGTTCGAGACGAAGACGGTCACGTCGAGCTCGTAGCGGGCCGCAGTCCACAGGGCCTGGATCGACATCAGCGCGCTGCCGTCGCCGACGAACAGCACCACGGGACGCTCCGGCGCCGCCAACCTCGCTCCGATTGCCGCCGGCAAACCCCAGCCGATCGCGCCACCGGTGTTGCGGTGGTATTCACGATCGGCGCCTATCTGCAGATGCCGCAGAAGCACACGTGAGGAGCGGACACCCTCGTCGATCACGATCGTGTCATCGGCGAGCCGTTCGTCCAGGGTCTGCGCAACCAGGTCGACGCTGAGCGACGAGTCGTCGTCGACGGCCGCATCACGTCGTTCCTGACGCGCGGTCCGATACGCATGCACGAGTTCGCGCATCCGGCCTCGACCTTCCTCGGCTGCCATCGGGTCCGCCGTCCCCCGTAGCGCCCGTAGCGTCTCCGCGCTGCTCGCCACGATTGCCTGATCCGCTGGGTAGCGCTTGTTCAGCTCGCTCGGGTCGTCGTGCACGTGCACGAGTGCGGCGCCCTCGGGAAGCTCGGACCCCGTCGCCGGCTCGAACTCCACGAAGACGCGGGCGCCGAATGCCACCACCAGGTCGGCGTCGCGAACAGCCGGGTGATCCGGCTGGTACTCGCCGCAGCACACCGATGCATCGGTCGGGACGTTGATGCGTGCCGCGGAACGGCGAGGTTCGAGCAGGACCGGCACGCCGAACTCCTCGGCGACCTCGACGAGGAGCTGCCGGGCGCCCGTGCGCGCGACGCCGTCGCCGGCGAGGAAGAGGGGCCGGCTGGCGCCACGCAGCCGCTGCCGCAGTTCCTCGATCGCCGCTGATGACGGCGCTGCGCCGGCCGGGGTCGCACCGATGGTGGCTTCCTTCGCCTGCTCGACGTCGGCCGCGGCGCGGTCCTCCGTGACGACCAGCGCCACCGGACCCGTCGGGATGCGCTGCGCCAGCGCGAACGCACGCGTCAGGTCCTCGACGGCCAGCTGCGGGTCCTCGACGGACCGGCTCCACTTCGTGTAGGGGCGCAACAATCCCGGTAGGTGCTCGACGGTGCAGAAACCATCGCGGTTGGCGATGCGCGCATCCTTGTGACCGATGATGGCAACGATCGGCGAGCGATCGACCCAGCTGTTCATCACCTGCCCGACGGCATTGCCGGTCCCGACCGACGTGTGCAGCGACACCACACCAGGTCGACCGGAAACCCGTGCGTACCCGTCGGCCATCGCGACGACGATGGATTCGTGCAGGCCGAGCACGAAACGTGGTTGGTCGACACGGCCGAGCGCGTCGAGGAGCGGGCCCTCCGTACTCCCAGGTAGCCCGAAGACGTACTCGACCTCGAGGGCCTGGAGCTGGCGCACCAGTGCGTCGGCGACGAGCATGGCTGACCTCCATGGTCAGATGGTGTCGGTCAGATGGTGTCCAGCGCCGTCGGGTCCGACCCGGGAGGTCGGACCCGACGATGCCGCGCAGCGAGCTCAGAAGCCCAGGCTGACCAGTTCGCGGAAGCGCTCGGGCGCTTGTGTGATGGTGTCGACGAGGTCCTCGACGCCGGCCGCATCGACGTACCCGATCGGACGTCCCTGGCTTTCGGCATCCTCGACGAAGTCGGGATCGGTCAGGATGTTGTCGAACGCCGTCCGTAGCGTCTGCACCAACTCGTCGGGCGTGTCCGGATGCGCGACCAGGCTGCGTCCCAGATCGAGCAGCGCCTCGAAGGCGTCGACGAGCTCCTGTTGCTCACTGTCGAGGTCGAGCTCCCGGAGGATGGGCGTGTCCGGCACCTGGTCGGAGCGCTCCTCGGTGCCGGTGAGCAGGATCGGGATGGCGTCGCCCTCGTCGACCGTGGGGCCGAGCGTGTCGAGGTCGACGATGATGCCGTCGACCTCGCCGACGAGCATGGCGGCGAGGACATCCGACGAACCGTCGTATCCGGTCACGATCTCGTACGGATAGCCGAGGATCTCCATGACGAGGAGTGCTTCGACGTAGGTGGAAGCCCCGGGTCCGCTCGCCCCGAACAGGAAGGGGTCGTCGGCGTTCTCGAGGTCTTCGAGCGTCTCGTACCCGGAGTCCGGGCCGGAACCGATCAGCTTCGGGCCGGCGTAGACACGGGCGAGATACGTCAGGTCCTCGAGCTCGAAGTTGACACCTTCCGCCTCGGCGAGTGCCGAGCCGGCGATGCCCGAGCCGTTGATCAACATGACCTGCGTACCGTCGGGCGGCGACGCGAGCAGGTTGTTGAGGGCAACGAGGCCTCCGGCGCCGGGCTCGTTGTTGATCACCACGGTCGCCCCGAGTTGCTCTTCGAGGTACGGGGCGATCAGCCGCACGTAGGCGTCGTACCCGCCACCGGGTCCGACGCCGACCGTCAGGGTGATCTGCTCTCCGGCGAGCGGATTGTCCTCGGGGATCTCGCCGCCGGCGTCGGCGTCCTCCTCGGCGCCCGCCTCGTCACCCTCGGCCGGGTCCGTGTCGGTCGCGGTCTCCGCTCCCGGTTCCGTCTCGGTCGCGTCGTCTCCGCCGCACGCCGCGAGGAGCAGCGCTGCCGCAGAGAGGACCGCGATCACGCCTCGCAGTCGTTTGCCGTTCATGTGGCTTCTCCCTCTATCGCCTCCACCACACCGATCGGTGGTGGTACTCCCGCGTCGCGCCGCCTTCGTGGTGCCGCGACGATTCAGCACACCGGATCGAGGTCCTCCGAGGACCGAGCGTCCGTCCCGACGATGACCGCCTTCTCCTGCGTGTAGCTGAACAGGTCCTCCAAGTTGCCTTCCTTGCCGACGCCGCTGCGCTTGTAGCCGCCGAAGGGCATGCCCACGGGACGGGCCGAGGCGGTGTTGATCCACACGATGCCGGCCTGGAGTTCACGAGCGATCACCTGTGCGCGTCCCACGTCGGCACTCCAGATCGCCGCGGTCAAGCCGTAGGGCACGTCGTTGGCGGCCGCCAAGAGCGACGACTCGTCCGACCACCGCAGCACCGACATGACCGGGCCGAAGACCTCCTCCTGGGCGATCCGCATGCCGGGCTCGACGTCTGCGAACACGGTCGGGTCCACGAAGAAGCCGGTGCGCTCACGATCGGGAATGCCGCCGGCCAGAGGCCGGGCTCCTTCCTCGATGCCCGAGCGGATCAGTTCGTCCACGCGGTCGCGATGCCCTTCGTAGGCGACGGGCCCGATGTCCATCGCCTGGTCGAGCGGGTCGCCGACCTGGATGGTCGCGACGACCCGCAGCACCTCGTCCAGGAAACGGTCGTGGATCGCCTCGTGGACGAAGACCCGCGACGTGGACCAGCACGCCTGCCCCGGTGAGCGGAACAGGTCGAGTGAGTTCACCGCCGCGCGAGCGACCTGCGGGATGTCCACGTCGGGGAAGACCAGCAGCGGGTTCTTCCCGCCGAGTTCGGCGGTGACGTGCTTGATCTCGGTCGCGGCGCCCCGCATGACGTGCTGGCCCGTCGCCACGGAACCGGTGAATGCGAGCCGTGGCACGTCCGGATGCTCGACCAGGGCGGCACCGACGTCGGCACCGCCCGGCAGCACGGTGAAGACCCCGGGCGGCAGCACCTCGTCCGCCAGCTCAGCGAGGCGCAGTGCCGAGAGCATGGTGAACTCGCTCGGCTTGACGATCACGCTGTTGCCGGTGACGAGCGCCGGTGCGGATTTCACCGCGGCGAACTTCACCGGGTGGTTGAACGGCACGATCTTGCCGACCACGCCGTACGGCTCGCGGTTCGTGTGCATGAAGGGCGCACCCGGGGACCAGGGGAACGCACGGCCAACGACCTCTCCCGCTAGTCCCGCGAAGTAGCGACAGGCCTTGGCCGCGTCGTGCGCGTCCTTGACGGCGGTCGAGATCGGCAGGCCGGCATCGACCGTGTCGAGTCGGCCGAGTTCCTCCGCGTGTTCCTCGATGACGTCGGCGAAGGCCCGCAGCGCACGTGCACGCTCCGTCCAATGCAGCCGGCCCCAGGCACGCCCCGCTTCGTTCGCGGCTGCGACGGCATCGTCGACGTCGTCCATCGTCGCCAGCGGCACGTCCGTGATGGTGCGTTCCGTCGTCGGATCCACAGCGGGCAGCGTCGAACGCTCCTGCTGGATGCGCGAGCCACCGATCCGGAAGCCGTAGGTCCGACTCGCGATCTGCTGGCGCTGGAAGGTGACGTCGTGCGCCACGTCGACGGCCACGGCTCGGCCTCCTCGGAAGAGCGACAGTTGGTTTTATGGTCCGACCAAAACGAGCGTAGGGTGCCGGGTGAGGGGTGTCAACGGAGCGAATCGGGCGCTACCCCCGCACCACCCGGTACAGCCACTTCAACAATGGGACGACGATGATCAACGCGGTCAGGGCATAGATGCCGACGGCGATCGGGCGCGTGAGCGCACCGGCGCCATAGACCCGCATCATCAGCAGATAGTTCTGCTCGAGCAGTTGGCCGAGCACGAAGCCGATCAGCAAGATCGCGCGCGAATAGCCGTTGTGCTTGAGGAGCCAGCCCAGGAACCCCACGGCGATCATGACCACGACGTCGCCGATCGCGTTGCTGGCACTGAAGGCACCGAAGATGCTCGCGATGAGGATGGGGGGCACGATGAGGGACGTCCGCAACTCGGTGAGCTTGGCCATCCCCGGCGTGATCGCGAGGGTCACCACGGTGCCGATGAGGTTGCCGATGACCAGGATCCAGATGATCATCCACACGATGCTGATGTTCTCGCTGAGCATGGACGGACCCGGCTGGATACCGAACGCCAGGAACGCTGCCAGCACGATCGCCATCGAGGCGCTGCCAGGGATCCCGAATGCCAGGGTCGGGATGAGCGCGCCACCCTCCTTCGAGTTCGTGGCCGCGTCGGCCGCGATGACCCCCTCCACGGTGCCGGTGCCGAACGCCTTCGGATTCTTGGAGGTCTTCGCCACCTGCGCGTAACCGACGAACTGTGCCGCCGCGTCCCCCAGGCCAGGCGCCATGCCCACCCACAGGCCCGCGAACGAGCTCTGCAACGTGGCCCTCCAATGCCGGACGGTGTCGGCCATGCCGCGGCGCATCTGGACCCACCAGTGCTCCTGCTGGCCGGACTCGTTGATGGCGCTGCCTTGACGTATGAGGTCGATCATCTCCGTGATCGCGTAGAGACCCAGCACGACGGGAACCAGCGCGATGCCGTCCCAGAGATAGAGTTGCCCGAACGTCCACCGTTGCGCCGCGGTGCTCTGCTCGAGGCCGACGAACGACAGCATGAGTCCGATGCCGCCCGAGATCAGCCCCTTCATGGGATCGCTCTGCCCGACGAACGCCATGAACACCAATGCCAGCAGGATCAGCGCGAGGAACTCGGGCGACCGGAACAGCAGGACCAACGGCCGTAGGACCGGCAGCGCGAACCCGAGGACCACCGCGCCGAACACACCGCCGATCGCCGACGCCGTCAGCCCGGCAGCCACGGCCCGGATGCCTTCGCCCCGCCGCGACATCGGGTAGCCGTCGAAGGTCGTGGCCACCCCGGACGCGGAGCCGGGGATGCCGTAGAGGACGGAGGTGATCGTGTTGCCCGTGCCGCTGACCACCGTCACGCCCATGATGAGGGCGATGCCGACCGGCGGTTCGAGCTGGAACGCGAAGGGGAGGACGATGGCGATCGCGAACAGGCCTCCGAGGCCGGGGGTCACGACCGCGATGGTCGAGAACACGATCCCGATCAGCATGTAGAGGAGGGCGGTGCCGCCGAGCAGACCCAGTCCGCTGAACATGTCGGTCAGCACGGGGGCACCTTCCGTCGGCGCGCGGGCAGCGAACTCACCAGGGCAGCAGTTCGCCGAAGCGGCCCTGATAGAGCCGCACCTCGAGCAGGACCACGAAGAACACGTGGATGACCGCCAGCGTCACACCCGACGCAACAGCGATGACCCACCACCGTTCCCTGGCGTACAGGCGCATGAACGCCAGGAAGAACACCGGCACCGTGGCCAGCATCCCCAGCAGGTAGAACGACACGCCCAGCGCCAGCACCCAGCCGAAGGCACTCAGCGTCGAGGCCTTCATCGGCATGGACGCAGCCGCTGACGTCTCCAGCCGGGAGGGCTTCGCCGCCTCGATGGCGGTGCCCGCCCGGGCCTCGTCGGCCGAGACCTCCGACGCGTCGCCTCCGGAGCGATCACGGCCGCCCCCCAGGCCGTCCTCTTGCTCGTCGACCGCTTCCGCGGTGTCCGCCAGCGCCGGGTTGCCTGTCTTAAGGGCGAGCAGACTGCGCAGCAGCTGCACGGCCAGCAGGGCGGTGGTCGGGATCCCGACGACCAGCGGAATGCGTCGTGCCTGCTCGTTGAAATCGAAGGCCATGAACGTCATCGCACCGATCGCCACCAGCAGCGAGGCGGTCAGGATCACATCCTGCCGTCGAGACGCCATTCCGAGCTCCTCCCGGCCGCCCTGATGACCGCCCGGCACCGTTCGGGGAACACCCACATTTGGTCGGACCTTAAGGGATTCCGCAGGCACCCGTCAAGGGTTCGACCAAAGAGGAATAATTGTCCGACCGAGCCACGGCCGACCGCGGCAGACGCGCGTCGGCAGCGTTCATGCGGTTGGCTCCGGCCCGCTGCCCCGCTCCAGGATGCGGACGTCGAAGTCCTCGTGGCGCATGCGAGAGATGGCCTCGAGTTCCAGGGGGTCCAGGGCGATGCTCGTGCGCGCATCCGCGTCCGTGACCACGAGGCGCACACCGTTGGGCGTGCGGTCGAGAGCGAGCCAGACAGTGGCGAACTCGTTGCGCATCACGAGGTAGTCCTGTCCGTCGCGGGACCGGGCCTGGAGGTCCTCGCCACCTGCAAGGGAGTCCCAGGGCGTTGGCACGTGCACCTCGTGGTCAGATGATGAAGGTCAGGTTGAACTGCGGCAGTTCCCGGGCAAGCAGACGCACGGTCTTCTCGGCGATGCGCCAACCCTCGTCCGGCGCCCACCGCAACCCGTAGGTGCTACGCCCGGCGAGGCTGCGCGGAGTCGCGAGACCGATCTGTGAGGGGTCCCCCACCCGGACCTCGTGCACCACGAGGTTGCAGCCCACGACCGCGTCCCGACCATGCTGCTGCAGCACGCGAACGTTGGTGACGTCGTGCTGGGTGCGCGACGGCGGCATCTGCGCGTACGCCGGCGTGTCCAGCAGCCGGAAGACGCGCTCGTCGAGGCGTGCGCGATCGTCGTACACCAGCGACGGCTCGCACGACGGGTCCTCGTCGGCCATCGGCAACCAGTAGCGGGCGTCTTCGGTGAACAGCGCCAGCCATTCGTCGAGGTGTCGGTCGTCCAGTAGGGCCGCCTCGGTGTAGAGGAGCTCTGCGGCCTCCGCCACCGTGAGCGTCGGGGCCGCCGGCTCAACCATCCGCCCGCTCCTGCTGCAGCATCCGGAACCAGGTGCGATACAGCGCGCGTTGCGGCACCTCGTCGGTCGAGTGCCCCACGATGCTGCCATCGGGCTGCCGGCGTTCTCGCTCGAGTCCCCGGGAGAAGTCCAGCCATCGGGCAGCTGTCGCCTGCACGCCTGTCTGGTTGAGGACGAAGATCTCGATGTCGTCTGTTGCACCGAAGCTGGACGGGCCGAAGAACCGCTCGTGCTCACGAAGTCGCGCGGTGTTGATGTCGTCGTCGATGCCGTCGAGCCACGTGGGCAGAGCGTCCACGATCGTGTCCGTGGCCGACAGCGGCCGAATAACCCGGATGTGGGACTCGAACAGGTACAGGTTCGGGAAGATGAACAGGTTGCGCTGCGTGAGGATGTCCGCGACTCGATCGGCGCCGTGCGCCTCCTCGAGCTGGCGCCGGTAGCGCGGATTCGCGGCGTAGTCGAACGTGCCGAGCATGCCCTCCTCGCGTTCGAGCATGCTGTCGCCGTTCGCCAGGCTGCGGGCATGGTTGTTCGTGGCCTGCTCGTTGCGGGCTCGGACGACCTCCTGCCGCCGGCGCTCACCCGAGCGATCGAGCAACGTGACGAACGACTCGTGCACGTAGTTGCCGTGGTAGCCGTCGATGCCGTTCTCGACCTGGAACTTCCAGTTGCCCGGGTAGCGATAGCGATGCACGCCGGACGTGACCCGGACCGAGCCGTGCGGCGACCGGTCGGCCCACTGATCGATGTACCAGGCCGTCGGCCCCAGTCGCTCCTCGAGGTCGGACGCATCCGGATCCAGGCACGCGAAGATCAGCCCCCGATACGTGTCGACACGCGGCACGCGGACCAGGTCGAGCTCACCGGCCTCGAAGTTCGGCCCGTAGCCGGCGCGCTGCGCCATACCGACGAGCGCGCCGTCGTTTCGGTAGACCCAGTTGTGGTAGGGGCACCGGAAGTGGTTGCCATGGCCGCGTTCGGACCGGCAGACGACCGCGCCGCGGTGCATGCAGCGGTTGAGCACGACATGGATGCGACCGTCCTCTCCGCGGCTGACGATGACCGGCTGCCCGGCCAGCACCGTGGTCCGATAGTCGCCCGGCACGGCCACCTCGGATTCGTGCGCCACGAACTGCCACGTCCGGCCGAAGATGCGGGCCAGCTCGAGCCGGAAGATGTTGTCATCCCGCTGGATACGGCTGTCGACGCGGAACCGGAACGGCTCGTCCACGACCAACGAGGACAACTCGAGCGGCTCTTTCGTGATCGTCATCGGACCATCACCATTCATCTGTCGAACCCTCAGACCATTGCGAGGATAGCGACGCCTCAGCCAGAGGGGCGCCGCAGCTGCCTGCTGGGGTCCACCGTGCAAGTGGCTGGTGAAGACGGCCCCTGGCCTGGCAGCGACCACGTCAGTCGTCACCCGAGGGTGCGAGCGCGTCTCGAAGTGAGCTCGTCCACCCGGTGATCACGGCCAGCGCCCCGGTGGCCGCGGTGAACGCGGTGGCGAAGCCGGCAGCGGACACCAGTGCGCCGAAGGCGATGGGTTGAATGACCTGCGCGAGGCGGTTGGCCGTCAGCCGGAGCCCCATGGCCACGCCACGTTCGGCGGCATCCGTGTGGCGAGCCATCAGTTCCACGGTGATGGGCGGGTTCGCCCCGAGGCCGACCCCCACGAACACCGCGAGCGCGAGCCACACCGCGAATCCGCGGGTGAAGGGGAACAGGCCCATCGGGACGACCGCGAGCCACATGCTCAACACGAGCGCGCGCCCAGGCCCCAGCCGCCTGACGACGCGGGGCAGAGGCAGGCGCACCACCAGGGCCGCGATACCGCTGACGGACAGGAGGACGCCGATCAGAGGCACGTCGAGGCCGGCGCGCTCCAAGTACAGCGGAAGGAACGACGCCTTGATGCCTTGCACGAACAGGGCGACGAAGCTGGACAACAGCGTCGCCCGAACCGGCAGGGTGGCCCACATGCTGGCGATGCCCGATCGCACCGACCGGCGCTCCCGCACCGCCGGTCGCCCGACGCGGGGTGCCACCCACAAGGCCACGACGGCGATGGTTCCGCACAACGCGTAACACACGCCTACCGCGGAGAACCCGTACCTGTCGTAGAGAAGCGTGCCGATGATGGGCCCGCCAGCGATGCCACCGCCCCACGCCAGGGAGAAGAGCGCGAGCTGGCGGGTGAGGAAGTCGCCGCGGCCGCCCTCGCTGGCGTACGCCTGCAGCGAGACCCAGGTGGCCAGTTCGGCCAGACCGATCAGCACGGTGAACGCAGCCACGGCAGCAACCGTCGGAGCGACGGCGAAACCGACACCGCCGGACACCATGCCGACCAGACCGAACGCCAACACGCGGCGGACACCGACGCGGTCGACGAGGCGGCCACTCGGGATCGCCAGCCCGAGCGAACTGAGCGGGAACAGCGCGATCACCAGTCCCACGGTGGCCTCGCTCGCTCCGAGCGCATCGAGATGGAGTGGTACCAGCGGTCGCAGCGCGTGCGCCGCTGTCCAGTACAGCAGGGTCGCGACGGACACGAGCGCCCATCTCGAGCGCAGTACGCGGCCGTATCCCACAGGACCGGGAGTGTCTTTGGTCACCAGGCACTCCTCCTGCCGTCGGCGCACGTTCCCGGAGAAAAGGCGCCGCAGCCGTGCGTCGACGCACGGGACCGAACCAATACTTGGCCAGAAAGGTATAACCTATAGCCCGTCGTGGGCATAGACAGAGATGAGGAACGCATGTCTCGATACCAGGTCGTGATCGTGGGCGGCGGGCCGGTGGGCGTCGGACTCGCGCTCGAACTCGGCCGCCGCGGCATCACGTGCGCAGTTCTGGAGAAACGCACGGAGCTGTCGCGTATCCCCAAGGGCCAGGGACTCTCGCAACGCACCCTGGAGACGTTCGCGAACTGGGGGGTCGAAGCAGAGATCCGAGACGCGCGGCTCATGCCGCGCGACATGCCGATCGGCCAGGTCACCGTCTACGGGGACCTGCAGAGCGACCACTGGCACGTCAAGCCGACCCGGGAAGTCGTCAAGGGCTACTACGCGCGCGAGAACGAGCGCCTTCCGCAATACCGGACGGAAGCCGTGCTGCGTCGACGCCTGCAGGACTTTCCGTGTGTCGACGCCCAGTTCGGGGCCGAGGTCGTGGCGATCGGACAGGACAGCGGTGGGGCCTGGGTCCGCGCGGTCGTCGCGGGCGAGGAGCAGCGCTTCGACGCCGAGTACGTCGTTGGGTGCGACGGCGGCCACTCGCTCGTCCGTGAACAGGCCGACATCGCCCGAGAGGGAACCGACTGGGACGAACTCGTCACGCTGGTCGTGTTCCGAAGCCGCCATCTGCACGACGAGCTCGCGCGCCGGTATCCCGAGCGTTCGACCTACCGCGTGATGCATCCCGACCTCGAGGGGTACTGGCGATTCTTCGGCCGGGTCGACGCGGACGAGGAGTTCTTCTTCCACGCCCCTGTGCCGCGCGGCATGTCGTCCGAGACGTTCGACCCCCAGCGCGCCCTGGACGAGGCCGCCGGCTTCCCGTTCCGAGCGACGATCGACCACGTCGGCTTCTGGGACCTGCGGGTGCAGGTCGCAACGACGTACCGCTCCGGGCGAACTTTCATCGCCGGTGACGCAGCCCACACCCACCCGCCCTACGGCGGCTATGGCCTCAACAACGGCCTCGAAGATGCCGTCAACTTGGGCTGGAAGCTGGCCGCCGTGCTGCAGGGCTGGGGCGGCGAGGCGCTCCTCGATTCCTACAGTCTCGAACGGCAACCCGTCTTCCGCGACGTGGGCGAGGAGATCATCGGTGGGTGGATCCGAGACGACCGCCGGTTCCTGGCCAACTACTCTCCTGACCGCGACCGCGAAGCGTTCGCGGCGGCGTTCGAGGACATGGCGATGGGCTTCGGCCAACGCCTGGCACGCTTCGAGCCCCACTACGGCGGGTCTCCCGTTGTGCTCGCCGCGGATGGCGCGCGGACGAGCGGCCTCGGGCAGCACCGCTTCGAGGCCCGGCCCGGCCACCACCTCGCCCCGCAGCCGCTGTCGTCGGGCATGACGAGCTTCGATGCGCTCGGCACGGGATTCACCCTGCTGTCGTTCGATGGGGACGAGGCGCAACTCCAGCGGTTCGCGCAGGCGGCGAGCCAGGCACGGATCCCGCTGACCGTGGTCCGCGACGATCTGGCCGGCGGGCGAGGCGCCTACGAGGCCCGCTACGTCCTGGTGCGGCCCGACCAGTTCGTCGCCTGGGCCGGCGACGAGGTGACGGATGACCCTGCGGACCTGCTCGCCACCATCACCGGCCGGGAGCGGCCGAGCGGGACACGCCTCACCCATCGGTTCACTCGCGCACAATCGCGGTAGTATGGTCTGACCGATGGGTGAAGCGAGGGAGGTAGCGGATGGGGGTTCCCCGGGGCGATACACGGACGCGCCGCCTCTGGCTCGCCTACCTCGTCGGCGCCTTCGGGCTCGCGATGACCGCACAGGTCGCGTTCCTGGTGCCCCTCCGCGCACGTGAGCTCGGCGCGGGATTCGACCTCATCGGGCTCATCGTGAGTGCCGGCGCGCTGGCTGCCGCACTCACCTCCATACCGTGCGGCGCCATCATCGATCGCCTGGGGCCGAAACGCAGCTTCGTGGTCGGAGCGATCGCGACCGGCCTCGTCTCCGTGGCGTTCGCGATGACCAGCAGCGTGTGGGTGTTCCTGCTCCTCCAGCCGCTGCACGGCGTCGCCCGTAACCTGGGTTGGGTCGCGTCGCAGACCTACATCACGGCCGCCGCCGTGGACGCCGACGAACGACCGCGCCTCACCGGCCGATTCGCGTTCTTCGGCAACGTCGGCAAGATGACGGGCCCGTTGCTGGTCGGTGGGGCGGCCAGCCTCGTCGGCTTTCGCTGGGCCCTGCTCGTGCCTGCCGTGTACGCGCTGCTGTTCGCGACCATTGGCGCCGGTCTACGAGAGACCCAGCCCGGTGGGGCATCGGCTGCTGCCAAGAAGCGCGGCACCGGCTTGCGTGCTGCTGCAGGACTGACCCGGATACCTGGCATCCAGGTGGCCTTGGTGTTGACCTCCGCGCGACTGTGGATCTCCACCATCTTCTCGACGTTTCTCCCGGTGTTCCTCGTCGAGCAAGCGGTCGATCCGGCCGTTGCCGGGGTCGTGATGGCGACCGCGGGCTTCGTCGCCGCGTGCATGGCACCCACCGCCGGCGGTTGGGCGCAGCGTATGACCCCCCAGTGGGCGACGATCGC
Source organism: Egicoccus sp. AB-alg2 (assembly GCF_041821065.1). Lineage (NCBI taxonomy): Bacteria > Bacillati > Actinomycetota > Nitriliruptoria > Egicoccales > Egicoccaceae > Egicoccus > Egicoccus sp. AB-alg2. The sequence continues at coordinate 196,426 of NZ_JBGUAX010000008.1, read as the reverse complement.
CGGCTTGGGTTGCGGGGCGGTCGGACTGCTCATCGCGCCCGCCTCGACCGCCATGCCGTGGGTGTTCCTCACGCCGGCGCTGATCGGGGTCGCGATCGGACTGAGCCTCCCCCTGCTGATCAGCATCGTCACGACGGCCGCGCCCGACGACTGTCGCGGCCTGGCCCTGGGACTCCGCGGGACGGTGAATCAGGGCGCCTCGACGGCCGCCCCGGTCGTCGTCGGACCCCTCATGTCGGCCGTCGGCCTCACGCTCGGGTTCCTTGCGGGTGGTGGGATCGGCCTGGCCCTCCTGGGCATCGCCGCCCTCCGACACGGTCGCCCTGCCCGGACGCCGAGCGGCGCCGAAACCGGTGAGGCCAGCGATGCGGCACCGCTGCCTCCGGGTCAGGGTCGCGTTACGAGAACCCCGGGTCGATGAGGACGCCAGCGCGGGCGAATCGGAGATGAGCACGAGGGGATCCACCACGTCCGCCAGGGCGAAGCGAGGAGCCGGCAGACCCCCGGGCCCGAACACCGCATGGGCCCGGCGGCCGACTCATCCAGACATCGCCCCCCGCGCGCCTCTCGCCGGACAGCAGGAGGGCCGGTCGCGGAGCCAGCGGAGGGGTGTCGCGGCGCGTCCGGGACAGGAGTCGGCAACTGCCGGACGTGTCAGCCAGCGTCGTACTCGGGCGCGTTCTCGAAGTAGTGGACGCGTGAGTAGCCGAGCAGGTTGAAGACCCGGTTCGACCCGGCGATGAGTTCGGCCGTCCCCGCACCGGTGTTGAAGCGCTGCACGATGGTGTTGTGCGGCGTCCAGATGACGTCGCCCTGCTTCCACTCCCACTTGGTCGGCTTCTTGGCGATGCGCGCGTAGTACTGGTCGTCGATCTCTGCCTCGACGTCCCAGTGCAGGTCGTAGCCCTCACCTTCACGGACGTAGGCGACCTCGTCGGGCATCTTCCACCGCTTGCCCGATCGGCTGCCCTCCGGGATCTGGTGCAGATAGGCCTCGACACCCTTGATCCGCAGCGGCACGCCCTCGCCGGCGATACGGCGCGTGTACCCGAAGGGCGTCAGTTCGAAGGGGGTGGCATCCTTGGGCAGGACCTTGGGGATCTCGTCGTCGCCTTCCGGCCGGGCCGTGAGCCACTCGCTGCGCGGCTCGTACAGGTGCTCGTTCTCCGGCTTGTAGCCGATCTTTCCCTGGTAGGTCAGTCCCAGGAAAAGCGCCAGGGGCTTCGGCTTCATGACCAGGCAGACGGCCCGCTTCTCGGGATTCGGGTTGTTGTGCCAGTGCACGCAGTCGTTGTGCACGGCGACGGCGTCACCCGCGTTCCAGTCGTACCGTTTGCCGTCGTGCATCTCGTAGCCGCCATCGCCCTCGAGCACGTAGAACATCGCCTCGTTCTGATGCCCGTGCCCGTCGTTGCGGCCGTTGGGTTGCACGGTGACGAAGTGGACGTCGAGGCTCTGCGAGCGAAACGTCTCGTCGCCCGGGCGCATGACCGCCCAGTTCTCCTTCTTGCCGTGCCCGAGTTCCGGCGTGAACACCCGCGGGATGCGGTCGAGTCGCTCGCGTCGTTCGGCAGCCAGGCTGTAGCGGTTGCTGCTCACCTCGCGGACGTAGATGCGCTTCTTGTCGTAGTGCTCGGTGTAGACGTGCACGTTCTGCTTCGTCTGCTCTCGCGTCTGTGTCTGCGTGCGAACCTGCTCCACGACGTGCTCCTCCCGATCCGTCAGATGCTCCGGCCGCGCGCCTCGCTTGCGGCCGGCGGAACTCCTCGATCCTACACTATAGGACTAACCAATAGAGCTTTGGGTATCCTGTCCTCATCGGAAGCGCCTGCCACGGTGCCCACGACCGAGAATCGGAGCCTGCGTTGTCCGCGTCCGGCGTCGTCGACCCTCGCCCCATCGACTACCGCACGGCCTGCGTGGCGGGCGCCGCGCTCGCGGACGACCTTCGCGAGGAACTCGGGGTCGCCACCGGCGACCACGTGCGGCTGCGGACCGAACGCCAGCGCAGCACGCTCTGCCAGGTCGTCGACGGGGACGGCGATCCCCATCCCGGCTCGATCCGGATCGACCGGTTCACGCGCCAGGCACTGAAGGCCTACCCGCACGAAGCCGTCGAGATCGAATCGGCCACCCCCGATCCTGCGGTCGAGGTGGGTCTCATCCCGGGCATCGACATGAGCCAGCACTACGACCCGAACGTGGTACCGGCCCTCAAGCGGCAGCTGGCAGCCCAACACGTGGCGGTGCGTCCGGGCATGTTGCTCTACGTCCGTCTCGAAGGGACGCTCGCCGGCATCACCTACGCGGTCCACTACGTCAAGGGCGATGCGAACGACGAGGGGGTGGTCGTCGACGACACGACCGTCTGGTTGATCGACGAGGACCACCACCATCACGGGCCGTCGGATCACGACCACGACCATGCCGGCCTGTCCGAGACCGTCGTCGACACCACGTTCGAGGACGTCGGTGGTCTGACGGTACAGATTCGCGAGGTCCGCGAGTTCGTCGAACTGCCGCTGGTCTTTCCCCAGGTCTACCGGCAACTGGGGATCAACCCGCCCCGCGGCGTGATCTTCTACGGGGCGCCGGGCACCGGCAAGACCCTGCTCGCGCGCAGCGTCGCCAACGAGATCAACGCCGAGCTGTTCTACATCAACGGCCCCGAGGTGGTCGGCACCTACTCCGGCGAGACCGAGGCGAATCTGCGCAAGGTCTTCGCCGAAGCCAGCCTCAAGCCACCCTCCATCGTCTTCATCGACGAGATCGACGCGATCGCCCCGTTCCGGCGGATGGCCTCGAGCCAGTCGGACGCTCGGTCCGTCACGCAACTGCTGGCACTGCTCGACGGCCTCAAGAACGCCGAGGGTGTGATCGTGATCGGGACGACGAACCGCATCGACGCGATCGATCCGGCCCTGCGCCGGGCCGGACGGTTCGACCGGGAGATCTACTTCCCCACCCCCTCCAGCGCCGCCCGCGAGCAGATTTTGCGCGTGCACACCCGCGAGATGCCGCTGGCGGACGATGCCCAAGCGGCACTACCGAACATCGCCGAGCGGGCATACGGCTACGTGGGCGCCGACCTGATGGAGTTGTCGCGCGAGGCCGGCCTGAACGCCCTGCGCCACGCCGCCGCCCGCTTCGTCGAGTCGCCCTCGATCGCGAACTATCCGGCACCCGAGGAGCTCGTGGTGCGTGAGCGGGACTTCGAGGACGCGCTCGGCAAGGTCCACCCATCGGCGATGCGCGAGTCGTTGATCTCCTATCCCGACGTCGGCTGGGAGGACATCGGCGGCCTGGAGGACGTCAAGCGCCGCCTGCAGGATCTCGTGCAGCTGCCGCTGCGCCATCCCGAGGTGTTCGAGCGGGCGGGACTGTCGCGGAATCTGGGTGTGCTGCTGCACGGCCCGCCGGGCACCGGCAAGACGCTGCTGGCGCAGGCGATCGCACGGGAGTCGGGCGTCAACTTCATCCCGATCCAGGGTCCGGAGTTGTTCTCGCAGTGGCTGGGCGAGTCCGAGGAGAGCGTGCGTCACGTCTTCGACGTCGCCAGCCGAACCGAACCGTGCATCATCTTCTTCGATCAACTCGACGCCGTCGTCCCCAGACGCAGCGACCTCGAACACGAGGGCACCCGCGCCCCCCAGCGGGTGGTCAACCAGCTGCTCGCGGAGCTCGACGGCATGGAGCGTCGCGGCCGCGTGGTCGTCGTCGGCGCCACGAACCGGCTCGAGATGGTCGATCCGGCCGCTCTGCGGCCGGGCCGCTTCGGCATCCACCTGCACGTCTCGGCCCCGGACGCCGCCGAACGCGCGGCGATCCTGCGCATCCACCTGCGCAATGCCCCGATCGCCGAGCAGACCGGCGTCGATCGACTGGTCGAGCACCTGAGCGAGCGGACCGACGGCATGGTCGGCGCGGACCTCGCCTTCCTGTGCCACAACGCGAAGCTCGTGGCCGTCGAAGCCGCCGGCATGCAGCCCGACGCGGAGTTGCAGGTCGCCCACTTCGAACGGGCCCTCGAGATGGACAGCCACCTCGGCTGACGCCGTCACCGGCCCCCCGCGGCGTGTGATTGTTATACCATTGGTCCACGGGCGTTCAGTCGACGCTCGGCTGTCTCACTCCTGGGAGTTCTTCGATGCTGATCCCCCGTCCGCGGCGAGCGCTCGCCGGCGTCGCGCTGCCCCTCACCCTGCTGCTCGGCGCCTGCGGCGGGACCGGAACCGACGCCGGCCAGGCAGCGAGCGACGAGCCGGAGGGCGCGGACACGTCCGACGCCGCTGCCGGCGATGCCGGTGGGCTGTTCGCCGGAGAACTCATCGAGATCTCGCTCGGCGTCAGCCCGGGTGGCGGCTACGACACGTACGCGCGCGCCCTGGCGCCGTTCCTGGCGGAGGAACTCGACGCCGACGTCACCGTCTCGAACAACCCGGGAGCCGGTGGCCTGCTCAACCTCAACCAGGTCTACACCGGCGTGAACGACGGCACCGTCATCACGCTCATCAATGGGACCGGCACGCTCGGTTCGGTCCTCAGTGATGCGCAGGGCGTCGAGTTCGAGATCGGGGAGTTCGAGTGGCTCGGGCGGCTCGCGGCCGAACCGCGGGTCATGAACGTGTACGCGGACCTGCCCTACGAGGACATCCAGGAGCTCATGGGAACCGACGACGAGATCACGTTCGCGACCACGGGCCCCGGCGGCGGGTCGCACCTGACGTCCGCGCTCCTCATGGAGATCCTGGACCTGCAGAACGCACGCTTCATCAGCGGCTTCGAAGGCAGTGCGGAGTCGAACCTGGCCGTCGTCGCCGGCGAGGTCATGGCCGACGCCAACACGGCGAGCACGTCACTGCCGTTCGTGGAGGCCGGCGACCAGCGCGTGTTGGTCGTGGTGGGCGACGAGCCGCTCGAAGACATGTACCCGGGCGTTCCGTCGCTGTACGACATCGGCCTGGAAGGCGAACGGCTCGTGATGGCGGAGTCGCTGGTCGCGATCAACGGTCTCGGCCGGGCCCTCGCCGCGCCGCCCGGTGTGCCCGCCGACCGTCTGGCCGAACTGCGCCAGGCGTTGGAGAACATCGCCAACGACCCCGCCTTCATCGAGGAGTTCGAGCGTCAGGACCTGGAGCTGGACTGGCGCGGCCACGAGGAGGTGGAACGCATCATCGCGACCGCCCTCGACACACCCGACAGCGTTCGCGCCATCATCGCGGAGAACAGCTGACGCCGGCGAACCTCGGACGGACGTCGGCCGCACTCGAGCGGCCGACGTCCGGCGAGGAGGACAGGAAGAAGCACATGAGCACGGTCGCCCAGAAGCCACAGCACTTCACGCTCCGCACGCCGTACCTCGTGGAGGGGCGGAGCAACACCACCGTCGCACGGACCGATCAACTGGCCGTCCGCGTCAAGGTCTACGCGAAGGGCGGCGAGAACGCGCTGCATGCACACCAGCACGAGGACCACACGTTCGTGGTGCTCGAAGGGCAGGCGACGTTCTACGACGCGAACGACGACGCCATGACGGTCGGCCCCTATGAAGGCATCCTGCTCCCCCGCGGCATCTACTACCGCTTCGAGAGCACCGGCGAGGGCAATCTCGTCCTCCTGCGCGTCGGCACCGGGAAGCCGCCGGAGGGCAACGACCGCGTCGGGACGGACGGCCACCTCCTCACGGGTGACTCGGCGCAGAACAAGAAGGTGCCCCCGGTCCCGGCCCCCGACGGCCTCCACTTCGGCGACCCGGCATGACGGCCTCCTCAGTGCGGCCCTGGGACCACCTGCTGACCGAGCAGGACCGCGTCTTCGCCGACCGCTACGTCAGGAACCGACGGTTCGGCACGCGTCCGGCGCTGCTGCTCATCGACCTCTACGTGTCGGCCTTCGGTGACGGGCCGGAGCCACTGGAGACCGCGATCGAGAAGTGGCCGGGATCGTGCGGCCCGGCTGCCTGGGAGGCACTCGATCCATTGCTGACACTGCTCGGGACAGCGCGTGAGGCGGGCGTGCCGATCGCGCACACGAGCGGCGAGGACAGGCCGGAATCGACACTCGGTGCCGCCACCGCGCGCCGCCAGAACGCCGACGAGACCGGTGAGCGCTACCGCCTCATGCCGCAGTTCACGCCGGTGGCGGGCGAGTTGCTCGTCCGGAAGACCCGCGCGAGCGCCTTCTTCGGGACGCCGCTCTCGACGTGGCTGCGCCAACGCTCCGTCGACAGCCTGGTCGTGGCCGGTGAGAGCACGAGCGGTTGTGTGCGCGCCTCGGTCGTCGACGCCTACTCACACGGGTTCCAGGTGGCCGTGGTCGAGGACGCCGTCTTCGACCGTAGCCCCGTCTCCCACGCGGTGAACCTGTTGGACATGCACCGCAAGTACGCCACCGTCGTCGACCTCGGGCTCGGGCGACGCTGTCTGCAGGCGCCGAGTCACGACCTGCTTCCGGCCGGCTGACGCCGGCGTCCCCGGCGCGGTGTGCGGCGTCCGCCTCCGCCCGATCCCCGAGACCGCCGCGAGGCGCGAGGACAGCCATGACGGCCGGATGGTTCCTGCGTTGCGCCAGTTGCGTGTTCCTGCTCACGACCTCCCTGAACGTCATCCGGCCGATGGTGTCCTACCGCGCCTTGGAGATCGGCGCGAGCACCGCACAGATCGGCTACGTGGCAGCGTCGTATGCCCTGTTGTCGTTCGTCGTGGCGGTCCCGACGGGCCAGTGGGTCGATCGCTTCGGGGAGTCGCGCTTCCTCCTCGGCGGCGCGATCGTGATGACCGCCATGGCGGCGTGGCTGGCGGTGGTCAGCAGCGTCCTCATGCTCGGGGTCGCCCAGGCGGTGCTCGGAGCCGGGCAGATCTTCGGGCTCGTGGCGCTGCAGACCCTCGTCGCCAACTGCAGCCCGCCGGACCAGAGAGACGCCCGGTACGGCGCCTTCGCCGTGATGGGGTCGTTGGGCCAGGTGACGGGACCGGCCGTGGGTGGGTTCGTCTCGTCGCTCGCGGGTGGCGGCACCACGACCGCACTGTGGGCGAGCGTCACCTTCCTGGTCGGTCTCGTGGTGCTCGCGGCATCGCTGCGCCGTTGGCCGCCACCGTCGGGGGTACGGGAGAAGACGCCCCCGCGCACCGATGCGGCGTTGGCCGCCATGGTCCGCATCCTGCGGCTTCGGTCCATGCCACAGGCGATGCTGGCCAGCCTGGCCGTCCTCGCGACCATCGACATCCTCGTGGCCTACGTCCCCGTCTATGGCGAGGCGAACGGCATCTCGGTCGCGGCCGTTGGGCTCCTGCTCTCGCTTCGCGCGGCGGCGTCGGTCCTGTCCCGACTGGCGTTGGTGCCGCTGCTGCGTTGGCTCGGGCGACGGCACCTTTTCCTGCTCGGGCTGCTGCTGCCCGGCCTCGCCCTGCTGTTGTTCCCGACGACGACCAGCGTGCCGCTGCTCGGCGTCCTCCTGGCCGTCGCCGGCTTCGGGCTGGGGCTCGGCCAGCCCATGTCGCTGGCCTGGGTCACGCGAGCCGTGCCAGCGGATTCACGCGGCATCGCCATCGGCGTGCGGCTCATGGGCAACCGCGGGGGTCAGGTCGCGCTGCCGGCCGCCTTCGGCGCCATCGGCGGCGCCGCGGGGGTCGCGGCCATCTTCGTCGCGCTGGGCGTACTGCTCGCCAGCAGCGCCGGCGTCGTCATGCGGGCACCCTTCGACGCGGACGCCGGCGGCTCGTGACTCACCTCCCCTCGACGGCACGGAGTCGCGCCAGCAGGTGCTGGTAGGCAAACCGGTCGTTGAACCCGGCTCCGAGGTCCGGCAGCTGTGCACGGTCGGCCTCGGGCACGGCAGCCGCGCGAGCCCCCAGACGTGCGAGCTCCACCGTGACGCGACACAGCCGCTCCAGCGTGTCCGCCGCCACGACCGCGGCGGCGAGCGAGGAGCCCACCGCCACGATGCCGTGGCCGCGGAGCAGGCACACCTGCGCCGGCCCCAACGCCTCCGCCACCTCACGGCCGATCTCGTCGTCGTTGACGAGCACGCTCCGCGGATAGACCGGCACCCCCCGTTCCGCGAGACGCATGGCCGGTATGTCGTACGCACCGAAGATGGGTTCGAGAGCGAGATCCGCCAGCCCGACCAACAGCGCGTGCGGCGGATGCGCATGCACGACGGCGTGGACGTCGGGCCGGGCACGCAACACGGCGGTGTGGATCGGCAGCTCGTTCGGGGCGCGGTGTTCCGGGGTGGCCGGCGCCTCACCGTCGAGCCCGACCAGGTGCACGTCGGCCGCACGGGAGTAGCGCAGGCCGGGCTCGTCACGGCCGCGGCAGCGGACCCAGAGGCTGCGCTCGTCGGCACGCAGGGAGATGTGGCCGAGGATGCCGTCAAGCACGCCGGCGACCGCCAGCGCCCGGCAGGCTTCGGCGACGGCCCGGGCGGGATCCTCGTGGAGCTGCTGCACGTCGACTCCGCTCATGCGTCGGCGCCGGCGGTGCCGGAGGGCGGCCGGAGCAGTCGCCTGAGCTGACCCCCGCGCCAGGGCAGCCAACGCGGCACGGCAGCGCGGTAGTGCTCGTAGTCCTCGCCGAAGCGCTCCCGCAGCTGGCGCTCGTCGGTGGCGGCGCGGTCGTCGAACCATCGCAGGTGCCACCCGAACACCGCTGCCGACCAGCGGGAGCGGGTCGCCCCGACGAAGGCCGCGAACGTGAGCAGATGCCCCAGGTACATCGGGTTACGGCTCATCGCGTACGGGCCGGTGGTGACGAGACGCTCCGCCGGTTGGGCCATCCCCGGGCCGCCGCCACCGTGACGGGTGCGGTAGGTGCCGGCCGTTCGGTACAGCATGTACCCGCCGGCGGCGACAGGCGCGAACCGCCAGTCGAGCGGCCGTCGCGCCAGACGGGAGCCGACGAGCACGAGCACGGGCCATACCAGGAAGGTCCGCGTCGGCGTGGACCTCGGATCGATCACGGTGCCTCCACCTGCGGTGACCGGCCGCGACAAACGTCCGGCCTAGATCACGAACGACTCCAACGCCTCGGGCGCGAACAGTTCCTCGGGCGTCACGCGGCGCTTGGACAACCCCTGCTCATGGTGGTAGCGCAGGAAGGCGTCGAGGTCGTCCCAGTTGTCCTGGAGCCCGTACGACCAGAAGTCGTCACCGAGTCGCCGTCGCGCCTCCTCGAACTGCAGGGTCATCCACGGCAAGGTGAACGGCAGCGCGGACGAGTCGTCGAACCGGCGGTATGCCCGTTCCTTCGCCTCGGAGAACGCCTTCATCAGCGACTGCGCGATCCACCGGTTGGTCTCGTAGACCTCCCGACGGATGGCGACGACGTGCATGATCGGGAAGATGCCGGTCTTGCCGAAGTACTTGGTCTCGGCCGCGATCACGTCCGGGAACAACCTGCGGACGCGGGGGTCACCCTCCGTGAACGGGGACGGGATCCGCGGTGAATAGATGGCATCGATCTCGCCCTCGACCAGCATCCGCGACAACGTCTGGCCGGGCGCGATCGGTTCCACCTCGATCTCGGGCGGGAGATCCAGCGCTGCCTTCTCGATGCGGCCGGGCTTCTCCTGCCCACCGGTCCGGTAGCGCACGGAGTCGACCGGCAGGCCGTGGTGCTCGGCGAGGATGCCGCGGATCCAGACGCAAGCGCTGAGCTGGAACTCCGGCGACCCCACCGTCTTGCCGACGAGGTCCTCGGGTTGCTCGATCCCGGCATCGGAGCGCACGAAGATCCCGCCGTGCCGGAACATCCGTGAGGTGTACACCGGCAACGCGACGAAGGGTGGGTCGTCCCGCTGCAGCGAGACGACGTAGGACGAGAACGACATCTCCGCGACATCGAACTCCTGATGGCGCATCATGCGGAAGAAGGTCTCCTCGACCGGCAGCCGCAGATAGTTGAGCGAGATCCCGCTGGCCCGGACGGTGCCTTCCTCGAGTGCCCGGGTGCGGTCGTAATCGCCGCAGGCGAACGTCAGCGGTAGTGGTGGCATGGACCTTCCTCCCTGGCGATCGGTCGAGACGCCGACCGCCGTGCACTCATCCGGTGAGTCGCGCGGCGAGTCGCGGGTAGACCCGCAGCGCGTTGGCCTCGTAGATGCGCTTGCGCTCGTCCGGCGTCAGGTCCACAGCTTCGAGGTAACGAAGCGTGTCGTCCCATCCCGAGCCGGTGTCGGGATTGTCGCCGCGGACGGCGCCCAGCATCTCGGACGCGAACAACAGGTTGTCGATGCCGACGACACGGGTGAGCAACTCGATGCCGGGCTGGTGGTAGACGGCGGTGTCGAAGAACACGTTGTTCATCACGTGCTGTTCGATCGGGGGACGGCCCAGTCGGGTCGCGAGCCCCTGGTAGCGACCCCAGTGGTACGGCACGGCGCCGCCGCCGTGCGGGATGACGAAGCGTAACTCGGGGAACCGCGCGAACAGATCCCCCTGCACGAACTGCATGAACACCGAGGTGTCGGCGTTGAGGTAGTGCGCGCCGAGGGTGTGGAAGTTCGGGTTGCACGAGGACGAGACGTGGATCATCGCCGGTACGTCCAACTCGATCATGGTCTCGTACAACGGGAACCAGGACTCGTCGGTCAGCGGGGAGGAGGTCCAGTGGCCACCCGACGGATCCGGGTTGAGGTTGCAACCCACGAATCCGAGATCCTCGACACAACGGCGTAGTTCCGCGATCACCGGGCCGAGGGCGCCGTCCGGCGTCTGCGGCAGCTGGCAGACACCCGCGAACGTCTCCGGGAACAGCTCGGTCACCCGGTGCACGAGGTCGTTCGAGGCACGCGCCCAGGCCGCCGCCGTGTCGCTGTCCGGCACGTGGTGCTCCATGCCGGACGCCTTCGGGGAGAACACCATGACGTCGCCGCCGCGTTCACGCAGGACGCGCAACTGGTGCTGCTCGATGCTCTCGCGGATCTCCCCGTCGGAGATGGCGCCCAGCGTCGCGGGTGGTCGCGTCGGGTCGCGGAGCCGTGCCAGTTGGTCGTCTCGGAAGCGCTGCAGCTGCGGCGGGGCCGTCGTGTAGTGGCCGTGGCAGTCGATGATCATGGGAAGCTCCCGTTGGCGGGTCAGTCGACGTAACGGAGGCCCTTGCGCTCGAGCCGTTCGCGCATCGCGCCGACGTCGAGACTCAGCTCTCCGGCCGCGTAGCGGGCCCGCGAGCGCGCCTCCTTCTCCTCACGCGCGCGGGAGGCCGCCAGGACGTCGGCCGCACGTGCCCGCGGCACGACCACCACGCCGTCGTCGTCCGCCACGACGACGTCGCCGGGCTCGATGTACTGCCCGGCGCAGACGATCGGCAGATTCACGTCGCCCAGCGTCTCCTTGACCGTGCCGAACGCGGACACGCATTTCGACCAGACGGGAAAGCCCATGACCTGCAACTCGGAGACGTCACGGCAGCCCGCGTCGATGACGAGGCCGCGGACGTCGCGTGCCTGCAGCGCCGTGGCGAGCAGTTCTCCGAAGTAGCCCGCATCGGAGGGGGCCGTCGGACTGACCACGAGCAGGTCTCCGGGCTGGCACTGCTCGACCGCGACGTGCAGCATCCAGTTGTCGGCCGGTGGCGCCGACACCGTCACCGCCGTACCGGCGACGCGGGCGCCCGCGTAGACGGGTCCGATCCGGGACGCCAGCAGGCCGGTGCGGCCCTGCGCCTCGTGCACGGTGGCGACGCCACAGGCGGCCAGGCCGTCGACGAGCTCGATGTGTGCGCGGTCGACCTTCCGTTTCACGATGCCCATGTGCCGCTCCTTGCCCTCGCGTCGAGCCCGGCCCCGCCGTCACCGGGGGGTGGCCTCGACTCAGTTCGCACCGCTCCCCCACGGCAGCAGCGACACGTGGATGACGTCCTCGTCGGTCTCGCCACCGACCGTGCGGATGGCACGGTCGGTCTGTTCGAGGTCGAACGTGTGCGTCGCCAGCCGCTCGAGCGGAAACCGGTGCGAGGCGAGCTGCCTGAGCGCGAGTTCGCACGCCTCGTACCGGTGTCCGCGGGCGCTCTTGAGGGCGGCAGCCTTCTCGGTGAGCTTCTTGAGCGGGAAGTCCGGGAAGGCGGCCAACTCGCCCTGCGCGACCACGGTGCCGCCGCGGCGCTTCAGGACGTCGATGCCGAGCAGGAGAGGCGCGGTGCCCGCCCCGGCGGTGCAGTCGAGGACCACGTCGACGCCGACGCCTGCGGTCGCGTCCATGACGGCGGCGTAGGGGTCCTGCTGCTGCACGTCGACGACGTGGTCGGCGCCGAGTTCCAGCGCCAGCTGCAATCGCGCCCCGTCTCGCGAGGTGCCACTGACGACGATGTTCGAGGCACCCGCCTGCTTGCAGGCGACGACCTGGGACAGCCCCTGCTGGCCGGGGCCCTGGATCAGCACCGTGCTGTCGTAGCCGACGCCGCCCTCGAACAACGCCCACTCGATGCCGTTGGACAGCGGCGTGACCAGTCCCGCGAGCTCGGCGGACACGCCGTCGGGCACGGCGTGGATCACGGCGTTCCAGGGCAGGTACATGTACTGCGAGAAGCCGCCCCACAGGTGGTGCTCGTTGTCGGCCGAGGTGTAGCCGTATCGCCGCGCGTGCGGGTTCGTGCGCCAGTCCGTCAGCTCGCAGTGCCGGTAGTCGCCGCGGTGACACCAGTGGCAGCGGTAGCAGGCGACGTAGTGCTCGACGAAGAGCCGGTCGCCGAGTGCGACACCGTGGCGCTCGAGGAACTTCGGCCCCGCCTCCACCAGGACGCCGATGTTCTCGTGCCCCATGATGACGGGGTCGTCGAAGGGCGGTTTGGCGTACATCTTGACATCGGTGCCGCAGATCCCGGCGACCTCCACCTTCAGCAACGCACCGTCGTCGGGCACACGAGGCCAGGGAAAGGTCCGCAGCTCGGTCGTGGACGGCGCCACGCGCACCGCCGCGAGTACCTCGTCCGCCATCAGCGCATCTCCTCGACAAGCGTCATGCTAGCTAAAGGTAGGACAATTAGCTATTTTCGCGTCTGAACGGTCAGGGCTTCACGGACAGCACGGGGCAGGCGGCGCCCATGATGACCTCTTGCGCGACGCTGCCGACGAGCAACTTGCCGACGGCCGAGCGACTGCGGATGCCGATGACGAGCAGCGACGCTGCCCGGTCGCGGGCCTCCTCGATCAGGGCCTCGCTGACCCGCCCCTGCGCGAACACCTCACGCGCGGTGCAGTCGAGTCCTTCGGCCTGGTACTTGGCCTCGATGGCACTCAGGCGCTCGCGATGGGAGAGAATCGATTCGTTGTCGTCCTGGCCGACGCCCACCTTCGCGATGTGCACGACGTGCAGCGGCAGGTCGTGCAGACGCGCCTCGTCGGCCGCGACCTGTAACGCGCGCTCCGCCTCGGGACGTTCGGCGAAGCCAACGACGACGCTCATGATGGGTCCGTCCGTTCGGGCGCGACGGTCGCGCCGATGGCAATGGTTTTACCATAGACCCACTGGGCGGCAAAGGGGCGAAGTTTCCACGGTCCGACGATTCGCGAGCTAGCCTCCTGCGAAGCTCACGCATCTGGCGGGACGGGCGTCGGCCGCCGCCATCCAGGAGTCCCCGATGTCCGTGTCGTCCTATCTCTCGCCCGTGACCGGCACCCGGATGTCCAGCGAGATCGTCTCGCAGGTGATCGCCCTGATCCGTGGCGGTCGTCTGCAACCGGGCGATCGCCTCCCGGCGGAGCGGGAGCTCGCCGAGACGTTCGGGGTCAGTCGGGTCACCGTCCGTGACGCGCTGCGGGTCCTCGAAGCCATGGGCCTCGTCGACATCCGGGTGGGCTCGGCCGGCGGTGCGTTCGTGACCACGCCGTCGCCCTCGGTCGTGGGCGAGAGCCTCTCGAACATGCTGTTCATGGGCACATTCGAGCCCGAACAGATCGCCGAGACACGTCTGGTCGTCGAGCTCGGCATCCTCGACCTCGTGCTGGAACGCGTCACCGACGAGGACATCGCCCGACTCCGCGACCTGTGCCGACAGTCCCGCGAGAAGCTCGAGCAGGACGAGTACGACACCAAGCTGTCGGTCCAGTTCCACGCCGAACTCGCCCGCGCCGCACACAACCCCGCGGTGGTCATGCTTGCCGAGACGTTCTCCGGGCCGCTGTCGATGGCCGCGGTTCGCGCGACGGAGGTCCGCCGCGACGCCCACAAGCGCACCGTCGAAGAGCACGAGGCCTTGGTGGAGTACCTCGCTGACCGAAACGCCGAGGGTGCCCGCGACGTCCTGATCACGCATCTGCTCCGGGGGCGCGACATGCCGGCCAGCACCGCGAGGCTGCTCCGCAAGGTGTGAGATCCCGCCCCACCTCGCCAAGGTAGGATGGACTGACCGATGGTGAGGAAACGTGATTGACGCTGGGCGGCATGCAGACGGCCAGCCGACGAGCCGTGATGCTGCTGTTCGTCTCCTCGTCCGTCTTCACGCTCGGCGACGGCGCCGTCCTCCTGCTGCTGGCTCCGCACCTCGCCGAACAAGGCGTGGCCGCGCCCGTCATCGGGCCCATCGTGGCCGCCTACAGCGTGGCCGCGCTGGCGTCCCGCTTCGTGATCAGCGCGCTGTACCGAGCGCACCGTCTGCGCTGGCTCGTGCCGATGGGCTGCTTGCTGCAGGCCGGCTCCTTCGTCGTCCTCGCCAACAGCAGCACACCGCGGTGGCTGGCCGTGACGGTGGCCGTCAACGGCATGGGGTTCGCCGTCGCCTCCACGGGTGGCCTCGCGGCCGTCATGGAGCTGCGCCCGAACGGTGACGCCGGCTCCCTGATGGGCTGGTACACCGGCTGCATCGGGGCGGGCTACGGCCTGGCGGGCTTCGTCGGCGGCGCGGCCGGTGACGTACTCGGCCTCTCGGGCGCACTGACGGCCGTTGCGGCGTTCCCGTTGCTGGCCGCGATCGGACTCGCGAGCGCACTCTGGGGCACTGGTCGAGGCGGCGACGGGCGTGCGCCGTCGCCGTCGCCCGGGTCCGCGCCGACACGCTCGCGACTTTCCCCAGGTCGCCTGCTGCCCGCCGTCGGCCCCTACGTCTGGCTGGCGTTCTTCTGCGCGCTGCACATCAACCTGCTCAGCGGCGTGTTGACGACCTTCTTCCCCCTCTTCGGGCTGGCGATCGGCCTGAGCCTGACGCAGATCGGCTCACTCACCGGCGCCAGTTCCGCACTCAGTTCCGCCATCCGGTTCACCACGCCGGCCCTGTTCAAGCGCATCCACTACCGCTCGGTGCTGCCGTGGATGGTGATACTCGGCGGCGCCGCCACGGCAGCCCTGACGGTTTCGCGTCTCTACGTGGTTCTGCTGGTCGCGGCTCGGGATCGGCACCAGCCGGGCGTTGTTGCGGGTGTCGTCCGCCGCCCTGGTGATGGACTCGGCCGGCGCCGGCGACCGTCAACGCGGCCTGGCGTCCGGCACGTACATGTCCGGCCTGGACATCGGCAAGATCATCGGGCCTGTCGTGGGTGGCGTCTCGGTGGATGCGCTCGGGTACGAGCCGACGTTCCTGCTCGCCGGACTCGGCATCCCGCTGGTTTTCTTCACGTACTACGGCTGGCTCAAACGCCGTCGCCCCCGCGACGCCCCGGCCGGATGACGCCGGTGGCAGGGCGTGGGGGCGAGGGCGGCGCGTGAGGCGGTGGGTCGCCTCAGAGTGCGAGCACGAGGTCGTCGCCGTCCATCGTGACCGAGACCCGGCGGAGCCGTTTCGTCGGATCGGCGATGAGCACGCCGTCCTCCAGCCAGAACTCCCAGCCGTGCCAGGGGCAAGCCAGCACGCGTTCCCCGCCCGGTGCCCAGGTGTCGACGGCACGTCCGGCCTCGTCGAGCTCCGCGGTCAGGAACGGATGCAGGGAACCGTCGGAGCACACCGGGCCTCCTTGGTGCGGACACACGTCGACGTAGGCGACGAACCCGCCCTGGAAGTCGAACACCACGACGGGTTGGCCGCTGACCGTCACGCGCAGCCGCCCTTCCTCACGAACCTCGGCGGCGGACACTCGTGTCTGGGTTTCCATGGCTGCTCCCGCTCTCAGACGAACCGGTAGAGGTCGACCGCGTTCCCACCCAGGATCTTGGCCTTGCCCTCGTCACTCAGGAAGGGCAGGTCCGTGATGCGCGACGGCATGTCGAAGTCCCAGTGGGGATAGTCCGAGGAATAGATAAGCGTGTTCGGCGCGTCGATCATCTCGAACATCATCTCGAGTTGCTTGATGTCGTTCGGCTCCTCCATCGGCTGCGTGCCGTAGTAGAAGTCCATCATGTACTCGCTCGGCAGACGCTTCAGCAACGGCGCTTCCGAGCGGCGCTTCTTGTAGCCGGCGTCCAGTCGGTGCATCAGCATGGGGATGTAGAAGATCCCCGCTTCCTGGAACGAGAACTTCAGACGCGGGAACCGCTCGGGCACGCCCTGCACCAGCATGCTCACCAGCGTCGCCAGGTTGTAGAAGATGAAGCCGAGCGTGTGGGTCTCGAGGAACTTTTGGAACCCGCGGATCGGGAAGTGATCGATCGAGGCGCCGTTGGCGTGGTACACGATCGGCAGTTCGACGTCCTGAGCAGCCCGGTAGATCGGGTCGTAGTGCCGGTCACCGAGCGGGGGCGAGATGCCCTGGGTGATGAAGCAGACCGCACACATCCCCGGGCTCTCGGCGAAGCGGTAGATCAGCTCGGCCGCGCGTTCGGGGTCCTGGTGCGGCGCGATGATCATCGAATAGATGCCCTCGGAGGGGTCTACCACCTGATCGATCATGTACTGGGCGAACCCCTCGCACAGCGCCACCGCCACGTCACGCTGCTGCGCCGTGGACAGCTGCAGCATCTTGCCCGGCAGTTGCACCGAGATGTCGACGCCCAGGAACTTCATGATCGCCGGGACGTCCTCCGGGCGTTGCAGCCCGTAGGACTCGTTGGCCGGAGCCTTCTCCAACGACTTGATCAGCGGACGCTGGATGCGTCCGCTCATGAACCGGTCTCCCGTGCTGTTCGACAGCAGATGGCCCAGCTTCGCCTTCTGCAACCGCGTCCGCATGGGTTCGGGGACGTAATTGGCCAGCTCCCGATGGTCCTCGATGTAGTGCGCATCCGGATCGACGACGAGCATCGGTTCTCCTTCCACCGTTGCCCGCGGCAACGTCGTGTGTTGGTGTGATGGTGGGTTGTTCAGCCGGTGTGGTGCCACGCTCGGGGGCGTTGTCCGACCTCGTCGCGAAACGCCAGTGATTTCACGGTCACCGGGATGGCGCCGTACGCCCCGACGGGTTCCCCCAGGTCGAGGAAGTCCAGTTCCTCGACCTCGATGCCGTCGACGACCAGGAACGACGCCGCGTCCCCGCTGGTCGCGGTGAGGTGCTGTCCCAGGAGCCGTGCCACGTCGCCGTCGCACACCACCGCCACCGGCAGCCCGCGTTCGAGCAACGGACCGACGCCGTCGGCCAGTGCGGCTGCGCACGAGCGCAGCCGCTCGTAGCTCGCTGGGCCCGACCAGGGCAACGCGATCGCCACCGACTGGTCGTGCAGTTCGAGCAGACGCAGCCGCGCGCGCAGTTCCTCGGCCAGGTCGGCCGCACCGACCGGCGAGAGTCGGACGACCGGCAGGTTGCGCAGCGGCAGGGGGAACCCGGCGGTGCGGTGGATCGTGATGCCACTGACCTGCACCGTGAACTGGCCCGCTCCGATGGCGGTCGCGCGGATGCCCACGGGCGCGACCGTCACGTCCTGGCGCTGACCGACGACGTCCCCGAGCGCCGCGGCCATGGCCTTCCCCAGGTCGCTGAAGTCTCCGTCGGCACGCGCCAGCAGGTATTCGGCAAACCCTCCCGAGAAGACGACCTCGTCCGGCGCCACGCGGGGTGGCTGGGCGGAGCCACGCGCGGTGGCCATCATCAGGGGGGTCTGCTCGCCGGCCAGGAATGCGACGAGGTGCTGGGCGACCCCTTTCGTCAGGGCGTGCTCGTGCCCCGGCAGGAATCCCTCGCCGAGCGCAACGGGCGGCAGGTCCAACGCGGCGACCAGCTGTGCCCCGGTCGGTTCCAGGCGCTGCACCGCCCGGGACTCGGGCTGCCAGGCGATCAGGCGGGTACCGATGTCGAAGGCCTGGACGTCCAGCACGCGGCCGTCTCGACACCAGGAGATCTTGACGGTGCCCCCGCCGATGTCGACGTTGGCCACGGTGCCGACCGACCGCGACCGCTCGACCGCGCCCGATCCGTGCGCCGCCAGGACCCCCTCGAGCCGGTCCCCGGCAGCTACCGACAGGAAGTGCCCGCCCCACGAAGCGACCACCTCCCCGAGCGCGCGCGCATTGGTCCGTTCGAGGGCCACGCCGGTGAGGATCACGACACCGGTGTCGACGTGCACCGGCTCGAGTCCGGCCTCGGCATAGAAGGAACGGAAGACTCGCTCGACCTGTTCGGTGTCTATCTGCGCGCCGTCGACGTAGGGCGTCAGCACGACCGGGGATTCGTAGGCGAGCTCTCGTCCAACGATCTCGAACCCGCCCCCGTCGCGCTCGACGACGAGGCGTGACACGGCGAGGTGCATCGTCGACGAGCCGATGTCGATCCCGGAGCTGACCAGTACCAGCTGATCGCCGTCGAGACCCGGCAGGTGGCTGCCGGGCGGCGGTTCGTGCCACGCGTCGGGGGCGGTCACTGGGGCCGCGTGTACAGCTCGGGCGGCATCGTGGACTCCAGCCCCACCTTGGCGAGCTCGGACTCGAACTCCGCACGGATGTGCGGGTCCTCGGCCCAGTACTCGATACTCCGACCGCCCTCGGACATGCCGAGGTTCGAGCTGGTCAGTTCCTTGCCCGGCGGAGCGAACAGTCCGCCGATGCGCGCGCTCGGTGGCCCGTTCATCGCCAGCACCCGCAGCGGCTCACGGCTGACGGCGAAGTGCTGGTGCACCCAGTCACCGCCACCGGGTGCCGCCGCCACGAGCCCACCGGGGACGTAGTCGACGCGCTTCACCTGGTCGGCCTTGCCGTCCGCCCAGGGGCGAAGTCCGATCTCGCGGGGCCAGGTGTAGGTGTAGCCGCCACCCTTGACACACAGCAGGACGGCGCTGGGCGGGTGGTAGTGAGCCGGCGAGTAGCGCCCAATCTGGTACTCGAGGATCTTCATGTAGAAGCGGGCGTTGGCCATCCAGGGCTGGATGCGCCGCATGCCCGGCCCCCGCTGGTTGTCCAACGGCAGCTCCAGGTTGACCAGGTCGGGGATGAGGCTGGTCACCTGCATCGCCCGACCGCGGACCGGGTCGGGCACCAGGTCGTCGTGGTAGTCGAAGAACCCCGATTCGGCGTTGTAGCGCTCCTCGAACGGATAGGGGTTGTCGAAGACGAACGCCGTGTTGTCGAAGAGGTTGAAGACCGGCGGCGCCGTCGTGCCGACCACCATGAGCGCGCGCTTGTCGCTGCCGTTGACGAAGCGATGGCGCGCGTTGAGCGGGATGGCGAACAGCGACCCGTCGTGCCACTCGAAACGCTGCGGTTCCTTGCCGAGGTCATCGGTGCTGCGCCAGACCTCGGTCGTACCGGCGCCCTCGACGACGTAGACGATCTTCTCGTAGATGTGCTGCTCGATCTCCAGGGCGGCGCCGCCGGGGACCTCGAGCACGTACATACCCCACAGCTCTTCGGTGCCCAGCAGCTGGATGTATGCCCCACGTCCACCGGTGCGGGCCCAGTCGGCCAACTCCAACTCGCGGACGTCGCGGTAGCCGATGTCCCGGTGGATCGGGATGCCCTCCGACTCCATGAAGATGTCGTAGGGTTGCTTGGGGCTCTTGAACTTGCGCGGCCCGGCGAACTCCTCGCCGGTCGGGGGCACGAACGTGCCCTTGGCTGCCGTGGCGTAGTTCGTCACGTGTTCCTCCTCGCCGCGGACGGCCGAACGTGTCCGGTCCGCGACTGCTCGGTGCTCAGTGGTGGGCGTGGACGGTCTGCCACGGCGGGCCGATGCGCACGAGATCGGGTGTCAGTTCCGCGAGCGACTCCACGCCCAACAGTCGCATGGTCAGGCGCATCTGCTCGTCGAGCGCTTCGAAGAGCGCTTCGAGTCCGGCCGCCCCGCCCGCGGCGAGCGCCAGGAAGTGCGACCGCCCGAAGGTGACGAGATCCGCCCCCAGGCAGCGGGCCTTGAGCACGTCCTCGGCGTCGCGGAACCCGCCGTCGACCACCACGGCGCACTCCTCGGGGACGACCTGGGCGATCTCTGCGAGTGCCTCGGCCGTAGCGATCGTGTGCCCGACGTTGCGACCGCCGTGGTTCGACACATAGACGCCGTCGAAGCCGACCTCCACGGCCCGACGGGCCTCGGCGGTGTGCAGCAGCCCCTTCAACACGAGCGGACGGTCGGTCATCGCGCGCAGCCGCTCCAAGCGCTGCCAGTCGACTGCACGCTGGTGGTCGTAGGCGAGGGGGTCGTCCGGCAGGTTCGGTGGCTTGCCGAGGTTGTCGCGCTTGACGTAGCGGTTGCGCCGGTCGCGGGGACGGTAGGCCTTCTCCCGGCTGTCGACCGTGACGCAGAACCCGTGAAAACCCTTGTCCTCGGACAGCTTGACGGTCTCATGCAACCAGCCGTCGTCGCCACGCAGATACAGCTGCAGCATGACCGCCGACTCGGGCAGCGGCGCCATCGTGCGCAGGTCCTCCAGCGCGAGCAGTCCCACGAAGCCCGCCAGCCCCCGTCGTGCGAGGACCTCGACGATGGCCCGGGCAGCCTGCGGCGTCGCGAGATCCACCGACCCGATCGGCGCCGTGCCGAAGGGTGCGGAGATCCGACGCCCCAGGAACGTCGTGCCGAGGTCCGGCGGTCGGGCCCCACCGACGACCTTGGGGACGAACAGGACCTGCTCGAGAGCGGCCCGGTTGCGCGCGGGGCCGCAGCCGTCGCTCGCGCCACCGAGGAGGTGGTCGCGTACCTCGGCGGACAGCCGCCCCAGGCCGGCATCCCACAACTCGTCGGCAGTCGGTGCCCCGGCTGGCAGGTCCATGCGCGCTCCCACGCTCGACCCCACCCTGGCATGAGCGAACCGTCACGCTTGGGCTAAAGGTATGAACTTAGGCCAGTATGCCGCAGCAGCGCGCGAAGCGTCAATGCGTGACCATGGAACGTGAATGGTTAGACCTATTAGCCTTTCCCTGGTATCCTGGGACCGAATCCGCGCCGCACCCGGCGGCGCGCCTCCATCGACGATCGTTCGAGACGAACCTCGAGCAGTGACCCCCGAGGAGCACCCGATGGCCAAGGACGCACTGGTCGACGACAAGATGGCGAGGAAGTTCGCCACCGAGAAGGAGACGCCTTACACCAGGTGGGTGGCCGCAGAGGGGTTGGACATCATCGCTGCCCACTACGTCCCCGACCTGCGCACCGTCGAACTCAAGCCGTGGGAACGCCGCGGCGGGCGCGGCGTCTACATCAACCACGAGGCGTCGCGGACCTCCAACGACTGCTACGTGTGCGAGATCCCGGCCGGGGCCAGCCTCGCCCCCCAGCGGCAGTTGTTCGAGGAAATGATCCTGATCCTCGACGGGCAGGGTTCGACCAAGGTCTGGAACGACGCTGGCGCCGAGGTCACCTTCGAGTGGCAGGCCGGCTCGATGTTCGCGATCCCGCTGAACACCCATCACCAGCACTTCAACGCCTCGGGCCAGAAGACAGCCCGTTTCGTGTCCTCGACCAACCTCCCACCGGTGCTGAACCTCTACGACGACGTGGACTTCGTGTTCGGAACCGCACACGACTTCCTGAACCGCTTCGACGGCGACCCCGACTACTTCGCGCCCAAGGGCGAGCAGAAGGGGTTGCTCCTCGACACCAACTTCGTGGCCGACACGGTGACCCTGCCCCTGATCGAGGCCAAGGAACGCGGCGCCGGCGGTGGCCACATCCGGTTCTCGATGGCCAAGGGTTCGATGAACAGCCACATCTCGCAGTTCCCTACCGCGACCTACAAGAAGGCCCACCGGCACGGGCCGGGCGCGCACGTGATCATCCTGTCCGGTCAGGGTTACAGCCTGATGTGGCCCGAGGGGGAAGAGCCGAAGCGCTACGACTGGGGGCCAGGCAGCCTCATCGTGCCTCCGAACATGTGGTTCCACCAGCACTTCAACGCCGGGACCGAACCCGCCCGCTACCTCGCCTTCAAGCACGAGGTCGTGTCGGTGCGAAACGCGCAGGGCGTTCCGAAGGCGTGGATCAGCCAGCGCATCGGTGGCGACCAGATCGACTACGCCGACGAGTCGGCGCTCGTCCGCGAGACCTTCGCCAAGGCCCTCGCCGAGCACGGTCTCGAACCGCAGATGGAGCAGTTCTACGAGGCGGAGCTCGCGGATCTGCCGCCCAAGGCCGACGCGGACGCCTGACGGCTCCGCCCGAACGGTGGCCCGGCCCGCAGGGGCCGGGCCACGCGCGTCGGGACCTCGACGCGCCGTGAGTGAGGACGACGCATGAGCAGCGCAGCCGACGGCCCTTCCTTCGTCTACACGAACGTCACGCCGGACCACGACCACGTCCACGATCATGAGGTCGTCCTGCCGATCGAGGACAACCCGATCTGGCAGCAAGACAACGTCGAGCTCACCAGCGTGGGCATCGACGTCGGCTCGTCGGGGACGCAGGTCATCTTCTCCAACCTGCTGCTGCGCCGCATCGGCGAGGAGCTGAGCAGCCGATTCATCGTCGTGCGCCGCGACACCTGGTACCGGTCACCGGTCGAGTTGACGCCCTACCGCCCGGACGACCAGATCGATGCCGAAGCGCTGGGACGCATGATCGACGCCGCATATGCCGCCGCGAAGGCGGACCCGGCACGCATCGACACGGGCGTCGTCATCCTGACGGGCGAGGCACTGCGACGGCGCAACGCCGCGCGGATCACGCAGGTCCTGTCCGAGCAGGGCGGCGAACTGGTCTGCGCAACGGCTGGCCACAAGATGGAGGCGATGCTGGCGGCGTACGGATCCGGCGCGGCCCAGCGCTCGTACGAGCAGTCCTCCCGCATCCTCAACATCGACATCGGCGGCGGGACCACCAAGCTGGGGTTGGTCGAGCGCGGCCAGGTGCTCGAGACCGCCGCCGTGGACGTCGGCGGTCGGCTCGTCGCCGTCGACGACGACGCGATCATCCGTCGCCTCGAGCCGTCCGGCCGGGCGCACGCCTGCCGCGCCGGGCTGAGTTGGGAACCGGGGGACACCGCGACCGAGGACCAGCGCTCCCGCGTCGGGGCCGCGATGGCCGATGCGCTCGTCGACCTCCTCGTCGACCGCGAAGGTCACGGTCTGCGCGTCCTGGCAGGCCCATTGCCCGCCAGGACGGCGATCGACGGCGTCATGTTCTCGGGCGGCGTCGGGGAGTACGTCTACGGCCGCGAGTCCCGCGACTTCGGCGACCTCGGTCCTGCGCTCGGTGGACGCCTGCGCGAGCGGATCGAGGACGGATCGTTCCCCTTCCCGGTCCTGCCGCCGGGTGAGTGCATCCGGGCGACGGCGCTCGGTGCCTCCGAGTATTCGATCCAGTTGAGCGGGAGTACGGGCTACATCAGCGATCCCGACCGGCTGCTGCCCCGGCGGAACCTGCAGGTCGTCCGACCCGACCTGAGCCTCGGCGACGACATCGATCCGCAAGCAGTAGCGGTCGCGGTCGCACAGCGCCTCGAAGCATTCGACCTCGATCCCGCCCATGACGACGTGGCACTGGCGCTGGGCTGGAGCGGACTGCCGAGTTATCCGCGTCTCCATGCCTTTGCCCGGGGCGTCGCCGATGCCATGCGCCCCGCCATCGAGGCGGACCGGCCCCTCGTGCTCGTCCTGGACGCGGACGTCGCCCGCTCGGTGGGCCGCCTGCTCCGTGAGGAGCTCGAGGTGAAGAGCGACGTGCTCTGCATCGACGGCGTTCGGTTGTGGGACTTCGACTTCGTCGACCTCGGCACGCTGCGGTTCCCTTCGAACACCGTGCCCGTCACCATCAAGTCACTGCTGTTCAGCGACGGCGCGAACGTGGACGGGGACCACGACGCCGGTCGAGACGGGTGACGAGACGCCCGAAGACGAGACGGCGGGCGAGCCCGGATGGGCCGCCCGCCGTCTCGACTCGCAGGAGTGCTCACATCATCCGTTGCACGATGCTCTTCTCGCGCGTGTAGCTGATCAACTCCTCGAGCGAGCCTTCCTTGCCGATGCCGCTGTACTTGAAGCCGCCGAAGGGGATACCGGGCGGCTTGGCGCCGTGGTCGTTGATCCACACGATGCCGGCCTCGACCCGGGTCGCGAAGCGCTGAGCGACGTTGAGGTCCTTCGTCCAGATCTTCGCCGTCAGGCCGAAGTCCACCGCATTCGCCTGCTCGAGCAGCTCGTCCTCGTCGCTCCAACGCAGTACGGCGATGACCGGCCCGAACACCTCGTTGCGGGCAATCCGCATGTCCATGGTCACGTGGTCGAACACGGTCGGGGCCACGAAGTACCCCTCGGCCTGATCGTCGGGGCGACCGCCACCCGTGAGCAGCCTGGCGCCGTCCTCCTTCGCCGCGGCGATGTGTTCGAGGATGCGCTCGTAGTGGCCACGGTAGGCGACCGGTCCGATGTCGGTCTCCTCGTCGGTGGGATCGCCGATGCGGAGCGCGGCGATCTCCTGGACCAACAGTTCCAGGAAGCGATCCGCGACCGAGTCGTGCACGAAGATGCGGGAGTTGGACTGGCACGACTGGCCCATGGTGCGCGGCAGGTTCATGCCCTTGACGGCCGCCTGCGCCGCACGGGGCAGGTCGGCGTCGGGACAGATCACCAGCGGGTTCTTGCCCCCGAGCTCGAGGCTGACGTGCTTGATGTGCTCGGCGCCGGCGGCCATGACGGCGCGCCCGGCCGGGACGCTGCCGGTGAAGGCGACCCTCGGGATCCGGGGGTGCCCGGCGATGGCTGCACCGGCGATCGCACCGTGACCGGTCACGATGTTGAGGACACCCGGCGGCAACAGGTCCTCGGCCAGGCGACCGAACGCCAGCGCCGACAAGGACGCGGTCTCCGGCGGCTTGAGCAGGACCGCGTTGCCCGCGAGCAGCGGCGCGGCGGTCTTGCCGACGGCGAACTTGAACGGGTGGTTGAACGGCACGATACGGCCGACGACGCCGTAGGGCTGTCGCAAGGTGTAGGAGACCGCCTCGGGATCGCTCGGGATGGTGCTGCCCTTGAGTTCACCCCCGAGACCGGCGAAGTACTCGAGCTCCTTGGCGGCCCCGAGCGCGTCGTTGAGCATGCCCTTCAGCGGGAGCCCGGCCTCGGCGACGTCGAGGAGCGCGAACTCGCGGGCCCGGTCTCGGATCCGGTCGGCCAACGTCCGCAGGAGGCGGCCCCGCTCTGTCCAGGGCATCGCCGCCCACTCGGGTTGCGCCGCGGCTGCCGCGTCCACCGCCCGATCCACGTCGTCCGCGTCGGCGGCGGGGAAACGACCCACGATCTCGTGGGTCGCGGGGTTCTCCGAATCGATCACCTCGCCGGAGGCGGCGTCGACCCACGCACCGCCGATGAGCATCCGTTGCACGTCCGTTTCGACCAGCGTGTCGACCATGTCCGCTCCTGTTACCGGCACCTCTATGGACTAACCATTTTAACGAAAATCATCCGATTCGGAAAGCTGTCAGTTCGAGCTCGACGCGCTTCGCCGCGGCCGAGAAGCCCGTCACACGATGGACCTGCGGCTGCCCCGGTCCCGTCAGCCACGGCGACAGCGCATGGAGCAGCTCGGCCACGGGATCCTGCTCGCCCAGGTACCACCGGACGTCCAGCAGGTGGCGGGTGTCCACCGTCGCGTGCCGCAGCGTCTCGGTCGCCTGCGCGAGGATCTCGTCGACCTGTGCCCGCAGCGTCGACGCGACGCTGGTGATGCCGGAAAACGCCAGCACGCCGTCGACCGCGACGTAGCGGGCCGGCGTCCGGACAGGCTCGTACTCCTCGATGTGCTTGCACACACTGCCGGCGACGGCGACCACGTCCAGCGCGACCGCCGTGTCGCGCGGCAGGGAGGCAGGGGCGACGTAGCTGGAGCTGGCCGCCCGCTTCGGTCCCGTGAGCCGTCGAGCCCGCACGGCACTGGCCGCGTCGCGCTCTGCCGTCGTGCGCGCGCGTAGGCGCGTCCGTACGACGGCAGACGGCGCCAGACCTCCCTCCGCCAGGGCCGCCTCCAGGACACCGATGAGGGCTTCCGCGGCCCGCGGACCACGCGAGCCCGGACGGCTACGCAGCGTGGCGTGCAGCAGCCCGTGCCCGCCGACGTCCACGCGCCGCCAGCGCGTCATCGCACCAGTGCGAGTCCGGCCTCGGACTTGCGCGCCCCGGCGATGCGTACGGGATCGAACAACGTGGCGAGCCGTTCGCGGACTGCGTCGTCGACGTCGACGTCGATGGCGCGCAGGTTCTCCTCGAGGTGGTTCTCGGTCGACGCGCCGGGGATGGCGACGGTCCCGGGCTGGTCGAGGACCCAGGCCAGCGCCAGCTGGGCGGGCGTGACGCCGAGTTCGCCCGCGATCGCCTCGAACTGCTCCAGCACACCGAGGTTGCGTGCGAGGTTGTCCTCCGCCATGCGCGGCCCTCGCCGGAGGCGGTTGCCCGCCGGCAGCGCGTCGGCGTCCCGATACCGGCCGGTCAGGAAGCCGATGCCGAGTGGGCTGTAGGCCACGAAGGCGATGCCGTGCTCGCGGCAGTACGGGAGCACGTCACGTTCGACGTCCCGTGTCCAGAGGCTGTACTCGCTCTGGATCGCCGCGATCGGGTGCACACCGTGGGCGCGCTCGAGTGTCGAGACACTGACCTCCGAGAGCCCGATCGCCCGCACCTTCCCGGCAGCGACGAGGTCGCCCATGGCGCCGACGGTCTCCTCGATCGGCACCTGCGGGTCGACGCGGTGCAGATACAGCAGGTCGACGTGGTCGACGCCGAGTCGCTCGAGGCTGCGGTCACAAGCCTGCCGCACGTAGGACGGCCGGCCGTCGACCGGACGCTCGTCTCCCGGCGAACCGACGAACCCGAACTTCGTGGCGAGGAAGATCTCGTCGCGCAGGTCCGCCATCGCCCGGCCGACCAGCACCTCGTTGTGTCCCTTTCCGTACTTGTCGGCCGTGTCGAACATGCGTACACCGGCCTCGTGGGCGCGCCGCAGCGTGCGGGTCGACGCTTCGTCGCTGCGACCGGGCGCGGACATGCCCATGCAGCCCAATCCGAACGCCGGCACCGTCGTGGGCCCGACCTTGACGTCCGTGCTCCCCTCCATCCTTGCTCCTTCTCCCGATGTCGATTGCCTGGCTGCCGTGGTACCCGGGACCGAGCCGCCCGGGGCCGGCACGTCCTGGTCGCTGACGCCTTCACGTCCCAGCACGGGCAGCCTGGCCCGGGCCGTGGCGAAGGCGAGCACGAGGGTCACGACGGCCGAGAGCGTGACGGCGTTCCCGGCGCCGGCCATCTCGGCGACCGCGCCGCCCACGAACGCGCCCACGGGCTTCATGGCCACCGCCATGAGATAGACCGCCACGACCCGCCCCCGAACCCAGCGGGGCGCGAGCAACTGCACCGTGGCCTTGAAGGTCGTCAGCGTCCACACCCAGGTGACGCCGGCGAACGCGAGACTGACGCCGGCGACGACGACGTTGACCGCACTGCCGAACAGGATCGCCGCGAGTGCGAAGGTGCCGATCGAGGACGGTAGGAGGAAGCGACCGAACCGCATCGCAGCCCGCTCGCGGGTCACCGTGGCCAGCAACGCACCGGCGCCGAAGATGGCGTAGAGCAGCCCGAAGACCTGCGCCTCGCGCCCCAGGTCGTCGGCGACCACGTTGGGGAGCAGGGCCTGCAGCGTCGCCGAGGTCAACGTGAAGACGGCGGCGACCAGCACCAACCGCTGCAGGCCCCGATGCCCCCGCACGAACCGGAAGCCCTCGGTCACCGACCGGGGCCGGCTTCGTCCCTCTGGTACGACCTCCTGCACCGCCCGTGGACGCAGCGTGGCGAGGACCACCACGAGGATCATGAAGGACAGCGAGTTGGCCGCGAACGCGGCTTCCGCGATGCCGCCGGCGATCAGGGCGCCGCCCAGCGACGGCCCGACGACGAGCGCCGCCTGGTGGGCAGCGGAGTTCATCGTGATGGCCTGGGCTCGCAGGGGCGCCGCGACGAGGTCGGGCAGATAGGTCTGGTACGCCGGTGTGGAAACGGCCGTACTGACTCCCAGGGCGAGCATCAACAGCAGCAACGAGGTGGGCGTGAGCCGGTCCATGGCGGTGACCCACGCCAGCACGCCCGTGATCAGGGCGTTGCCGCTGTGGCAGACGATGAGGATGGTGCGCCGGTCCACGATGTCGGCGAGCGCCCCGCTCGGAACGATGAGGAACAGTCGCGGCAG
This sequence comes from Egicoccus sp. AB-alg2, assembly GCF_041821065.1. Taxonomy (NCBI): domain Bacteria; kingdom Bacillati; phylum Actinomycetota; class Nitriliruptoria; order Egicoccales; family Egicoccaceae; genus Egicoccus; species Egicoccus sp. AB-alg2. The sequence continues at coordinate 168,039 of NZ_JBGUAX010000008.1, read as the reverse complement.
GAACAGCGCGGTGGTCACGAGGCTCACCAACAGTGGCGACCCGGTCATCTGCAACATCAGCCAGGGCGCAGCTGTCAGTTGGAGGTACGTGCCGAGGTGCGAGACGGTCATACTGCACCACATGCGGCGGTACACCGGGACACGCAGGGGGGCGAGCGCCGCCACCGGTCGATCCGCCCGCCCACCCACCATCCACCTCCGACCGTCGTACCCCCCGGCGCATCCCGACCAGGCCAGCGGCGGGGACGAAGGCGCGACCGCGCGCCCGACCGGCGAGTCTACTGTTGGACTAACCAATGGCAACGCGCCGCCGCCGTCACGGTGCGATCGCCAACACGAGCACCGCCCCGCCGACGATCAGGCCCGGGACGGTCGTGACCAGGTTGGCGACGATCGCCGCCCGCGGGTCCAACAGCAGCAAGGGGAGCAGTGCGTCGCCGTCCTGGCTGAGTGCGTTGGCGACGAGCGTGGGAAACGGCAGCAGACCACCGGCGTACATACCCGTGAGCACGATCTGCGGGGCACACCCGGGCACGAGGCCGAGAAGCGCACCGGCAGCCACACCGAGCATGCCGCTCAGGGTCGCAATCAGCACGATCGGCGCTCCGAGCAACCCCACGACCTCGACACCGACGAGCACGAACGCGATCCACATACCCACGCGCGCCGACTCGACGGCGGTCGCGGCCAGTACCTCATGCAGGCCGCCCGACGAGGACGCCTCCGGCGCTCCCCCGCAGCGGCGCTCGCGCGCCAGCCACAGTGCCATGGCCGTCCCGGTCAGCCCGACCGCTGCGGCGGCGCCACGGGGGCCGGTCGGCGCCAATGGATCCGCGCCGCCGACCAGGTCCGGCACACTCACCGACAGACCGAGCAGGACCAGCAGCCAGAAGACGGCCGCTTTCCATCTGGCGTCGTTTCCGAAGGCAGGCTCGCCGCCCATGTCGCGGCCGGACAGGACGGCCGCCGGCGACTCGAACTCGTCGGCGTGGCTCGTCAACGACCGACTGCCGGCCGCTGCGGCGACGACGGCGACCGGGGCCGGCCGCGCCGCGGGGGCGTAGCGGCAGGCATCGACGACGATCCCGACGACCAGGCCGGTCACGAACAGCAGCCCGTGCAGCCGAAGGGCGAGCCCGGGATCGGCCGCGAACAGCACGAAGGACGAATCGCCCATCGTCGCCACGAGCGCCGCCACCACGGTCCCGAATGAGACCTGTCGGCGCGCGTACAGCGGGATCACGAAGATCGCACCACCGCACCCGGGCACGACGCCGAGGAGTGCTCCCAGGAGCGGACCGTATCGGCGATGCCGTGCGAGCAGACGCGGCAACGCCGGCCCCAGCCGCCAGTGCAGGACGGCGAACACCCCCATCATCGTGGCGACGAAGACCGTGACCCCGAGGAAGGCCTCCGCGGCAGGTCGCAGCACCACCTCCACGAGCCCGGTGATCTCGCCCTCCCACGTCACGACCGCCGCCGAGAGCCTGCCCTATGGTACTATGGTCCGTCAATTAACCGGACTCGTGAGCCGACTTGATGAGCCGACCGGAACTCTCGATCGTCACCCGCCCCCAGGGCAACAATCGCGCCATCACGTCCGGCGCCCTGTCCCCGCAGGCCTGTGATCTGCAGGTCGTCGAGGTGCCTGTGCTGGTGGACGCCTTCCGCCGAATGGTGCGCTCCCTCGAATTCGACATCTGCGAGATGGCGCTCACCACGTACCTGTGCGCCCGCGAACACGGGGTGCCGTTCACCGCGCTGCCGATCTTCCTCGTGCGCGGGTTCCATCACGGCGCGATCCATGTGCGCAACGACACCGACATCGCCGACCCGCGGGGGCTCGAAGGGCACGCCGTCGGCGTGAATCGCGGCTACACGGTCACGACGGGCGTGTGGGCGCGGGCGATCCTGCGGCTGGAGTACGGGGTCGAACTCGACCGGGTCACCTGGGCGTTGTCCGGCGACGAACACGTCGAGGCGTACCAGCCACCGAGCAACGTCGTCCACCTGCCACCGGGGTCGGACCTGGCGAAGATGGTCGTCGCGGGCGAGTTGCCGGCCGCCATCAACATCAAGGCCGGTGACGAGGCGCTGCGTCCACTGATCCCCGACCCCCAGGCCGCCGCGCTACGTGCCCTGGACGAGCGCGGCTTCTACCCCATCAACCATCTCGTCGTCGTCCGCGACGACGTGCTCGCCGCCCATCCCGGCCTCGCCCGCGACCTGTTCCAGACGTTCCTCGCTGCCAAGGAGGCCTACGTCGCCGGCCTCGACGACCTGGCCGACAGCGAGATGGACGCCAACGACCGCTTGTACGCGACCGTGCGCGAACGCATCGACGGCGACCCACTTCCCTACGGGCTCGGACCGAACACCGAGATGCTCGAGACGCTGTTCGAGCACGCCGTCGACCAACAGATTCTGCGCACGTATCCCCGTCTCGAGGACGTCTTCGCTTCGGTCGAGGAGTGACCATCTGCCGAAGGGCAACGTGATGCGCATCGCAATCGCGGCCGACCACAACGGCGTCGCACTCAAGCACCGACTCGTCGAGCACCTGACCGCGTTGGGGCACGACGTCAACGACCGCGGCGTCGACGAGGTCGTCGAGGTCGACTATCCCCGGCTGTGCGCCGACATCGGGCACCACGTCGGTGACGGCATCGCCGACCGGGGGATCATGATCGGTGGCACGGGCTCGGGCGAGACGATCGCTCTCAACAAGATCGACGGGGTGCGTGCCACGCTGTGCGAACGCGTGTTCCTGGCCGAGATCGCCCGCGCGAACAACGACGGCAACGTCCTGGTGCTCGGCGCCAAGATCACGGCCCCCGACCTCGCGATGCGCATCGTCGACCGCTGGTTGACGACCGACTTCACCGGCGGCAAGCACGCCCGGCGTCTGGCACAGATCGCCGCCATGGAACGCGGCGAGTCCATCTGAGGCGTCGCTTCGGCGGGTCGACGATCAGGCGTCGGCGGGCCGACGTGCCTGCGCCTCGTCGAGCGCGGCCAGGATCTGCTGCGGCGCCGAGGTCGACGTCTGCTCCGCGACGGGCGCGTCCCAGTAGCGCGCCGCCGGCAGGCATTCGCGCAGGTACTGCGCTGCGGACGGTGCGTGCGAGGCATCGTCACCCGGGACGATGAGCGTGGGGACGTCTTCCAGCGACAAGAGGTCCTCGGGTTCGACACCGGGAACGGTGTCCCGATCGAACATCACCCGCGCCGTGCCGGTCACCACGGCCTCGTACCAGGCGGGGTCGAGGCCCCGGTAGGCGGCCGCGAACTCCTCGTCGCTGCGGAGCACACTGGCCCACGGCCCGACTCGAGGGTCCTGCGAGAAGCTCTCCGTCGTCGCACGAGCGTGGTCCACCACGCCGTCGAGCCCTTCGAAGGCGGCGAAGGCCAGATGCTGGACGAAACGACGGTGCTGACCCATGCGGTACCGCGGGCCGCCCGCCGGGGAGTACAACACCATGCCCGCCACGCGGCTGGGGTGGTCGACGGACGCGCGCGCCACGATCGAGCAGCCGACGCAACCGCCCATCAGGTGTGCCCTGGAGATGCCCAGCCGATCGAGCAGGCCGATGCCCTGCGCCACGAGGTCGCGCCAGTCCAGCCGCTGGACCCGGCCACCGGACTCGCCGGCCTCGCGCCGATCGAAGACGATGCACCGGAAGCGCTCGGAGAGGGCCGGCAGCAGCGACAGACGCTTGTACACGCCCAGCTCGGACCAGTTGTTGCGCACGGCGTTGAAGCCACCCGGCGAGAACATCAGCAGCGGCGGGCCGGATCCGATGACCTCGTAGGCGGTGCGGATGCCGTCGATCTCCACGTGGGGCACGACACACTCCTGTTCGCTCGACCCCGCGTCCACGCTCACACGTGTGGACACGGGCAGTGCTCGGGGCCCGGGTCAACCGGGACGACCGCTCTTGACCTGCTTGCCGGCCCGGACGTCACCGACGTAGGCCTGCAGGGCCTCGTAGGCGATCGCACCGACGTTCGCATAGGTGTCGCGGGGGTCGTCGATCATCGATTCCGCGTAGCCGATCGCCGAGGTGCTCATCCGGATGCGACCGTCCAGCCAGGGGCCGCCTCCGAAGCCGCCGAGTACGGGGATGTCGACGGCAGCCACGACCTCCGGGCCGACGACCGGGCCGGAGTTGGTGAAGTTGAGCAACGACGCGCCGGCGTCCTCGAGCAGCCTGGCCTCGCTGATCATCTGTTCGGTCATCTCCGGTGGCAGCTGCGCGTCCGGATCCGACATCGCCGAATAGGGGATCCCGTAGGTGAGCGCGGTCTGGGGCGTCACGCCGAACTGCGCCCAGACCGGGATGCCCGCTCGCGTGACCGCCTCGACTGCGTCAGGGTAGGCCGCAGCGCCGTCGAGCTTGACCAGGTCCGCCCCCGCGGCCTTGACCAGCTCTATGGCGCAGCGAACGGCGCTGTCGACGCCGGCCTGCAGCGGCCCGAACGGGAAGTCCACGCTCAACAACGCGGAGGTCGTGCCCCGACGCACCGCGGACGCGACGATGATTATCTGCTGTTGGGTCACCTCCAGGGGATTGGCGTGGCCCCAGAGGTTCACGCCGACGGAGTCCCCGACCGAGATGATGTCCGCGCCGGCACGATCGGCGATGCGTGCCATCTGGTAGTCCCAGGCCACGACGCCGGCGATCTTCTCGCCGCGCTTCTTCATGGCCTGCAGTTCGGGCAGGCTTCGAGTGGCTGCCACGGGGTCTCCTGTCCGTCCGGGTGCCCAGGAACTCACACGCGCAGCGCGCTGAGCACCTCGCCGACGTCCTGCTCGTCGTGCAACAGCAGCATGACCATCGCGTTGGGGCGCAGGACGGCCACCGCATCCTCGACCTCGGCGTCGCCGTTCTCGGCGAGTACGAGCGCCGCGGACATGACGGGCCGCGCCGCGGCCGCATCTCCCACGACGGCGGCGGCCTCGGGCCGGGCCTCGGCCGTGGCGATCATCACGACGACGTCGCTGTCCTCGAGCTCCTCGATCAGACGGCGCGGCTGGCCGTCGATCGTGCGGAGGGTGGCGTCTCGTTCGCCGCCGTCGTCGACGAGCTCGTCGAACAACAGGAAACGTCCACCAGCCCAGGTGCCGGCGGCGAGCCGTCTCACGACCTCGGCAGCGGCCCCGTCCAGCGCGATCACGCGCGAGGCCCGCGGCTCGAAGTCATTGAAGTCGATGCGGAACGCGGCCTCCCGAGCGGAGGACGCGACCGCGCTGGTGTTGAGCAGGATCGGCTGTCGCTGGGTCATGGTCACACCGAGGACTGCGCGACGCCGGGCCGCACACGCAGGGCATCACGCGAGGCCTCGAGGAACGGCTGGTCCTTGGGCAGCACCACAGCTGCCGAGCGGACCTTGTGGTGCTCGGGATCGACACCTGGTGGGGTCGTACCCTGGTCACGCAACTCCTCGGCCGCCTTCCGCAGCCGCTGACGCGCCATGATGATCCCGGTGTCGGTGGAGACCAGCTTCTCCTTCGTGCGGTCAACGATCGGACCCATGCTCTCCTGCAGCGAGGCGTCCTGCATCGCGATTCCCTTGACCCCGGAGTAGGTCTCGCCGCGTCGCTGCGCCTCACGGTCCATCAGGTAGTCGTTGTCCTTGTTCTGCAGGGGACGGTAGGTGCCCGGGACGTACTCGTTGTGCACGCCGTGACCGTCCTTCATCGCCTGCACCTCGTCATCCGTCAGGGCGCGAACCGGGTGGTAGTCGAAGGTGAACACCCAGCAGTTCTCGTCGTCGATCGGGATCCAGAAGTGCCCGTGCACGGGGTGGTCGCCGCGGGGCGGGACCATCGTGAACGACGGCATGATCCACGGCGTGATGCGCCAGTAGTAGTGGCCCTCCTCGGCATTGCGGCGTACGCCGATGAACAACCCGCCCTCCGACTCGACGACCTCGAAGAACGGCTTGCGGTCGGCGAGGTTGTACTTGTTGCCCGCGGCGCCCTTGAAGAGCGGGTCGGACTGCAGCCCGCCGGAGTGCAGCCAGGAGACGTGGCTCGAATCGATGCCACCTTCGAGCGCCTGGAGCCAGTTGGACTCCTGCCAGCGCTTGGACGTGTAGGTCTGCTCCGGCGGGACCGTCGCGAACTCCCACTCGGGCAACGGCGGCTGCGAGGCGGGGTCGCCCATGTACGTCCAGAGGACGTCACCGACCTTGACCAGCGGATAGCCCGTCAGCTTGATCTTGGCGCACAGCAGGCTCTCCTTCTCGTCCGGTTCGGACGGGATCTCCGTGCACTGACCGGTGACGTCGTATTTCCACCCGTGGTAGGGGCAGCGCAGACCACCGTCCTCGTTGCGCCCGAACCACAACGACACCCCGCGGTGGGCACAGAACTCGTCGATGAGCCCGTAGCGACCCTCGCTGTCTCGGAACGCGACGAGACGCTCACCGAGCAGCTTGACACGCACGGGCGGGGCGTCGTCTTCGGGGAGCTCCTCCGCGAGCAGCGCGGGGATCCAGTACTGACGGAACAGCTCCCCCATCGGCGTGCCGCGGTCGGTCTGCGTGAGAAGCTCGTTGATCTCTTGCTTCAGCATCCGCTGCGCCCTCCAACTAAGGTCCTACCTATAGACATCATACCACTGCCGGTCGGCGCGTGGAGGGGCCGGGCGAACGGGCACCGACGACCTTCTCGATCTGGTGGAGGGGCAGCGAAGCCGTAACGATTACGATAAGACCATTCTTCCTTCGAAGGGGTGTACACATGAGCGACGGTCGCGTGAGCGCCGAGCTGTTCTCCGCGATCGCGAGCCCACGGGCATCCGCGGAGGTCGTCCGTCAGATCCGGGCGGCGGTCGAGAACGGGCAGCTGTCCCCGGGCGACCGCCTGCCACCGGAGCGTGAGCTCGCGACGCAACTCGGCGTCAGTCGGGTCACGGTCCGCGACGCCCTGCGCGCGCTGGAAGCCGACGGCCTGGTCACGATCCGGGTCGGGGCGGGGGGCGGTGCCTTCGTGACCACCCCGCGTGCCGAACATCTCCAGCGCGGGCTGGACAACCTGTTGCTGACGTCGGCCCTGACCGCTGCCGAGGTAACCGAGGCACGCGTGGTGTTCGAGCTCGGCGCGCTGGACCTGGTCTGCGATCGCGCCACCGACGAGGATCTCGAGGAACTCGAGGCGATCTGCGACCGCGCCGAGCAGGGCCTCGAGGACGGCGACTTCGACGTGTCGCTCTCCGCGGAGTTCCACGTGCGGCTGGCACGCGCGTCGCACAATCGGGCCGTGGAGTTGATCACGGAAGCGTTCCAGCGGCCGATCCTGCACTCACTGGTGCGCGCCAAGCTCATCGATCCACATCCCGGTGACGCCGGGATCCGCGAACACCGTGACCTGGTCGCGGCGGTTCGCGACCGCGATCCCGTGCTGGCGCGCAGCATCATGGCGACCCATCTGGCGCGTACGGCCGACCGTGTGCGCGACGACGCTGCGCTCATCGATGGTGGCGCGGCCGACAACGGCCAGCCCACGAGCCGGTGACCGCTCCGCCGTGACTGCGGCCGGCCGGACGGCGCTGGCCAGCCGCATGCCGGGCAACCGACCGTTGTCGGATCACTCCCCGTCCGCCGCAACCGTCGCCTCTGCCCGGTCGCCCGAGTCGTCCCCGGACTTCGGCCTGCGCAGGCCCCGGACGAGGTTGCCGATCAGCGGCGACAGGACTACCAGGAGCATGACGGCGCCGAGGATCATCACGATCGGCCGCGTCAGGAAGCCGGTCCCCCAGATCCGCATGGACAGCAGGTAGTTGTGCTCGAGCAGGGGGCCCAGCACGAAGCCGATCAGGAGCAGCGGCCGCGAGTAACCGAACTCCTTGAGCAAGGTGCCGAGCAGCCCGAATCCGAGCAAGACGTAGACGTCGATGAAGTTGTTCCTGACCGAGAACGCGCCGAGCATGCTGGCGACGAGGATCGGTCCGACGATCAGTGACGCCCGCAGACCGGTCACCTTGGCCATCCCGGGGGTGATGAACGCACACAGCACGGCGGCGATGATGTTGGCGAAGACCAGGATCCAGATGATCATCCAGACGATGTCGATGTTGTCCGTGATCATCGTGGGACCCGGCTGGATGCCGAAGGCGAGGAACCCCGCCAGGATGATGGCCATGCCGGAGCTGCCGGGGATCCCGAACGCCAGGGTCGGGATCAGCGCGCCGCCCTCTTTCGAGTTCGTCGCCGCGTCGGCGGCGATGACGCCTTCCACCTCACCGGTACCGAACAGGTGGCCGCGCTTCGAGGTCCGTGCGACCTGCCCGTAGCCGATGAACTGCGCTGCGGCATCGCCCATGCCCGGAGCTAGCCCGACCCACATCCCCGACACCGAACTCTGCAGCACGGCCATCTTGTGACTCAGGGTGTCCTTCGCGCCCTGCAGCAACTGCCGGAAGGGACCCTCCTGTGGCGGGCGCTTGGCGATGGCCCCGCCCCTTCGCATCAGGCCGACCATCTCGGTCACGGCATACAGCCCGAGCAGGACCGGGATGAGGCTGAAGCCCTCCCAGAATGCGAGATTGCCGAAGGTCCATCGCTGCGTGGCCGTGCTGCCCTCCATGCCCACGAACGAGAGCATGACGCCGAGACCGCCGGAGATCAACGCCTTGAACTTGTCGGCGCCGGACACGTAGGACATGAAGACGAGCGCGAGCAGGATGAGAGCGAAGAACTCGGGGGGTCGGAACGCCAGCACGATCGGGCGGATGACGGGCAGGCTCAGCGCAAGGGCGAAGGCGCCGAGCAGGCCGCCGATCAGCGAGGCGGTCAGTCCGGCCGACACCGCACGGATGCCTTCCCCACGCTGTGTCATGGGAAAGCCGTCGAACGTACTGGCCACACCCGAGGCGGAACCCGGGATCCCGAAGAGGATGGAGGTGATCGTGTTCCCGGTCCCGTTGACCGCCGTGATCGCCATCATGAAGGCGATGCCGGCCGTGGCATCCAGTCGGAAGATGAAGGGCAGCAGGATCGCCAGCGCGAACGAGCCACCCAACCCGGGGATGATCACCACGAACGTGGAGATGGCGACCCCCAGGAACAGGTAGAGGACGATGTCCCCGGAGATCAGCGCAAGGCCTTCAAGCACGACCGGTCACTCCCCTGCCGACGCCGGCGGTTGTGGTCTGGATGGACGCGATCACGGCCATGGCAACAGTCCGCCGAACATGCCCTGGTACAGGCGGACGCCGAGCAGATACACGAACAGGAAGTACACGGCGCCCGTCATGCCGCCGGCGTACAGCACAACCGTGTGCCACCGTTCGCGACCGAAGACCCGCATGAACAGCGCGATGAACAGCGGTATCGAGATCAGCATCCCCAGGAAGTAGGTCAGGGCGGCCAGGGTGATAACCCACAACCCCGCGATGGGCAGGTTGGTGTTGCGGTCCTTCGTGGCCAGTTCGGCACCGGCCGCGATGAGCGTGCCGTCGGCCTGCTCTTCGACGCCTGTCGTCGGTACCTTCTCCGGTTCTTCCTGGCTGTAACGGTCGGCCTCCTGGTCGCTGGTCTGGCCGACCGACGTGTCACCTCGCCGCACGCGCAGGACGTCCCGGACGACCTGCGCCGCAATTGCCGCGAGCGTCGGGATGCCGACCACGAGCGGCGCCGTGCGCGCGTCCCGCGAGAAGTCGAGGGCACTCCACACCGCCAGGCCCATGATGAGCCCCACGAGCGTGATGAACCCCAGCGCCGCGACGTGACGGGGCACCAACGGGCCCGTCCGCCGCGTTCTCGCCGTCGCGCCGTTCGGTGCCGACACGTTTCCCACTGCGAACGCCTTCTCTCCCGAGGTGCTAAGGGTCCGACCTTAGGTCCAATAGGTCAAGGGGTCAAGGGAATCTTCAGCTTCCGCGGGCTACTTCGGAGCGGTCCGGGCATGCACGACAGCAACGCCCCCGGCCCGCACCACGGTGAGCGCCTCCTTGAAGGCAGCCGCGAGCTCGCCTGGTTCGATGAAGGGCCCTCGCGCCCAGGCGCCGTAGCCGCGTGCGATGTCGGCGAAGTCCATCTGCGGGTCCTCCATCCGCATGCCGATCCAGGCGTTGTCGATCGGGCGGTCGCGGTCGAGGGCCACGGCCTGCTGATGGCCTTCGTCGTTGTAGAAGGAGCTGTTGTCGTTGACGACCAGCAGGAGCGGGATCCGGTAGTGCACGGCGGTCCAGATGGCGCCCGGCGCGCTGAGCAGATCGCCGTCACCGACGATGGCGACCGGCAGCCGGCCGTTCTCGGTGGCTCCCAACGCGGCGCCGACCACGGCGCCTGGCCCGTAGCCGACGCCGGCGCCGCCGCTGTGGCCGAGGTAGTCGCTGCCGTCGCGGAACTCCCAGACGCTCTTGGGGAACGAACGTGTGTTGCGGAGCAACAGCTGCCACGGTTCGTCCTTGACCGTCTCCCAGAGCTCGGCCACCAGACGGGCTGGCGCGATGGGGGTCTCGTCCCATCGCCGCCGCACGACATCACGGTCGTCGGTCATCAGTTGCTCGTGGCGCTCGCGAAGTGCGTCACGGCGCGCCTCGATTCGGGCCGCGGCGGCCGGATCGGATGCTGCATCGGACAACGCGGCAGCGATCGCCTCGGCCGCGCGCACGGGAGATGCGAGGTGGCGTTGCCGACAGTTCGGCGTCGTCGCACCCATGTCGGTCCAGCCGCGAAGTGACAGGTCTCGCAGGCCGACGTCGATGAGTTCGACGTCCTGGAGTGCCTCACGCTCGGTGCGGCCGATCCGCCGGCCCTTGACCGGCCCGAGCAGCGAACGGAGATCCTTGACCCCGAGCGCCAGCACGAGGTCTGCCTCGGCCAGGACGTCGTGGGCTCCGGTCAAATTCTGGGCGAACCGGCTGGGGATGATGCTGGCGTGCTCGTTCTCGAAGCAGGCCGCTCCCACCGCTTCGGCGATGGCGACCACGGCCGTGGTGGCCGCGGGGTCGTAGCCCATGGTGCCGACGACGATCGCGGGTCGTTCGGCGCCCAGCATGGCCGCGGCGATGTCGCTCGCGGCGGCGGGATCCAGTCGCAGCCCGTCAGGAGCTTCGCTGGCTTCACCACTGGGGGCCACGTCGGTGGTGGGCTGCTCCTGCACTGCGGCGTCGACCGTGACGTAGACGGGTCCCTTGGGTTCGGTCTGGGCGATCCGCGTGCCCTGCACGAGCGCGTGCTGCGTGCCCGGCAGATCGATCGGTTCCGCGTCCCACTTCACGAAGCGACGCACGAGATCGGCCTGGGCCGTGGCGGCGTGGATCCAATCGATCGGGCGGCGTTCACGGGTGTCGGCGGGACCACCTCCGCCGATCAGGACGAGTGGGACCTCATCGACCAGGGCGTTGTAGACGCCCATCGTCCCCTGCATCAGCCCGACGAGGTCGTGGATGACGGCGAAGCCGACGCGACGAGTCGCCTTCGCGTACCCATGCGCCATCGCGACGGCGATGCCTTCGTGATGGCACAGCAGCAGTTGCGGCGCGTTGTTCCCGGCATAGTTGACGATCGAGTCGTGCAGGCCGCGGAAGCTCGATCCGGGATTCATCGGAAGCCAGCGGCACCCGAGGCGGCGCAACTCGTCGACGAGGTGATCGGATCCCCAGGCTGCTGGGACGCCTCCCTCCGGCAGTCCGACCGGCTGCTCGACCGCGCTCGGGCCCAGGCCGGCCCCCATCTCGTTCATGACGTCTCCCATGGTGGACTCCGTCCCCTCTGCCCGCGGCGTGGGTGGCGCGTGCGTTGCTCGAGCACGCAAAGGTAACGGTCAGACCATATGGCCGATTTTGGACCACCGTCAACTGGCGCAGCTCCGCCCGCTCCGGCATCCGAACCGCTGCAGCGCCCAACGACCGATGTCGTATCCACCCTTGACAGCCGATGACTAATGGTCGTACCGTTAGCCCACGCATCGGTCACGAAGCGTTCTTCTTGCTCTGGCGGGTGTGATGGAGAGCACACATCGGGAGAGGAGCAGAGATGGCAATCCGCAAGTTCAGCCGAGCGCCGATCATCGGCCTCGCACTCGCCTTGGCGCTCGCAGCCTGCGGTGGCGGCGACGTGGACGGCGGGGACACCGCAGCGCCGACGACAGAAGAAGCCGCAGGTGACGGCGCGGCCGGTGGCGACACGACCGCCGACACCGGCGACGAAGACGGCGGGGAGGGTGTCACGGGTGTCCTCGAGGGCGAGCTCATCACCATCGAACTGGGTGTCAGTCCGGGGGGTGGGTACGACTCCTACGCCCGGATGATCGCGCCCTACCTCGCCGAGGAACTCAACGCCGACGTCGTCGTGGAGAACGTGACCGGCGCCGGTGGCCTGCTGTCGCTGAACCAGGTCTACAACAGCCCACCGGACGGCACGAAGATCACGCTCATCAACGGCGCCGGGGTGCTCGGCGCGGTCATCGGCGGCGCCGAGGGTGTCGAGTTCGACCTCGCCGACATGACCTGGATCGGGCGCCTCGCGGGTGAGCCCCGGCTCATCACCGTCGGGACGCACACCCCGTACGAGACCGCGGAGGACCTCGTCGGTTCCGACGATCCCGTCACCTTCGCGGCGACCGGCCCCACCAGCGGTGCCGGCATCGTCTCGGCGCTGTCGATCGAAGCGCTCGGGCTCTCGAACGGCGATGTCGTCTACGGCTTCGACGGCAGCGAGGAGTCGACGCTGTCGGTGACGGCCGGTGAACTCGACGCCGTCGCCAACACGCTCGGGACCGCGATGACGAACGTCAACGCCGGTGACCACCGACCGCTGATCCTGATAGGCAATGAGCGGGTCGAGGAGCTTCCGGACGTGCCGACGTACGGTGAGCTCGACCTCGAGGGCGAGGCCGCACAGATCGCCGCGGCGATGGTCGCCATCACCGAGGGCGGCCGCCTGCTGGCCGGCCCCCCTGGCATGCCCGACGAGGTCATCAACGAACTGCGTGCGGCGTTCGAGAACCTCGTCAACAACCCGGAACTGCTCGAGGAGGCCGAGCGGCAGAACCTGCCCATCCAGTGGCTGGACCACACCCAGGTCGAGCAGATCATCGCCGACGCGCTGGACGCGCCGCCCGTCGTCGCCGAGGTCCTCGCCGAAGGCGAGGAGGAGTGACGACCTGACTGCGGCGCGGGGCGGTCGAGCCCCATCGCACTCACGGATCACCGAAGCGGGCCGGCTCCTTTGGAGCCGGCCCGCTCTCTTCACTGACTACTTGGCAGGCTGCGCTGCCGACAAGCGGCCTCCGGAAGCCCACGCACAGGCCCAACCCTCGCGAAGTGGAGCACGGCAGATCCTCTGAGGCGTGCGACACCACACCGCCCTTCGCGGTCAGCTCGGCGCGTGACGTCGAGCCGAGTACCACCTGCGCTGTCGGCGTCCGGGCTCGGTGGACACGCGGTGGACACGCCAGCTCCGGAGAGGGCCGGGGCCCCGGCACGAGCCGGGGCACCCGTCCCGGCGACATCGACACGTGATCCGCGGCGGCCGTCGTACACGTCGACATTGGCAACGACGACGCCAGTGTCCGCTCGAAGCCGGCGTCGGCGGTCATGGTGTCGAGGTGGCCACCACGTCGTCGACGACGCGAGGCGGCAGGTACACCACGCCCCGGCTCGCGTATCCAGTGTGCGGTCCAGCTGATGCTCTCGAGTGGTTCGATCTCGTCGCGTGGCGCCAGGCCGGCGGCTGTGAGGTGCCGCGCTGCTGCCTCGAGGTCGTTGGTGCACACCTCGAGCCACACGTCGGAGCGTGCTGCGCTGTCGAGCCACGGGGGTCCCCGTTCCCACCGCTCGAGGCGCCGACGGTCGGGTCCGTCGGCCACGATCCTCCCCCAGTTCCGTGTACGGCCGTGGTCCCTATCGTCGGGCGGAGCCGAGGATGGAGGAGGCCGAGGTGGCCAGGAGCACACCGTCGGAGCCGTTGTCGACCGGCCTGCGCTGGTTCAGCGCCGGCCTGGGGACGGTGCAGCTCGCCGTGCCGGGTCTGGTCAACCGGGCCATCGGCATCGCGCCGAGCGCACGCAACAACTGGGTCATGCGCAGTGTCGGGCTGCAGGAGCTCGGCGTGGCGCTGGGACTGCGCAACGTCCGCACCACCCCGGCACCGCTGCTGTGGTCGCGCGTGGCCGGTGACGCCCTGCACCTCGGCCTGCTGGTGACCGCTCTTCGCCGCCCCGGCAACGACCGCCGCCGGCTCCTGAGCGCCATCGGCAGCGTGGCCGGTGTGGGCATGCTGGACGTCGTCGCCGCCCTTCGGGCCCTGGGGGACGCGTCCGGCGCGCGGGAGATCAGAACGACGGTGAGCGCCACCATCCTGCGCGATCCCGACAGCGTGTACGGCTACTGGCGCGACCTCGCCAACCTGCCGACGTTCATGAGTCACGTCGTCCGGATCGAGGTCCTGGACGGGCAGCGCTCCCACTGGGTCGCCGAGGCACCCGGTGGCCAGCGCGTCGAGTGGGACGCCGAGATCGTCCAGGACGTGCCCGGCAAGGTGCTCGCCTGGAAGTCCCTGCCCGGCGCGCAGGTGCCCAACGCCGGCATCGTGCGCTTCGCGCCGGCCCCCGGCGACCGCGGCACCGAGGTCACCGTCGAGTTCGAGTTCTCCCCGCCCGCCGGCGCCGCCGGTGCCGGCGTGGCGAAGCTGTTCGGCGAGCACCCCGAGCAACAGGCGCGCGACGACGTCAGACGCCTCAAGCAGGTACTGGAGGCCGGCGAGGTGGTGCGCTCCGACGGCTCGCCGGAGGGACTTCGCACCAGCCGCCTCGTCGCCCAGCGACCGGCACAGCCACAACCGTGACCGCGAAGGGACGCGCCGTTCGGCGCGCCGGCCAGCGACAGGAGTCGTGATGCGAGCCAACGTCTGGGTCAAGCCGACGAAGGTCGAGGTGCAGGAGGTGCCCGACCCGAAGATCCTCAACGACCGTGACGCCATCGTGCGGGTCACCTCGACCGCGATCTGCGGCTCGGACCTGCACCTCTACGACGGCTACATCCCGGCCATGCGCAAGGGTGACGTGCTCGGGCACGAGTTCATGGGCGAGGTCGTCGAGGTCGGCCCACGGGCCGCGGAGAAGCTGCGCATCGGCGACCGGGTCGTCGTGCCGTTCCCGATCGCCTGCGGGGCCTGCTGGGCGTGCCGGCAGGAGGAGTACTCGCTGTGCGAGAACGGCAACCCCAACGCACCCGTCGCCGAGAAGTTGCACGGCCACTCCCCGACCGGCCTCTTCGGCTACTCCCACCTGCTCGGCGGCTACGCCGGCGGGCAGGCCGAGTACGTACGGGTGCCCTTCGCCGACGTGGGACCGCTGCGGATCGACGACGCCGACCTCCGCGACGATCAGGTGCTGTTCCTCACGGACGTGCTGCCCACGGGGTTCATGGGCGCGGAGATGTGCGACATCCGGCCGGGCGACGTGGTGGCCGTGTGGGGCGGCGGCGCCGTCGGGCAGTTCGCGGCGTTGAGCGCCCGGCTCCTCGGCGCGGAGCGGGTCATCGTGATCGACCGGTTCCCGGAGCGGCTGGCCATGGCGCGCGAGCACGCGGGCGCGGAGACGCTGGACTATTCGGCGGTCAACGTCCCCACCGCCCTGAAGGAACTGACCGCGGGCCGGGGACCCGACGCGTGCATCGACGCCGTCGGCATGGAGGCCCATCACGCCTCGGCGATGATCCACACCTACGACAAGGCCAAGCAGTGGGCCCGGCTGCAGACCGAGCGGGGCCATGCCCTGCGCGAGGCCGTCCTCTCCTGCCGCAACGGCGGCACGGTCTCGATCGTCGGCGTGTACGGCGGGTTCCTCGACAAGTTCCCGATCGGTTCGGTCATGAACCGGTCGCTGACGATCCGCACCGGCCAGTGCCACGTCCATCGCTATCTACGGCCGCTCCTCGAGCGCATCCAGGCCGGCGACATCGACCCCAGCTTCGTCGTCACCCACCGGCTGCCGCTCGACGAGGCACCGACCGGCTACCGGCTGATGAAGAAGAAGGACGAGGGCTGCGTGAAGGTCGTGCTGACGCCGTGACGACCAGGCTCGGGTCGCGAGCGGCGATCACGTCGCCGGCGGCCGGTGACCGTCCGTGCCTGCGCCACGGTCGGGCAGTGGGATCTCGCTGGTGTCGAGCTGACCGGGGCCCATGGCACCGACGGCCGGCGTGCCGGCCTCCAGCGACGTGACCGTCTCAATGGCGTCCTCGAGCCGCTCGTCCACGGCTCGGTGACCCGGCTCGGCGACGCCCGCTCGCGCCCGTTCGTCCCCGTTGCGCCGGTGCGCGTGGTCGAGCACGGCCAGGAACGGCGTGTCGCCGACCACCTCGGCGAGTTGGCGCGGCGCGCCGCGCAGGCCGTGACGTTCCGGGCGGAACGGCACGACGATCAGGTGCCCGGGCCGCGCGACGTCGGCGGCGACGGCGGTCCGCCGCCGCGGATCGACCGTGACCTCCACGCCGAAGCAGTCACGGACCAGCCGTTGCAGGGCGTCGTCGGCGACGGTGCTGATCACCTCGACCGCCGGACGCCGCCCGCCCGGATCCGCGTCCCGGATGCGCCGCACCACCTCGATGGCCAGACGCAGTGCCGGCCGGCCCTCGCCGTGCAGGTTGCTCTCCGCGACGAGCACGACCAGACGCTGCCAGGGGTCACGGTCGAGCCGGCCGACCAGGATGGGAGCGGGCGCGGCCGTGACGATCGAGTCGATCGTGGTGCCGAACACCGTGCGCCCACGCCGCGGGCGCGCCTCCCAGCCGAGCACGAGCATGGTGCCGCGCTGCTCCACCATCGCGTTCAGGATGCCGGTGGACGGTGAGGCGTCGAGGCGCACGACCGCCGCGCTCTCGCCGCCCGTGCTCTGCACGAGCCGGTCGGCGTCGCGGGCGATGTCGGCCGCCGCGTCGAACTGTTCGGGGCCCGCCTCCGGCGGCGCGACGGTGACCGGGACGACCAGTCCTCCGTCCTTCGCAGCCACCAGCGACGCGAGCGCGACCAGCCGGTCGGCGTTTCCCGGGTCGGCGATCGGCACGATCACCCGCTCGCCGATGCGACGTCTCGTCGTGGCCTGCGACAACCGCGGTGCGACCCGGTCGGCCAACCAGGCGGAGACGAGGCAGGTCACGAGGATGACCACCACGACCGCATTGAGCGTCTCCGCGTCGATGATCTCCGCCTGCAGGCCGACCATCGCGGCGGCCAGGGTCGCCGCCGCCTGGGCCGAGGTGAGCGCCGCCATGGCGCCCCACTCCTGACGGTCGAAGCCGAGCAGCCGTCCCGTGCCGTAGGCGGCGAGGAACTTGCTGCCCAGCGCCACGGCGATGAACCCCGACGCCATGCCCAGTACGCGCGGGTCGACCAGCATGGCGGGGTCGATCAGCAACCCCACCGTCAGGAGGAACGCGGGGATCAGGAACGCGTCACCGACGAACTCGATCCGTCGCATGAGCGGTGAACCGGCGGGGATGAGGCGGTTCAGTCCGATCCCGGCGAGGAAGGCGCCGACGATGGGTTCGATACCGGCGACCTCGCCGAACGCGGCCGTCCCGAACAAGGCCAGCATGGCGAACACGAAGCGCGGATTGCGGCCGACCCCGTAGGTGGCGAAGAACGCCCGCCCGACGCGCGGAAGGACCCAGACGGTCAGAGCGGCGAGGATCAGGAAGCCGCCGGCCAGCGTCAGCCACAGCGCCGGCCCGAGCTGCCCGGCATGGGCACGCAGCACCACGACCAGGACGACCAGGGCGGCGGTGTCCGTGAGGATGGTCGCCCCAACGCTCGTGGAGACGGCAGCGTTCGTCGCGGTGCCGTGGGCCCGGAAGGTCGGGTACGTCAACAACGTGTGCGATGCCCAGCACGAGGCGAGCAGCACGGCCGCGAGCAGGGGGAATCCCATCGCCGCGATGGCGACGGTGCCGACGAGCATCGGGATCAGGAATCCGGAGAGCCCGAAGACCAACGCCTGGGTCCGGCGCTTGACGAACTCGTGCAGGTCGAGTTCCAGCCCCGCGACGAACATGAGGTAGAGCAGGCCCGCCTCACCGATGACGGCGAGCGGCCCCTCGCGTTCGAGCAACCCGAGCACGCCGGGGCCGGCCAACATGCCGACCAGCACGAGCGTCACCAGTTGAGGGATGCGCAACCAGCGGGCGAGGATCGGCGCGACGAGGATGGCCGTCATCACCGCCAGGAACAGCCAGGCGGCGTCCTCCAGGGGCAGCGTGGGCAGATGCAGCACGTGGACCTCGTCAGGCAGGGGTGAGCGAGGGACGACGGCGCCGGTCAGCTCGTCGCTCGACCAGGGCGCCGCTTCGGACGGGGTACGCCGTTCAGCCCGACGCCGTGCTCGGCTGCCAACGCAGCAATGCCGAGGACAGCCGCCCGTTGCGCTCGGCGAGCGCGCGACGGTCGTCGGGCGTGAGCCGCCGCGAGCGCAGGAGTGCCGCGTTGCGGCCCAACTCCTGATGTGCCCGTGCGGCACAGGCGGACGAGCAGCAACCTGCCGCCAGGGTCTCCATGCCACAGACGAGACACGCCTGGGGGCGGAACGGACTCGGAGCGGCGTGCAGCGGGGTGGTCATCGAGCAGGCTCCTCGGAAGACGTGAGGACCCGCTCCTTGAGTCCGAGCTTCAGGCTAACCACAGGTTCCGTATCCGGTCGGCCCGAACGGGCAGGTGGCCGGTTGGTGGCGCGCACGCCGAGGACGCCACCACGTCGGCCGGCGCCGCAGGAGGAGGGCTCTGTCAGCCGAAGCCGACGACCTCGTGCGGGCGGTAGGGCGCCTCGAGCCGCGCGATCTCCTGGTCGGTGAGCGACAGTTCGACCGCGGCGACGGCGTCGTCGATGTGGTGCGGCTTGGTCGCCCCGATGATCGGCGCGGTGACTGCCGGCTTCGACAGCATCCAGGCGAGCGCCACCCGGGCCATGGGCACCCCGCGTTCGCCGGCCACCTCGGCGACCCGTTCGACGATCTGTCGGTCCTCGTCGAGGTACAGCTTGGCCCCGAAGGGGTCGTTGCGTGAGCGCTCGGTCTGTTCGTCCCAGGCGCGGGCCAGTCGCCCGCGGGCGAGCGGACTCCACGGGATCACGCCGATGCCCTGGTCCCGGCAGAGCGGCAGCATCTCGCGCTCCTCCTCGCGGTTGAGGAGGTTGTAGTGGTTCTGCATGCTGACGAACCGCGTCCAACCGTTGACATCCGCCGTGAACAGGGCCTTGGCGAACTGCCAGGCCCACATCGACGAGGCGCCGAGGTAGCGCACCTTGCCGGCCTTCACGACGTCGTGGAGCGCCTCCAGCGTCTCCTCCATCGGCGTCGCGTGGTCCAGCCGGTGGATCTGGTAGAGGTCGATGTGGTCGGTCCCCAGTCGCCGCAGGCTGTGGTCGACTTGGCTCAGGATCGCCTTGCGGGACAGCCCGGCGCCGTTCGGTCCCGGGTGCATGCGCCCGTGCACCTTCGTGGCGATCACGACCTCGTCGCGGTTGACCCCCAGGTCGCGCAGGGCCCGGCCGAGGAACTCCTCGCTGGTGCCGGCCGAGTACACGTTGGCCGTGTCGAAGAAGTTGATGCCGGCGTCCAGCGCCTGGCGGAAGAACGGCCGCGCCGCCTGCTCGTCGAGTGCCCACGGATGGTTGCCGCGGGAGGCGTCGGCATAGGTCATGCAGCCGAGGCAGATCCGCGACACCTCGAGACCCGTGCTGCCGAGCTTGACGTGGTCCATGTGGGCGGCTGCTCCTCGTGGCGCGTCCGACGCTAGCAACGGGCCGCTCCGGGGACCGCGCGCAACAACCCTGCGCCACCGCGGCGCAGCGGTGGAAGCCGCCGCGACTCCTGCGGCGTTGTTGCCTGGATGGTCCTCCGCCGCTCCCGGCCGGGGACACCATGGAGGAGACACCATGTCCGTCGTCGGAACCGACCGCCTGCCCATGCTCGCCCTCGACCAGGGCGTCGTGGTGCCCACGATGGTGGTCAACGTGATCGTGGAGTCGGGCGAGGCCGCCACGGCGGTCGCCGCCGCGGAAGGCGGGGACGCGCGGCTGCTGCTCGTCCCCAGGGTCGACGGGCGCTACTCGTCGGTCGGCACCATCGCGCAGATCGTCGAGTCCTACGACCTCGAGGGCAACCGTGCCGTGGTCCTGCGCGGCCTGCGCCGCGCACGCCCGGGCGGCGGCTCGATGGGCAGCGACCAGGCACTGTGGGTCGACGTCGAGGTGCTGGCCGAGGACGAACCGACTGCGCGCACCCGCGAGCTGGCCGTGTCCTACCGCGCCGTGCTCGACGAGATCCTGCGGCTGCGGCAGGCGTCGACCGTGGCCGAGCGGCTCGCGATGATCGACGACCTCGCCGAACTGGCCGACACCGCCGTCTACTCCCCCGACCTGACGCTGGCACAGAAGGTCGAGGTGCTGGAGACGCTCGACCTCACCGCACGCCTCGAGCTGGTGCTGGGCTGGGCCCGCGAGACGCTGGCGCAGGTCAAGGTCGAGCGTGACGTGCGGCGGCAGGTCGGCGAGCGGGTCGACAAGCAGCAGCGTGAGTACCTCCTGCGTCAGCAGTTGCAGGCCATCCGCGAGGAGCTCGGCGAGACCGGCTCCGCCGAGGACGGCGACTACCGCCAACGACTGGCCGACCTGGACGCCCCCGCGGCGGTGAAGCAGGCGATCGAGCGCGAACTGGACCGGCTGGAACGTGTCGGCGAGCAGTCCCCGGAGCACAGCTGGATCCAGACCTGGCTGGACACCGTGTTCGAGGTGCCCTGGAACGTGCGCCCCAGCGACCGTCTCGACCTGGCCGAGGCCCGCTCGGTGCTCGACGCCGACCACACCGGCCTGGACGACGTGAAGGAGCGGTTGGTCGAGCACCTCGCCGTCCGCAAGCTGCGGCACGAGCGCGGGCTGGACACCGTCGCAGACGGCGCCGTGCCCGCCCGGCGGGGCGCCGGCCAGATCCTGCTGCTGGTCGGCCCGCCGGGCGTGGGCAAGACCTCGCTCGGCGAGTCGGTCGCCCGGTCGATGGGCCGCCCGTTCGTGCGCGTCGCGCTGGGCGGCGTCCGCGACGAAGCCGAGGTCCGCGGCCACCGGCGCACCTATGTCGGCGCCCGGCCCGGTCGGATCGTGCGGGCCCTGACGGAGGCGAAGGCGATCAACCCGGTCCTGCTGCTGGACGAGCTCGACAAGGTGGGTGCCGACTGGCGGGGCGACCCCTCGTCCGCGCTGCTCGAGGTGCTGGACCCGGCCCAGAACCACACGTTCCGCGACCACTATCTCGAACTCGACCTGGACCTGTCCGACGTGGTGTTCCTCGCCACCGCCAACGTGCTGGAGACCATCCCGGCCGCGCTGCTCGACCGCATGGAGGTCGTGCGACTGGATGGCTACACCGACGACGAGAAGGTGTCGATCGCCCGCGAACACCTGCTGCCGCGCCAGGTCGAACGGGCCGGCCTGCGCCCCGACGAGGTCGAGGTACCCGACACGGTCCTGAACGCCGTCATCGGCGGCTGGACCCGCGAGGCGGGCGTCCGCGGGCTGGAGCGCGCGCTCGGCCGGCTGATGCGGCGGGCCGCGTCCCGGATCGGCAGCGACCCCGGCGTGGCGCCGGTCGCCGTCGACGAGCCGATGGTTCGCGACGTGCTCGGGCGACCCACCGTGCACCTCGACGAGGCCGCCGGCCGCACCGCCGTACCGGGCGTGGCGATCGGCCTGGCCGTCACGGGTGCAGGCGGTGACGTGCTGTTCGTCGAGGCATCGCTGCACGAGGGCGATGAGGGCCTGACCCTCACCGGGCAGCTCGGCGACGTGATGAAGGAGTCGGCGACGATCGCGACGTCGTACGTCCGCGCCCACGCCGCCGAGCTCGGCATCGCGCCCGACGCCCTCGCCGGACGGCGGGTGCACCTGCACGTCCCGGCCGGGGCGGTGCCGAAGGACGGCCCATCGGCCGGGATCACGATGGTGACGGCGCTCGTCAGCGCGCTGACGGGCCGGCCGGTCCGCGACGACATCGGCATGACCGGTGAGGTGACCCTGCAGGGCCGGGTACTGCCCATCGGCGGCGTCAAGCAGAAGGTGCTCGCGGCGCACCGCGCCGGGGTGCGCACCGTCGTCCTGCCGGCCCGCAACGGCGACGACGTCGACGACCTGCCCGCAGCCGTACGAGACTTGATGGACGTCCACCTGGTGGAGGACGTCCGCGACGTGCTCGCCGTGGCCCTGACGGCACCGGCGGCAGCCGCCGCCTGACCCACCGCCGCGACGATGGCGCGCCCACGCGGCGCGCCATCGTCGTTCAGTCGGGCGGGAGACAGCCGGAACACTGGTGGCCGGTCCCTGGCTCCGTGGCGGCCAGGCGCGCGCGGCGACGGAGGGGCCCGTCGAGAATCCTGTCGCCACCTGCCGCCGGCGCGTGTCGTCGCCTGGCAGACTGACGGCATGGACACACCACGCCGGAACTGGTCCGACCTCACGCCCACCCAGCAGCGCCTGATCGTCGTGGCCGGGGTGGTCACCACCGCGTGGCAGGTCGCCATGCTGTGGGATCTGCGCCGACGGCCCGCCGAGGACATCCGCGGCTCGAAGCGCGCCTGGGTGCTCGCGTCGTTCGTCCGGCCGCTGGGCCAGATCGCCTACTACGTGTGGGGGCGTCGGCCAGCCGGAAGCTCCTGACCGAGCGTCGTGGAGGCGGCGACGGAGCGGGTTTTCCCCGGCCCGCCGACACGCCCGGCGTCCGGGACGTTGTCCTCTGGTGCGCCCCGGGCGGCTCGGCGACAAGGAACCGGCTGGCTCCCAGGCGCAGGGCGCGTACGGATCTCCCCGTCGACGGTGGGCCAGGAGGCAGCCACGTGGCCGACGACCGTGAACTCCTCGTCCGCATCGACCAGCGCGTCTTCGACGAAAAGGGGAACGTCGTCGGCGTGGTCGAGGCCGTCGTGCTGACGCCGACGCTGTCGCACATGACCCATGTCAGCGTGTCGCCGGGCGGCGGCTTCACCGAATCGCGCCTCGTGCCCATCGACGACCTCGAACCCACCGACGGGTCCCTGCGCCTGCGGACCGACGCGCCGTGGCCCCACGGCTTCGATCGCACGTATGACCTCGATTTCCTGCCGCTCGAGCAGGACGGGGATTATCAACTGCCCTACCCGTACGGCGCCGAGCACCTGCTGCTGTGGGACCGTCTGGAGACACCGATGGGTACGGGCACGGTCATCCGCAGTCAGCTGCCACCCGGCGAGCACGAGCTGCACTCGGGCACACCGGTGCGGTCCGCAGACGGCCAACGCATCGGCCACGTCGCGGGATTGTTCCTCGACCAGGCGACGGACGAGGTCAGCCACGTGGTGCTGCGGCACGGCCACCTGTGGGAGCGCAGGACCGTGCTGCTGCCGCTGTCGCTCCTCGAGGGGTTCCGTGAGGGCGAACTCGTCGTGCGGGGGACGGTCGCGGACCTCGACCGCTATGCCGTGTCGTGACGGCGGATGCTGGGGGCGGCCTCAGGTCGTCCGTGGGTCGGTCGGTTGACCGGCGTGATTCCGCAGGCCAGGCAGCAGTGCGAGTCCGACGACGATCGGCAGCCAGTGACTGACCAGCCGCCAGCCCAGGACGGTCACGGTCGCGGCTGCCGCGGGGGCGCCGGCGCCGACCAGGGCGCCCACCATCGCCGTCTCCACGATGCCGACCCCGCCTGGCGTCAGCGGCACGGAGGCCGCCAGCTGCGCGACGATGTAGGCCAGCAGCACCCCCGTCAGGGGCGTGCCCGCCCCGATGGTGCTCGCCAGGACGACCACCACCGCGACGTCCAGGAGCCAGTTCGCCGCCGCCCAGCCAGTGGCGGCCAGCAGCGCCCGGCGGTCGGTGGCGAGGTCGCGGACGCCCACCGCTCCACGCTCCACCAGCCCGGCGACCGCCCCGGGCCGGACCCGCTTGCGCAACGGCCCCCGCGCGAGGCCACGCACCAGCCGCTCCACGCTCCCGCCGATGGAGCCGGCCGGCCCGCAGGTCCTGGAGTCGAGCGCAAAGGCCCAACGATGCCCGGCGCACCCGCGGACCCGGCCGGCGCGGTCATGCGTCCCCGAGCCGACCCCACGGGGCGCGCACGTCGAGCCCACCACGCGACGTCCCGCGGAAGGGGGGTCGGCGTGGTGGGCGGGTGACGTGGTCGACGTGCGCGGTCTCGGCCGCGTTGGCGGCGATCAGAACGGGATGGTGCCGTCAGGGTCGTCGGCGTCGGCCGCGGCCTCGGGTCCGTCGCGAGGTGCGGCGGGCCGGTCGGCACTGCCGGCCGGCGCCGGCGGGTCGGTGCCGCCGCTCACGCTGCGGTCGACGGGTGCGGGTGGAACGGGGATGCGGGTGGTGCCGGGCAGGGTCCGGATCCGCAGTCCGCTGCGCGGGTGGTGCCAGACGCGGATGCCATCGGCGGTCTGGGTGACGCTCCAGCCGGCAGCATCTTTGGTGTGGTTGGTGGGCCGGCACACCGGCGCCAGCTGGTCGATGTCGGTGCGTCCGGGCACGTCACCGGGCCGGACGCGGCGCCAGGGCTTTGCGTGGTCGAGATCGCAGGCCAGCGCAGCGGTGTTGCAGCCGGGTTCGCTGCAGGTGTCGTGCACCGTCAGCACGGCGTCGGACAGCCAGCCGGGCGGGAACCGGTGTGACCGTCCGACCCCCAGGACCTGGCCGGCGTCGTCGACGATCACGGTCCGCAGGTCGGTGCCGCGTTCGTCGAGCAGCCGCCGCGCCGCCACGGACGTGAGCTGTAGCCGGCCGCCGGACAGGCGCGTCAGCACCTCGGCCGGCAGCCGGCCGGCATCCAGCAGGGTGTCGTACGACACACGCAGCAACACCTTCACCGGCACCCGCCCGCCGTCACCGTCGCCGGTCGCGCCGGCCTCGAGCAGTCCGATCAGCTTCTCGAACCGCCGCCGGCCCCGGTCCTCAGAGGCCTGGCGGACCTTGTCGGGGTCGGGGTCGTGGCCGATGCCGGGTTTGGTGGCCGGACCGGCCCGGCCGGGGTCGGTTGCGGCCTCGAGCAGCGCGAAGTTGGTGGCGTTGGCCTGTCCGAAGAACTTCCCGCCGGTGCCGTCCAGCCGCGGTTGGAGCACCAGCATCTCCGCCGGCTCGTCGTCTGCGTCAGCGGGTTCGGGGTCGGTGGCGGTGAGGTCGGTGACCAGCCAGCGCACCAGCCCGGACACCGCATCCGGATCCGTGCCCTCCAGCCGGTCGACCAGCTCGTCGACGGCGGCGTCCAGCTGAACATCCAGCCGGCGGGGCAGCCGGGCCACTTCCAGCACGATGATGCGCAGCTGTGCCCACGACAGCTTGTGCTGGTCGAATGCGGACTGCAGGCCGGGCAGCCGCCGCAGCACGTCAGCGGCGGTCAGCAGCATGCGCCGGTCCGCCGTCGTGCGGCGGGCCTCGGACAGCAGCCACTGCTCCAACGGCACCCCCGTCACGGTCTCCACCGCCGAGGAGCTTTGCAGCTGGATGATCGTGTCCAACACGGACGCGAGCAGCCGGTCGACCAGCCGCAGCTCGTCGAGCATCCCGGCCAGCCCCGGCACCTCCGCCAACAGCGGCAACGCATCCAGGCGGTCGGCCGCAGCCGCCCGCTCGCGCGCAGCCGCGCAAGTCGTCGCCGACGCGGCATCGACGGCATCGACGGCACCGCCAGCCGAATCCGTGCTCGAAGACCCGTCTGGGCGGTAGCCGGCACCGTGATCGGCCGCCAGCACCCGACCGACCGTGTGCGGCCGCCCCCGGCGCACGGCCCCACCGGCAGCCCGGTAGCGGCCGGCCGGAGCGGCCGACCGCGACGGGGCGGAAGCGGTGCGAAGCATCGGCCCAGTATCGGCGATGCCGGCGACACGGCCCGGATGGGTTGCCCGCACCTGTGGAAACGGACCATCTCGCCGTCGGCACGCGGCCTTCCGGTTCTTCGTCGTCCACACATCGACGCGCCGGCGCCACGACACGAACTCACCCGACCCGACGGCGATGTCACCCCGGGTGGGGCGCGCCACGGCTCGGGCCGTCAGGATCCATGGCATTCGTCCCACGGCCGGCATGGAGCCGGTCGTCTCCGCCCACGGAGTCGCGATGAGCCGGTGGACGCCCCTGGCGATCCTCGCGAGTGCCCAGTTCGTGATGGTGCTGGACCAGGCCGTGATGAACGTGTCGATCAGCCAGCTCGTCAGCGACCTCGACACGACGGTGACCGCCATCCAGGGCGTGATCACGTTGTACTCGCTGGTCATGGCCATGTTCATGCTGACCGGGGGCAAGATCGGCGACCTGATCGGTCGGCGACGGGCCTTCGTCGTGGGGCTGGTCGTCTACGCCGCGGGGTCGACGCTGACGGCCCTGGCGCCGAACGTCGCGGTGCTCGCCGTCGGCTGGTCGGTGATGGAAGGGCTCGGCGCCGCGCTGGTGTTGCCCGCACTCGCCGCCCTGGTCGCCGGCAGCTACGTCGAGCGCGACCGTGCCGTGGCCTACGCCGTCATCGGCGGCGTGGCCGGCGCCGGCATCGCGGTCGGACCCATCCTCGGTGGGTGGGCAACGACGGCACTGAGCTGGCGCGTCGTGTTCGTCGGAGAGGTGGTGATCGTCGTCGCGATCCTGCTGCTCGTCCGCCGCCTCGCCGATGTGCCGTCGACCACCGGGCGGCCACGACTGGACCTCGTCGGCTCGGCGTTGTCGGCGCTGGGGCTGGGTGCCGTCGTGCTCGGCGTGTTGCGAGCCAGCACGTGGGGATGGGTCGTGCCGAAGACGTCACCCATCGAGCCGTTCGGTTTCGCCCTGACCCCGTTCGTGATCGGCGCCGGGGCCGCGCTCCTGTGGTTCTTCGTCCGTTGGCAGCGGCGTCGCGAGCTGCTCGGGACGGACCCACTGGTGCGGCTGGGGCTGCTGAAGGTGCTTCCGCTGCGGGCCGGACTGCAGACGTTCCTGGCCATGAACCTGATCCTGATGGGCGTGTTCTTCACCGTGCCGCTGTACCTGCAACTCGTCCTGGGGCTGGATGCCCTGCAGACGGGGCTGCGGATGCTGCCCGTGTCGTTGCTGATGTTCCTGGCGTCGATCGCCGGCTCCTCCTTGAGCATGCGCTTCGCCCCTCGCTCGCTCGTGCGGGCAGGTCTGGTGGCCGTGATCGCCGCGACGGTGTGGCTGCTCACCACCGTGCGACCCACCCTGGACGAGCTGGCCTTCGCCATCGCCATGGGGCTCCTCGGCCTCGGTCTCGGACTGATGGCGTCGCAGCTGGGCAACGTGATCCAGTCCTCGGTCGGCGCGGCGGGCCGCAGCGAGGCGGGCGGGCTGCAGTACACCGCGCAGCAGCTCGGATCGGCGCTGGGCGTGGCGTTGGTCGGCGCGATCGTGCTCTCGGGCCTCGTCTCGAACTTCCTGGTCCGCATCGAGCAGGACCCGGCCGTCCCGAGCTCCGTCGTCGAGCAGGCCGAGGTCGCGGTCGACGGCACCGTCTCGTTCGTCACCGCGGAGCAGGTTCGCCAGGGGGCGGTCGAGGCCGGCGTGGACACCGCCACGGCGGACGCGCTCGTCGCCGACTACGAGGACGCCCAGTTGTTCGCGTTGAAGGGCGGCCTCCTCGCGGCGGCGGTGCTGGCGATCTGTGCGCTGCCGGCGACGCGGAACCTGCCACACGAGCGGCCGCGGACCCGTCGCGAACCGCCCGTCGGCACCGTCAGCAGGACGCCGGCCGCCTGAGCCCGATGCCAGCGGCATGGACGCGGCTCAGCTGCGGCGTTCCTCGATGCGGTTCTTCACGAACACCAGCGGCAGCACCAGGCCGGCGGCGACCGACACCAACCACACGACGAGGGTCGCCAGCAGCCAGTTCGACAGGCCATCGACGCGCAGGCCGTCGGAGACGAGGCTGGTCACGATCAGTGCCAGGAGGGTGGCGATCAGGGCGGTCCCTCCCGTCAGTGCAGCGACGTTCCTCTCGGCCAGGTTCTGCAACATCGGCGCGACGATCACCTGCGCGAGCGTGAACACGACGACGGCGACGGCGAAGGCCGCCCCGGAAACCGTCACACCCTCGAGTAGCCAGGCCGCCACGAGCAGGCCGAGCGCGTTCGCCGCGACGCGCACTGCCGCGGACACGAGTAGACGGACCATCGGGCCACCTCACGTCGGCGCCGTTCCCACAGGACAGCATCCGCACGCGCGGCCGACGTCGCCTCACCCCGAGGCGGGGGTCCGGGTCACTCGCGCCACTCGTCCTCGTCGTCCTCGACGACCTGGCGCTGTTCGAGCATGTCGGGCGTCAGCGGGCCGTCGTCGACGTCGTCGAACGCGGTCGGAACCTCGACGGTGCCGTCGAGCCGCTGGTACTGCTCGAGCATGTCGGGGGTCAACGGTTCGCGCGGCGTCCCGGTCACGGTGGCGTCCTCCTCGATCGTCCCGTCAGGGCGCTGGTGCTGTTCCACGGCGTCGGCGTTCGCGGGCTCCCGCGACGCCGGCGTCGCCGGCTGCTGCTTTGGAGACGGTTCCCGGGTCACGACAGCCCTCCGACATCGGCGAGTCCCCATCCTTACCGCTGCGGCGTGCGGGCGACACCGACGACCGCATCACCCGGTCAGTGACCGTTGGACGACCGTGCCATACTGCCTCGAACGGGCAGCGACGCCTCCCGGTGCGTCGCGGGTGGAGAGATGGCGGACGCGAGCACGACCCTGGAGCGGGCGCGCGCGGCCTACCGCCGCCGCGACTGGGTCACCTCGCGCGCCGCGTACCGCGAGGCACAGCGGGATGCGGCGCTGGACGCCGACGACCTGTACTCCCTCGCGTCGTGTGCCTGGTGGCTGGGCGACCTCGAGGAGGCGCTGCCGGCCCAGCAGCAGGCCTATCGCCTGTACCTCGCCGACGGCCGCGCGGGCGCGGCCGCGCTGGTGGCGATCGACACCGGCTACACCCTGATGATCCGCGGCGAGGACGCGCCGTCCTCGGGCTGGATCCAGCGTGCCGAGCGGTTGCTGCGCGAGACACCGGACGCACCCGAGTACGGCTTCCTCGTCTACCTCGACTTCGAGGCCAACCTCCAGACGGGCCGGCTGGAAGACGCGCTCCGGGCGGCCAGGGAGGTCCAGGCCCTGGGACGTCGCTGGGAGGACCAGACGCTGCTGGCCATGGGCGTCATGGGTGAGGGGCGCGTGCTCGTCAAACGCGGTGACGTGGCCGCCGGCATGGTGCTGCTCGACGAGGCGATGGTCGCCGCCGTGTCCGACGAGCTGGAGCCGGGCTGGGCCGGCAACATCTACTGCCACCTGATGGAGGCCTGCCACGAGCTGGCCGACCTGCGTCGGGCCGGCGAGTGGACCCGGGCGACGGCGCGGTGGTGCGAACAGATGCCGGGGGCGGGCCCCTTCATGGGCATCTGCCGGGTGCACCGCGCCCAGGTGCTGCAGGTCCACGGCGCGTGGGAGGAGGCCGAACGCGAGGCCGCCCACGTCTGCGACGAGTTGGCCGCGTTCGACGTCGGCATCGTCGCCGAGGCCCACTACCAGCGCGGCGAGCTGCGCCGCCAGCGAGGTGACCTCGCGGGCGCCGAGGAGCAGTACCACGCCGCACACCGGCTCGGCTGCGACCCCCAACCGGGCCTCGCGTTGCTGCGCTGTGCGCAGGGCCGTACCGAGGCGGCGGCCGCCTCGCTCCGAGCGGCCCTGACCGCCGCCGGCGAGGATCGCCTCGCGCGGGCGCGCCTGCTGCCGGCCGCGCTCGAGGTGGCGGTCGCGGCCGGCGACCTCGACACGGCGCGGGCGGCATGGGAGGAGCTGGACGCCGCGGCGCACACGTACGCGACGACCGGCTTCGTCGCCCGGTCCCACCACGGCCGTGGCCTGCTGCGGCTCGCGGAGGAGGACCCGGCCGGGGCCCTGCCGGCCCTGCACGCGGCGTTGCAGGCCTGGCAGGACCTGGGCGCTCCCTTCGAGGCGGCGCGTGTGAGGCAGCTGCTCGCCCGTGCCTACCGGGCGATGGGGGACGCCGACGCGGCGGGCCGCGAGCGCGAGGCGGCGACGGCCGGTCTGGCCACGCTGGGGGTCCGGTCGGTGGACCTCGGCACCGACCGTGCTCCGCGAGGTCCGGCGGCGCTGACGGGACGGGAGGCCGAGGTGCTCGGTCTGGTCGCCGCCGGCCGGTCGAACCAGCAGATCGCCGCGGAGCTCGTGCTGAGCGTGCGCACCATCGAACGGCATCTGGCGACGATCTACCAGAAGCTGGGCCTCCACGGCCGCAGCGCCCGTGCCGCCGCCGTCAGCTACGCACACCGGGAGGGTGCCACGCGTCCCGACCGTGGCCCCGCGGGATCTGCGTAGTCGGGTGCGTGCCACCGCGCAGGTGCTCGCCCCGGCGCGTCCGTAGCGTCGACGCCGGGCGCGCCACCGGGGTGCGCCCGGCGACGCGGGAGACACGACATGACCGGGATCACCAGTGCGACGCCGGCCCACACGGCACCGGCGCACACGACACCAGCGGACACCACCCCAGCGGACACCACACCGGCCCACACCTACGACGACTACTACGGGCCCGCCATCTTCGGCCCGCTCGGTCGGGCCCTGCTGGCCTTCGCCCCGCCGTCGCCGGGTGACCGGGTGCTGGACGTCGCCTGCGGGACGGGCATCGTCACCCGCCGGCTGGCCGCGGCGGTGGGGCCGGGCGGCGAGGTGACCGGGATCGACCTCAACCCGGCCATGCTCGCGGTCGCCCGTGAGCGCACCACGGCGACGGCGGCAACGGTCGCTTACCGGCAGGGCGACGCCACCACCCTCGACCTCCCCGACCGCAGTGTCGACCGCGTGTACTGCCAACAGGGACTGCAGTTCTTCCCCGACCGCCTCGCAGCCGTGCGCGAGATGCGCCGCGTCCTGGTCGACGGCGGTCGGGTCGCGCTGGCGGTCTGGCAGGGACTCGAACGGCACTCCTTCTTCGCCGCGCTCGCCCGTGCCGAGGCCCCCCACCTGGCTGCGCACGGGCTGCCGGTCGAGACCGAGGACCTCGTGGCACCCTTCACCTTCGGCGACGCGGCGGCGCTCACCGGACTGCTCCGCGAGGCCGGCCTGCGCGTCCACGACGTCGCCACGCACACCGTCACGGCCCGCTTCGTCACGCCGGAGCGCTTCGTGGAGCGGCTGGAGCACGCCTATGCCGCCGTCGTGCCGAAGTTCGACGAGGACCCGGACCTGTTCGCGGACTACCTCGCCGCCATCGAGGAGGAGACCAGGGCGCTGGTCGAGGAGTACCGGGTGGGCGACCACGTCGTCGTGCCGATGCACACCAATCTCGTGGTCGCCGAGCGCTGAGGCCACGCCGACGTCCTCCGTCCGGCACGCTACGGCTGGCCGGACGAGGAGGCCCCGGTGGAGTCCCTGAGCGTTGCGAGGGCGCTGGTGCGGGGCCTGGTCGTCGGCGGGCTCGGGTTCGCGGTCCTGGCGGTCGCCCCGTTGCCGTCGGGACCGTTGGGGCCGCTGGACGCGGTGCTCGTCACCGGCGGTGTGCTGCTGCTGGGCATGGCCGTGGCCGCCGCCGCACTCCGCGAGCAGCGCGCCGCACGGGCGACCGATCCCACCGTCGTCCAGGGCGCCCGCATCGAGAGCCTGGTGGCCATCGTGTTGTGGGCGGTGGCGTTCTTCGCGTTGGCCTATGCCCGACTGGCCGAGGTACCGGGCCAGTTCAGCGGGTTGGCGACCCGCCTGGACGCCGCCTACTTCACCATCTCGACCCTGGTCACCGTCGGTTTCGGCGACGTGCACGCCGCAGGACAGACGGCACGCCTGGTGGTCACGGTGCAGATGGTCTTCAACACCGTCGTGATCGCCGCCGCCGTCCGCGTGCTGCTCGCCGCGGCGCGGCGACGAGCCGCCCCCAGGGACGGGTGAGTCGCGGTCGGGGCGAAGGACCCTGGCCGGGCGGCCCACCACGGCGGACGCTGGGGGCGAAGGCGCCGCCCAGGCGCCGCGCAGGCGCCGAGGCACCCGGGACGAGGAGACCAGGATGGACCGCATCGTCGTCGGCGTCGACGGGTCCGACCAGTCCCGGACCGCCCTGCGGTGGGCGGTGGACGAGGCCCGCGTCCATGGCGCCGCGCTGGAGGTGGTGCACGCCTACGACGACACCCCCGCCTACGAGGTGTACCGCTACCCCGCCGGCCTGCCTTCGGTCGAGGAGGTCGAGGCACGCCACGAGCGGATGGCGGCGTACGCGACCGACCTCGTCGAGGGCATGGTCGCCGAACTCGGCACCGACCTCGGCATCGAGGTGACCGCCGAAGCCGTGCAGGGTCGACGGCCGGCCCAGGTGCTGCTCGAGCGGGCGAAGGGTGCCGACCTGCTCGTGGTCGGCACCCGAGGCCGTGGCGGCTTCGCCGGGCTGCTCCTGGGCTCGGTCAGCCAGCAGTGCATCCACCACGCACCCTGCCCGCTGGCGGTCGTGCCGACCCACGAGCACTGACCCACGCCGCCGGCCGCGTCACGCGATGGCGCGCTCGGGTCGGGTCCGCACGTGCACGGCCGCCTCGACGAGCTTGCGCGCGCTGGCGAGGACCGCCGGCGTGTGGTGGTCGAGCCCGGCCAGGTGGTGGTGCGCACGGCGCAGCAACGCCGCGTCGGCGCTCGTGGCGAGCTCCGCGACGGAGTCGCCCCGGTCGAGGTGCGAGTAGGCCAGACCCAGCGCCAGGGCCGCGACGGCGCGATGGTCGACCAGCGGCTCGGCCGGCTCGACGATCTGCGTCACCGTTCCCGTCGGGGTCGTCGCGTAGGTCATCACGCCCCGCCGCGGTGCGGTGGCGTACACGGTTGCCGTCACGACGAGACCGCCTCCAGGTCCGCGAACACCTCGCCGAGCAGGGCGCGCTCGCGCAGGTAGTAGGTCGCGGCGCGGTACGACCGGCAGCGTGGTCCCGCCGGGTCGTTCACGGCCAGCAGCAGTTCCGTGGCCGCCTGCCCGACACTCAAGCCCTCCTCGCAGCCGAGGACGGCCGCGGCGATCGGCGGCAGCGTGTGCCTCGAGGTGCACAACTCCCCGAGGGTCCACGTCAGTGGCGTCGCGGGCGCGTCCGGCCCGCCGAGGCGGAGCTCGTCCGGCTTGTCCGGCTGAACGAGCCACCGAACGAAGGCTCGTTCGGCGACCCGTGAGGTGAGGTGTGGCGCCTGGACGTGGTGCAGCAAGATGGTCCCCCGTGAACGCGTTGTGATGGTCGATGCGCCACCGGGGTCACGGGCAGCGGCTCCATTGGTACCGACGCGCCGTCGCGCGGAACAGGGACCTTCGACCCAATTCTGACGTCGGTGTCATGGCTCCGAGCGGCCGTCGAGGACCGCCCGCGCCACCGTCGCCACCTTCGTCTGGTGCTCGCGGGCATGTCGGCGAAGTCGTTCGTAGGCGACCTCCGGTGTGGTCCCGTGGCGCTCGGCCAGCATCCCCTTGGCCTGCTCGACGACGACCCGCCGTTCCAGGGCGTGCTGCAACTGCGCCGCGAGGCGCGCCCGCGCGGACGAGCGTCCTGCGACCAGGAGACACGCGGCCACCAACTCGGCGAACGCCGTCACCGCGACCAGGTCGGCCGTCTCCCAGACGCGCGGCGCTCGGGCCAAGACGGTCACGACGCCGACGGACGAGCCCGCGGCAGACAACGGGACGGCGACGAGGGCGCGGGCACCGGCCTCCAGCGCGACGGGTACCAGCTCCGGCCAGCGGGGGTCGACGCCGAGGTCCCCGCACGTCACACCGCGCACCTGCCGGAGTGCCTCGCTCGCCGGGCTGTGTTCGGTGGCCAGCTGGCGGCGCTCGAACCGTGCCGTCTCGGGTCCGGTCGCGGCCACGAACCGCAAGCCGTCCCCGACGACGAGGGAGATGGCTGCCGCGTCCGCCGTCAGCAGCCGGCACAGCGGGCCGAGGACCTCCGCGGCCAGCCGGTCCGGGTCGTGCCGCACCGCCACGGTCCCGGCGAAGTCCCCCAGGACGGCCACCAGCAGCGACGCGTCGACCACGGCGGCGACCTCCACGCCGGCCCGGCCGGAGGGGCCGTCGGGCACCCTCCATGATGGCCAGTCACCCGGGCGTCGACGAAGGGCCCATGTCCCCTTCCCCACGCTGATGCGTCGCCCCGCATCGACCGGGCGCCCGGGTTCACGTTGTGCCAAGCCTCGGACAAATCGCGCGCGACACCGCAGCGGCGGTCGTACCGTCGTGGGCGAGAACGGTCGCCGGCGCCCGCGCTCGAGGCACCATCACCACCGGCGACGAGGTACGGCGATGACATCGCTCGTCAAGCGCCTGCTCGTCGGGCGCCCGCTGGCGACCGCGGAGGAGTACCGCACCCGGCTGCCGAAACGCATCGGCCTGGCCGTGTTCGCCTCCGACGCGATCTCCTCCACCGCCTACGCGACCGAGGAGATCCTCTTCATCCTGGTCCCGGTCGCCGGACTCGCCGCGCTGCACCTGCTGGTTCCGATCTCGCTGGTCGTGGCGCTCGTGCTGCTGGTCGTGGTGCTCAGCTACCGGCAGACCATCTACGCGTACCCCGACGGTGGCGGCGCCTACGTCGTCGCGCGCCAGAACCTCGGTGAACGCTGGTCGTTGCTCGCCGGCGCCTCGCTGCTGGTCGACTACACGCTCACCGTCGCGGTGTCCGTCTCGGCAGGCGTCGCGGCCGTGGTGTCCGCACTTCCGGAACTGCTCGAGTACCGGGTCGAGATCGGCGTGGGAGTCGTCGCGTTGATCGCCGTCGCGAACCTGCGCGGCGCCAAGGAATCGGGGACCTTGTTCGCCATCCCGACCTACCTCTACCTGGTCGCCCTGGGTGCGTTGCTGCTGGTCGGCCTGTGGCGGACGCAGACCGGCGCGCTGACGGCCGCTCCGGTCGACCCGGAACAGTTGGCCGCCCTCACCGGTGGCAGCACGCTGGGGCTGACCGGGCTCGCGGGGGCGCTGATCGTGGCTCGGGCCTTCTCGTCCGGCGCCGTCGCCCTGACGGGCACCGAGGCCATCACCAACGGCATCCCCGCCTTCCGCCGTCCCGAGTCGCGCAACGCGGCCCGCACGCTGGGTGCGATGGGCCTGATCCTCGGCAGCGCCTTCCTTGGCATCTCCGTGCTCGCGGACCGGCTGCGACCACTGCCGAGCGAGGACGAGACCGTGCTCTCGCAGCTCGGTGGCGCCGTGTTCGGGCGGGGCTCGTTCGGCTACGGGGCCCTGCAGATCACGACGATGGCCATCCTGTTCCTCGCGGCGAACACCGCCTTCGCCGACTTCCCGCGCCTGTCGTCGCTGATCTCCCGCGACGGCTTCCTCCCGCGCCAACTCAGCCACCGCGGCGACCGGCTGGTGTTCTCCAACGGCATCCTGCTGCTGGGTGGCGCGGCCGCGGTCCTGCTGATCGCGTTCGGCGGCAGCACCACCGCCCTCATCCCGCTGTACGCGGTCGGCGTGTTCACGGGATTCACGGTGTCCCAGGTCGGCATGGTCCGCCACCACGCCCGTCTGCGGGAGCCGGGCTGGCGCCGGGCCCAGGCGATCAACGCCGTCGGCGCCACGGCCACCGCGACGGTTCTGGTCGTGGTGGTGGTGTCCAAGTTCACGACCGGTGCCTGGATCCCCGTGGTCGTCATCCCGGTGATCATCGGGCTGTTCCGCACGGTGCACCGGCACTACCTCGACGTGAAGCGCGGCCTGGCCGTGCCGGTCGGCTACCGGGCGCGACCCCGTCGCAACATCGTCGTCGTCCCGGTCTCCCGGGTCCACCGCGGTGCCGTCGACGCGATCGCGTACGCCCGCAACCTGCATGCCGACGAGGTGCGCGTCGTCACGGTCGTGCTGTCCGACGAGGAGGCGGCCAAGCTGCGTCGACAGTGGAAGCACGCGGGTCTCGACCTGACGCTGGACGTCATCCAGGACCCCTACCGGCAGCTCGTCAACCCGCTGCTGCGCTACCTCGACCGCGTGCAGGGAGCGGATCGGGACGCGATCGTGACGGTCGTGCTGCCCGAGTTCGTGGTCGAGCACGCCTGGCAGCGGTTGCTGCACACCCAGACGGCCTGGTGGCTGCGCACGCGGTTGCGTCAGCGCCCGAACACGGTCATCGCCTCCGTCCCCGTGCCGCTGCCCGAGGAGGTCCACGGTCGGCTGCCGTGGCGCCGCCGTCGGACGCCGGCACCGGCGGCGGCGGAGGACGTCGCGCTGACGGTGTCCTCGGTGCCACCCGCCGGTCGCGAGTGATGGCGCGGCCGGCGAAACGGCCCCGGTGACCTGGCACCGGGGCCGTCACCACGCGGCGGGGTCATCGGTAGATGTGGACCGGCGTGCCGACCGGCAGGCGGCTCCACATCCGGTTCATCGAGGCGTTGGGGACCCGCACGCAACCGTGGCTGGCCGGGTACGACGGCACCGACGGGTAGCCGTGGATGGCGTACCCCTTGTAGAAGTACGCCGGCCGCCACATGGTGCCCAGGCGCCCGGTCCGGTAGCCGTCGATCCGCCGCTCGATCCGGTACTGGCCGGTCGGCGTGGGGGTCGAGGCCTTGCCGGACGACGCGTCCACGATCCGGACGATGCGGCCGTCCTTTGCGAGGTAGAGCACCTGGCGGGTCAGGTCCACCTCGACGTAGGTGCCTGCCCGATCACGCCGGAGCTTGGGCCGGACCGGGTCCTTCAACGCCGCCTGTGTCCG
This sequence comes from Egicoccus sp. AB-alg2, assembly GCF_041821065.1. NCBI lineage: Bacteria > Bacillati > Actinomycetota > Nitriliruptoria > Egicoccales > Egicoccaceae > Egicoccus > Egicoccus sp. AB-alg2. The sequence goes on along the minus strand of NZ_JBGUAX010000008.1, from coordinate 131,374 downwards.
GGTGCCGACCACGCCGTCGCGGCTGAGGCCGTTGACCTTCTGGAAGGCGACGACCGCGTGCTTGGTGCTGGCGCCGAACACCCCGTCGACGGGGCCGACGTCGTAGCGGAGTTCCTGGAGTCGGGTCTGCAGTTGGACGACGGCCGGACCACGCGACCCTTCGCGCAGGGTCGTGGCCGCGCCCGCCGGTGTGACGAACGTGACGACGAGGAGGACGGTGAGCAGGAGTACCGCCCACAGCCTCCGGGGACGCAGGACGACGCGCATGTGGCTCACCACCTCGGAGCCGGCCGCGGCCACGTCCGGACCGCGGACCTGAAGGCCCACGACGATCGTCGCGCCGAGGGTGAGCCAGGGCCAGAGGCGTCCTACCCCTCTCGCCCGGGGCGCTGTTCCCTTGGCGACAGTGGGAAGGTCCAGCACAATGCCGTGCCCTCCACGCTGACGGTCGCGTCGTCGCGGACGACGCGCGTCGCGAGCCGGGTGATCGGCTTGTCGGTCCGCACCTCGAGCACCTCCACCTCGCCGGTGATCACGTCGCCCGGCCGCACCGGCGCACGGAACGACCAGTCGGTGTGGAGGAACACCGTGCCCGGGCCGGGCAGGTCCTCGGCGACGACGGCGTTGAGGATGGCCGTGATGACGCCGCCCTGCACGACGATGCCGCCGAGGGGCGTGGCCTCGGCAACCTCGTCGTCGTAGTGCAGCGGGTTGCGGTCGCCGCTGATGGCGGTGAAGCGCTGGATGTCCTGCGGCTCGATCGTGCGTCGGCGGCGTGCCGTCGCCCCGACGGCAGGCGCCCCGTGCGGCCAGACCATGGTCGGTTCGGAGCGGTCCACGTGCGTCTCCTCAGGCGGCGAGGTCGGCAGCCGCGTCGAGTTGGCGCAGGAAGGCGGTCTCCTGGCGCATGGCATCGCTCAGCTGCCGCAGACGGCGTTCGAGTTCGGGCAGGTCCCAGTCGTAACGGGCGACGGCGTCGGTGGCGGCGACCACCGGCAGCAGGCTGCGGTCGCGCAGTGCGTGGAAGCGTCGCAGGTTGACGAGCTCGGTGGCGGGCGCGGCGTGCGAGGCGACGATCGCCCGCGCGGCCAACTCGGCGTCGCGCAGCGCGTCCGTGATGCCGTGGGAGGAGATCGGGTCGCGGAAGGCGCCCGCGTCGCCGACGAGTACCCAGCCCGGCCCCCACGGACGCAACACCCGCGTGGGGACGCCGGCGAACCCCCAGGTCCGTCCGCGCGGCAGCCACTGCACGACCTCGGCCACCTCCGGGGCGGCCTCGGCCAGCACCGTCGCCCACCAGTTCGGCAGACCGGCGCGGCGCTCGGCGAGGAACCGTGCGGTCGGGGCACCGGACCACACCACCGTCCGGCGGCCGTTGGTGGGGATCAGCCCCGCCGCCCGGCCCGGCCGGTAGAACCACTCGTAGCCCTGGGTCGGCAGGTGCTCGACGAGTCGGTAGACGCAGGCGCCCGAACCGCGGGCCTGGTGCTGCACCGGTGCGTCGACCGCGGCGGCGACACGCGAACGGCGGCCATCCGCGCCGACGACGTGGCGAGCCAGCAGCGTCTCGGTCGTCCCGTCTGTCGTTCGGGTGCGCACGCCGGCGACGCGGCCGTCGGGCCCGTGCACCAGGCCGTCCACCTTCACCCCGAACCGGAACCGGGCACCCGCCTCGCGGGCCGCGTCGACCAGCAGCGGGTCGAGCACGGTCCGTCGCGGCGCGTACAGCGGCCCGGCCCTTCCACGCAGGTCGACCGGATCGATGCGGTCGCCGTAGTGGAAGGTCACGTGCTCGACCGGCGGGGTCCCCGCCGCGACGAGCCGATCGATCAGCCCCCAGCGCTGCAACTGCACGACGGCGCCGCGCATGAGGGCGTGGGTGGACAGGGTGTCCGTGCCCGGCCGGTCCCGGTCGACCACGAGCACGTCCAGTCCCTGACGGGCCAGCAGCCGTGCCGTGGCGGCGCCCGCGACGCGGGCGCCGACGACGATCACGTCAGCGGTCGCGGTGGCCATGGTCGCTCTCCTCGTGGTCGGTCGGCTGCGCCGGTCCTCGTGCGGGGCGGGGAGCCGCAGCCCGCCGCCCCGGCTACGCCGTCTCATGGCGTCGTCATGTCGATGCTGGACGGTGCTGGTGCGGGGGGTGGTCATCGTGTCTCCTTCGACCCGTGGGCGGCGCGACGGGACGAGCATCGACCGAGCGGGTCGTCGGGCCATCGGTGGGCACCACCCAGCTGAGCCCGGCGAACTACCCATGGGCCAGTGACCCGCACGGCTCGGGTCGGCTGCCGTCCGGCCGGCGGCCCGGCCCGGGACGTCAGCGAACGGTGGCGGGCAGCAGGCCGAGCTCCTCGGCCCGCGCGGCGACCTCGCGGCGTGAGCCGACCCCGAGCTTGGTCAGCACCGCGGAGACGTGGTGGTCCACGGTGCGCACCGACAGGACCAGCCGCTCGGCGATCTCCGGGTTGGTCGCCCCGGTGACGAGCAGCCCCAGCACCTCGACCTGGCGCGGGGTGAGCCCGAGTGGATGGTCCCGGGTCTCGGCCCGCGGCCCGCGCGGGATGTGACGTACGCCCAGTTCCTTGAGGCGGCGGCGCGCCAGCGTGGCCGTGGCCAGCGCGCCCAGGCGGTCGAACTCCGTCAGCGCCTCGAGGACCGCCGCCACCTCGGCCGAGGCGTACAGCTCCAGGGCTCGTTCGTAGGGGGCGCCGCGTTCCTGCCACGTCGCGGCCGCCTCCCGCCAGGCGCCACGGCAGCCGCTGGCCCACGGTTCGGGCAGTGCGTCGGTGACCTCGGCCGGTCCCTCCGCGAGCATCCGGTAGCGCAGGAGCTCGCCGAGGTACCAGCGATGGCCCACGCGACGGGCGGTGGCGGTCGCGTACTCGACGCGGTCACGGACCCGGTCGAGCTGGCCGGTCAGCCAGCCCCACTCCAGCCAGGCGGCGCCCGCGGGACCGATGCGCTGGATCTCGCCGCTGGCGGTCGCCAGCTGCCAGGCCCGATCGAGCAGTTCCTCGGCACCGCCGGCCTGCTGGCGGGCCCGGAGCCGGCCGAGCAGGGCGGCGGCGACCGTCTCGCCCCAACCGGTGCCCTGACCCTCGCCCAGCGCGGCCCGCAACCCCTGCTCCGCCTCCCGCCAGTCGCCGCGGGCCAGGTCCAGGCCGCTGCGCATCATGCGCAGCGTCGTCGCGGCCGTGGTCAGGTCGTGGCGCTGGGCGTGGGCCAGCCCGGTGGCGAGCACCTCCTCGGCGTCGGCGGTCCGACCCGCCCGGTGCATCGCGGAGGCGAGACCGACGCTGGCGACGACGACGTGTTCGTGGTGCGGCAGCTCGAGCGCCGACCGCAGTGCCCCGCGCAGGTCCTCCAGGCCGCGTTCGTCGTCCAGCATCACGCGCGCCAGGCCGCGCTGCGCCAGCGCGTGCGAACGCAGGTCCGGCGCGCCGACGGCGTCGGCCAGCACCACGGCCTCATCCGCACTGCGTTCCGCGTCCGCGAACCGGTTGTCCATCACCTGGACGAACGCCAACGTCGAGGTGGCCCGCGCGAGCGGTCGATCCGGCGGCAGTGACCGCAGGACGGCCACGGCCTGTTCCGCGGCCGCGGCCGCCGTGGCGCCGCGCAGGCCCCAGTAGCGGGCGTCGGCCAGCACCGTCAGTGCGATTCCGAGCCCCTCCGGGTCGCCGAGGCGCTCCGATTCGGCGACGGCCCGTTCCGCCTCGGCCAACCCCTCTTCCAACCGGTTGACGAGTAGCAACTCGCGGGCGTGGTCGGTGCGTACGGCGGCGCGCTCGGCGGCCGGCAACAGCTCGGGAAAGCGCAGCACGTGCTCGTAGAGGCCGACGGAATCGCGGTGCGCACCCGCCTGCGCGGCGGCACGGGCCGCCGCCGGGGCGTGTCGGGCCACGGCCTCCGCATCGCCGGCACCGACGGCGTGGTGGACGAGGCGGGCGGGGTCGGTGCGGTCGGGGTCGAGCGCGGCCAGCACCCGGGCGTGGGCGACGGCCAGCTGTGCCGCGGTGCAGGAGGCCACCACGGCGCGGCGGATGAGCTCGTGGCGGAAGCGTGCCGTGCCGTCGACGAACGCCGTGAAACGGCGGCGCTCCGGTTCCTCCAGTGCGGCCATGCCGCCGGCGACGACGCGCTCGACGAGCGCCAGCGACAGCCCGCCCGGGGCGACGGCCAGCTGCTCCAGGGCGCGCCGGGCGGTGTCGGGCAGTTCGCGGAGGCGGGCGCCGACGGCTTCGCGGACGGTCGTCGGCACCTCCCGGCCGGGCGACGAGAGCACCTCGGTCACGAAGAACGGGTTGCCGCCGGTGATGTCGTGGACTTGCGCCGCCGACAGCCCGGCCTCCGCCCCCAAGGTCGCCACCCCGGCCACCGACAATCCCGCCAGCGCCAGGCGGTGCACCGCGGGGCCGGTCAGCGCACCCGTTGCGGCGAGCAGCGGATGGTCGGCCGGCAGGTCGTCGCGGTAGGTGGTGACCAGCACGGTGGGCTCGTCGGCGATGCGTCGGGCCAGGAACCGGACGGCGTCCAGGGTGGCTTCGTCGGCCCAGTGCAGGTCCTCGATGACCGCGACGGTCGTCCGCAGCGGGCTGCTGAGCTCGGCCTGGATCGCTCCCAGTACCCCGTCGCGCGAGCCCGCCGACTCCAGGGCGCCCGCCAGCGGTGCCTGGGTGCCGCGCACCATGTCCCGGAACGGTCCCAGCAGGCGGGGCGTGACGAGGTCGTCGCAGGCGCCGCGAAGGATCCGCACCGTGTCGGGCAGCCGGGCCAGCCAGGCGTCCACCAGCGCGGACTTCCCGATCCCCGGCTCCCCCGCCACCAGCACCACGCTGCCGGCCCCGGCCGCGGCCGCGGACACGGCGCGGTCGAGCAGTTGCAGTTCCGCGTCACGTTCGAGCAGTCGCATGGTCAACGCCGGGGTTCCTCACGGTCCAGCGAATACAGCTGTTGGGGCCCGAAGCCCTTCACCTCGACGATCCCGAGGTCGGTGAGGACGAAGTCGTTGCGGATGAGCTGGTAGGCCGGCTCGCTGACGAGGATCTGCATCGGCTCGGCGAGGCTCTCCAGCCGCGCCGCCAGGTTCACGCCCGGCCCGAAGATGTCGTAGACGTACTTCTGCACGCCAACGATCGAGCCGATGACGGGCCCCGTGTCCAGGCCGATCCGGCACAGCCACTGTTCCGGGTGGGAGGCGTTGCGCCGCTCCAGGTAGCGACGGATCCGCAGAGCGACACGAGCGAGGTTGCGGGCGTGGTCCGGCGACGGGTCCGGGATCCCGGCGACGGCCAGGTAGGCGTCGCCGATGGTCTTCAGCCGCTCGCCGCCGAACAGCTCCACGATCCGGTCGAAGGCGGTGAAGATGTCGTTCAGCTCCGCCACCAGGGCGGACGGGTCGCGCGACACCGCCATCGACGTGAACTGCACGAAGTCGAGCATCATGATGGACGCGTCGTCGAACCGCTGCGGGGTGACGGTGCCGAACTCCGTCATCTCGTCGAACACGGAGCGCGGCATGATGTTGAGCAGCAGCTTCTCCACCCGTTCCTTCTCGCGTTGCAGTTCGCGGGCGTTGCGTTCGGCGAGCTGGCTGTAGGAGTCGAGCATGTACTCGGCCTCCTTCTGCTTCGAGGTGTCGTGGGCCTCCACCAGCACGGCGGGCTGGTCCTCGATCTCGAACGGACGCAGGACGACCTGCAGGCTCACGCTGCGGACCCCGTCCTTGACCTCGGTCTCGAATTTGAACGGCTGGCCGTCCTCCAGCCGCGCCCGGGCCCGCTCCTCACGCAGTCCGGGCAGGCGGCCGGCCAGCGATTCCGTGTCGTCCTGCGTCGGCGGGAACCAACGGAAGAACGTCGCGTTCTCGAACTCGACGAGCCAGTCGTCGGGCGAGACGACGGCCACGCCCCATTCGAGTCGCTGCAGCGTGGCGAGCAGCGTCGCGGGGTCGGCGCTCATGACGCGCCCACGATCAGCTTGGTGCGGACCTCCATCTCCCCGTCGATCGTCTTGATGTCGGCAGGATCGAAGTCGAGGTCCTCGAGGGTCTCGCGCAGCAGGCGGCGCATCTCCTCGACCTCGGGTTCGGTGATGCCGAGCGGGGCATGGACGCGACGCAGGGCGTCGTCGGTGTAGACGGCCCCGGGCCCGCCCGTGAGGTACGCGATGAACTGCGTCTGGTGGTTGATCAGCGACCGCATGTCGACGCCGGCGAAGTGCGACGACAGCTGCGGGGAGTCCAGGACGCGGTCGTAGAACTCGGACACGACCTTGCGGATCACCGCGAACCCGCCGTACCGGTCGAAGATGCTCCCCATGTGCGGACTCCCGCCGCTCAGCGCTACTTCAGCCTACGGCCGGTGGCCGGACGCCGGGGCTGGCCGGGAACCGTGCGGCCATTGAGACGATTGGTCGCGCGACATCGCCGGCGCCCCGCGCATCGGTCGCGCGAGGCGGACCGGACGGCGGGGCGCCGGGAGGCGGCGGTCTCAGACGGCTCGGCGGGGCCGCGACCACACCCAGCCGGTCACCGGCCGTGGCGGCCGCTCGTGTCGTGCCGCACGTCGCCGGCTGGCGCGGCTCGGGCGTCCGCGGCGGGCGGTGGCGCTGCGGCGGCTGTCGAAGAGTTCCTGCTGCCGGCGCTGCACCTCGAGGTGGACGTACATGGTTTCGGGGCTGAGCATGGGAGGTCCTGGTCGTCGGAGGGTTGCCGACGTGGACCTTCCCCGGCGCCGGCCGGACCGTCCCCGGTGGGCACCACCGAAGTCGGTGGGCGGGGTCACCCATGTCGGGTGCAGCCGTCACCCAGGTCGAGCACGCCGAGGTGGGTGGGGCCTGCCGATGCCGGGGCCGCTCACCGCCCGCAGTCTCGGGACGTCGCGGTGTTCGTCGTCCGGGAGGAACCTCCCGGCCCACCACGGCACGGAGGTGAGACCCGTGCGCACCCTGTCGACCGCCCTGGTGACGGGTGGTGCCGCCACCCTGTCGCTGGGCCTGTGGACCTTCCGCATGGCGTTGGCCAACCGCGGCCGTCGCCTGCTGAGTGCCGTGTTCGCCGGCGTGGAGGCCCTGTTGTACGTGTCGGTGTTCACGTCGCTGGTCGCGGGCGTCGGCGACCCGGTGCGCCTGGTCGCCTACGCCACGGGCGTGGCGGTCGGCACCCTGCTCGGCCTACACGCCGACGAGCGGCTCACGGCCGGCGTCGCGGAGGTTCGTGCCGTCGCGGCCGGCGACGGCACGGCCGTACTCGACCTGCTGCACCGGGCCGGGTGGCCGGCGACCGGTGTGCCGGGCGTCGGGCCCCGGGGGCCGGTGACCAGCATCAGCCTCGCCGTCGACGAGCGTCATGCGCCGGAGGTGCTGGGCCTGCTCGAGAACCTGCAGCCGGCCCCGTTCGTGTCGGTCGAGCGACTGCGGCGCACGCGCGCCTCCGAGGTCCCGGACGGGTTCGTGCAGATTGGCGCCGGCCGGCGAGGCGCGACACGCGCGCCGCGCGCCGTGGGTCGCCGCGCCGTGCGCATACGCGCCCTGTGTGCCGACGAGCGGGTCACGCTCGACCGGGTGTTCCTCGGCCTGTCGGTCGAGAGCCGTCAGCGGCGCTTTCTCGGCGCCGTCGACCGCCTGAGTCCGTCCCTGCGCGAGTCGCTGTCGCGCGTCGACGGCACCCGCCACGTGGCCCTGGTCGCCGAGGTTCGTCATGGCCGCGGCTGGGTGCCGGTCGGGATCGGCCGCTACGCCGTCGACGCGCCCGGCACGGCCGAACTCGCCTTCGAGGTGGTCGACGCCTGGCAGGGACGCGGGATCGGGCGACGGCTGGTCGCGGCGCTGGTGGCGCAGGCCCGGGCCGCCGGGCTGCAGACGCTGCACGCCAGCGTGCTGGCCGACAACGAGGCCAGCCTGCGCGTATTGCGCCGCGTCCTGCCGCAGCTGCGGGTCGACGACACCGGCGGCGTGCTGGAGGTGGTGGCCGATCTCGTCGATCGCCCCCTGGACGCGCCGTCGCTGCTGGCGGAGCTGGCCTGACAGCGTCGCGGTTCGAGCACGGTCGGCTGCTGGCTCGACCGTGCGCCACTACCTCGCCAGTTCGTGTACGAGACGCTGGACCAACGTCTCGACCGGCTCATCGGCCAGCAACGCGAGCGGCGCGTCCGGCCACGGTTCGTACCCGGCGGCTCGTGCCTCGACCTGCCGCCACGACGGCTCGGGGAGCAGGTCGAGGCCCCGCTGTCGGACACGAAGCCGGCGCTGATGCTCGGAGGTCGCCGGCGGGACGAGCAGCACGAACCGAAGCTCGACGCCGCAGCTCGCAGCGGCGTCTCGCCACACCTGACGGGCAGGCTCGCTGTCGTTGACGGCATCCACCACGACGGTGAGCCCGAGCGAGAGGTTCTGTCGTGCGGCCGCGCTGACGGCTTCGTATGCCGCCACCCCGGTGGTCCAGCCGTGCTCGAGCCCACAGCGGAGCATCGCGTCCTCGACGGTGTCCACCGACAGGTGCACGGCCCGGGCGTGTCGTGCCAGGGCGGCGGCGAGGGTCGTCTTGCCCGTGGCCGGCAGACCCGAGATCACGATGAGCATGGGGAAGCCTGCCACACCGCACCAGCGAGTCCACCGATCCGGAGACCGCCCCGGCGGCACGCCCGCGCAACCTTCGGGACACCATCAGCCGCGTACGGCGACGCCCGGCCGCCGGCGGTCGCTCACTGGGCAACCTTCCGGGTGTCAGCAGCTTGACTGCTGATGCGCCCCTGGTGCCCGCCGGACCACTGCCTTCGTCGCTTGCCCCTCGAGGGCCAGCGTGAGTTCTGCAGGGTCCGGCGGCCCAGGACGTGCCAAGCGGCTACAGGGCTGAGCGCCGCAGAGCGCCGATCAGTGAGCGACCGACGTGCACGTCCCGGCACCACCGGGTGCATCCCCACTGTTGCCGCAGCGAGGAGACACCTGTGCAGGATGACACGCTCACGACCGCACCGCCGACCGGCGGGATCGACTGGGCCAACGACAGCAACGAACTGTGCATCGTGGACGTAGTCGGCCAGGTCGTCCACCGCTCCAACACCGCGATGGACGCCGCCGGGCTCCGCAAACTGGTCGGCCAGCTCGAACGGCACGCCGTCGACCGGGTCGCGATCGAACGGCCCGACGGACCCGTCGTCGACGCGCTGCTCGCCGCCGGCATCGAAGTGGTGGTCATCACGCCGCGGCAGGTCAAGAACCTGCGGTCGCGGTACGGCTCGGCCGGGAACAAAGACGACCGGTTCGACGCGTTCGTGCTGGCCGACACGCTGCGGACCGACCCGGGCCGGCTGGTCGCACTGACCCCCGACACCCCGCAGACCCTGGCGCTGCGCGCTGCCGTGCGCGCCCGCACCGACCTGGTCGAAACCCGCGTGGCGCTGTGCAACCAGCTGCGTGCACACCTCAAGATCGTCTTCCCCGGCGCAGTCGGGCTGTTCAGCGACCTGGACTCGCCGATCAGCCTGACGTTCCTGACCCGGTTCCCCACCGCCGACAAGGCCGCCTGGCTGTCGACCAAACGTCTCGGTGCCTGGCTCGCCGCCAACCGCTACTGCGGCCGGACCAAGACCGCCACGCTGATGGACCGGCTCACCACCGCACCGGCCGGCCACAGCGGCGACGCCGGCGACACCGCCGGCCGGACCACACTGGCCTACGTCGCTGCGTTGCAGGCCATCGTGGAACAGATCCGGGTGCTCGAGGCCGACATCGCCGAACAGCTCGCCGTCCACCCCGACGCCCACATCTTCGGGTCGCTGCCCCGTTCCGGGATGGTCCGCGCAGCCAAGCTGCTGGTCGAGATCGGCGACGCCCGCGGCCGGTTCCCCACCGACGCGTCCCTGGCCGCGCTGGCCGGCGCCTGCCCCTCGACCAGACAGTCCGGCCGCCACCACGTGGTCACGTTCCGCTGGGCCTGCGACAAGAAGCTCCGCGACGCAGTCATGGACTTCGCCGGCGACTCCCGACATGCCTCGCCCTGGGCGGCCGCGATCTACGACCGGCACCGCTCGGCAGGCAAGACCCACCAGCACGCCGTGCGCATCCTCGCCCGCGCCTGGCTGCGCGTGATCTGGCGCTGCTGGCAAGACGGCGTCGCCTACGACCCCACCCGCCACCGCACCGCGCAACAACACCTCGCGCTGACCGCTTGACACAGGGCTACTCACGCCGCGCCGGGCCGGTCCGGGTCGTCAGCCCCGCGACGGTCGGCGCGCGAGGGGGGCACCAGCGCGACCAGCAGGGCGGGGGTGGCCGAGGCGAGCAGTGCGACGGATCGGCCGACGTGGGTGGCCAGCAGGCCGAACAGGCTCGGCCCCACGATGAACCCGGCCGCGCTGCACACGATGACCAGCGTGAACCCGGTCGTCGGACGGTCGTGGAAGACCTGCTGACTCCACATCACCACGAGCGCGAACCCGGTGGTGAAGCCGATTCCGAACAGGGCCGCCGACCCCAGCACGACGCTCACGGATCCAGGCGTCAGCAACATCCCCGTCGACGTACCGACCAGGATCAGCATCACCGCCAAAGGCCCGCGCAGGCCGTACCGATCGGCGATCCCACCGCCGAAGACGCCGATCGCGGCGCCGGCGAGTCCCAGCGTCACCCACATCGCCGGACCGATCCAGCCGGCCAGACCGGCGTCCTGGGCCGTGTCGGGGGCGTAGGCGAAGTACGCACCCGAGGTGATCGACACCCCCAGCGTGACGACGAGCAGCCGCACCGACCGGGCGTTGAGGAACCACCGGAGCGGAGGCCGTGCTCGGTCGCGAACCGGACCCACTGCCCCGGGTGACAGCACCCGCCAGGACGACGCGGCCGCCACCAACCCGATCGTCGCGAACGCCCACCACACGGCCCGCCAGCGGTCCCCGGCCACCAGCACGAGCACGCTGGCGACCACCAGCCCGACCGGCGATCCGGCGTTGACCAGCGCCAGTGCGCGCCGACTCCCGGATGCGGGGACCTGGACGTCGACCGCGTCCGAGAACGGTCCCCATGTGCCGCCGGCGCTGGTGCCCGCCGCGACGATCCCCAGGGCCAGCAGGATCGGACCAGGCGCCGACGCGGTCATGGCCGCACCGACCGCCAGCAGCAGGCAGCCCGACACGACCGGTAGACGCGGACCGAAGCGCGCCGTCGCGACGCCCGTGACCACGGTGGCCACCAGGTAGCCGGCCTGGGCCGCACTGGCGTAGAAACCCAGCACGTCCAACGACAGGCCGAACTCGTCCCGGAAGGTCGGCACGAACAACCCGAACGCCTGCCGGCCGATGCCGTACGTCGCCACCAGTGCCAGCAGGCCGGCGACCCCGACGCGAGAACTCTGGCTGCGGCGCATGACGTCCCTTCGTGGCAGCCAGCATCGGAAGCGCGCAGAACCGGCGGGGCGTCGCCACGCTAACGAAGCCGGGCATCACGCCCGACTCGAGCCTGCCGTCCCACGGCCAGGGTGGCCCGCCTGCCCGCCTCGGACCCGCCGGGGCCTCGTGTACGTCCTCGTGCCCACCCGGTGCCGGTTCAGCCGTGGCCGAACGCCGCGCCGCGGTCGTCGAGGGATAGCACGTCGGTGAGGAAGCCGGTCGTGCCGGTGCCGAGGAGTTCGCGGCCGGCGCGGGCCACGGCGCCGTACGCGGCCCAGGCCAAGGCACCGCCGGTGGACACGCGCCGGACGCCGGCCTCCGCCAACGCGTCGACGGGTGGGCCGCCCGGCAGCAGCAGCACGTTGACCGGCGCCTCCACCTCGGCGCAGACGCGCCGGACCTGCTCGAGGTCGGTGAGCCCAGGGGCGTAGACCACGTCCGCACCGGCCTGGTGGTAGGCCCGCAGGCGGGCGATGGTGTCGTCGAGGTCGGCGACGCCGTAGAGCAGGTTCTCCGCACGGGCGGTCAGGACGAGCCCGTGCCGACGCGCGGCGTCCGCGGCCGCGGCCACGCGCTCCACGGCCTGCTCGCGGTCGTCGATCCGGTCGGTGGCCGGGTCGTAGTCCTCGAGGGAGAAGCCGGCGGCACCGGTGTCCGCGAGCAGGTCGACGGTCCGGGTGATCCCGGACGCGTCCTGCGCGAAGCAACGCTCCGCGTCGACGCTCAGCGGCACGTCGACGGCGTCGGCCAGGGCTGCGGCGTGGCGCAGCAGTTCGTCGCGCTGCACCTGCTGGTCGAGTCGCCCCAGCGTCGCGGCGTGTCCCGAGCTGGTGGTCGCCAGCGCCCGGAAGCCGAGCGAAGCCAGCAAGCGTGCCGAGCCGACGTCGAAGGCGTTCGGCAGGACGAACAAGCCCTGCTCGTGCAGGCGGCGCAACATCCCACGCCGGTCCTCCACGGATCTCATCGTCGCTCCTCGCGTCGCTGCCACCGGGCGATGCACGCTAGGACACCACCCTCCCGACGGCCGGATGGCGGTGCGCGGCCCGCCCCTGCCGGCTGCTTGGCTGACCCGTCCACACGTCGGCACGTGAGGAGCGGCATGCGGTTCGGACTGGTCGGCACCGGCTACTGGGCGGCGGAGGTGCACGCCCCCGCGCTCACGGCGGCCGACGACGTCGAGTTCGTCGGCGTGTGGGGTCGCGACACCGCCAAGGCGGCGCGTGTGGCCGACGCCTACGGCACCACCGCGTACGAGGACGCCGATGCGCTGTTCGCCGAGGTCGACGCGGTCGCGTTCGCCGTGCCCCCCGACGTCCAGGCCGACCTGGCCGTCCGGGCCGCACGTGCCGGCTGCCACCTGTTGTTGGAGAAGCCGGTCGCACTGACGGCGACAGCGGCCCACGCGGTCCGTGATGCCGCCGAGGCGGCCGGGGTCGCCAGCGTCGTCTTCCTGACATCGCGGTTCGTCCCGCCGATCCAGCGCTGGCTCGAGGAGACCGCCGCCGAGGGCGGCTGGCTGGGTGGACAGGCGACGCTTCTCGCGGCGCTCGACGCGCCCGGCAACCCGTTCGGCGCCTCGCCCTGGCGGCGTGAACACGGCGCCCTCTGGGACGTCGGGCCGCACGTGCTGTCGCTGTTGCTGCCGGTCCTCGGCCCGGTCCACGAGGTGCGGGCGGCGGCCGGCCCGGGCGACACGGTCCACCTGGCGCTGCGTCACGAGGGCGGCGCCTCCAGTCAGGCGCTGCTGAGCCTGACGATGCCCGAGGCGGCGGCCGGCCGGCGACTGGCCTTCTACGGGCCGGCCGGCTGGCGCGAGCTGCCCGGCGGACTCGCGTACGAGGCGACCGACGCGCTCGGCGTCGCTGTCGCCGCGTTGTCGAGGGCCGCCGACGGCGGCTCGCCGCATCCGTGTGACGTCCGGTTCGGGGCCGACATCGTGGACGTGCTGGCGGCCGCGCAGGACGACCTGGCCCGCACCGCGACCGGGACCGCGGGCGCCGGCGCCTCGCGTTGAGCCACGGGCGGCGCCGGAGCCGTCCCCGTCCGTCGGGCGGTGACGGTCGTTCGACCGAGAACGACTAGGGTAGGTGGTCGCCATGGCGTCGGCATGCGGAGGAACGGCGCGTGCGTGAAGCGGCGGGCCTTCCGGCCCGACTGTCGCTGCTGACCGAGACAGCACGTGACATCGCCACCTCGGTCGTCGCCGAGGAGGTCGAACACGTCGACGGGGACGCGCGCTGGCCACGGCGTGCGATGCAGACGCTCGGTGACGCCGGCCTGCTGGGCCTGAACGTGGACGCCGAGGTGGGCGGCCGCGGCGAGGGGCTGCTGGCCCTGGCGCTGGTCACGGAGGAACTCGGCCGCGTCTGTGCCTCGACGGGCCTGGTGTTCGGCATGCACTGCGTCGCGGCCAAGGTCATCGACGTGAAAGCGACCGAGGACCAGCGCAAGGGCTACCTCGCTGCCATCGCCGCCGGTGAACACGTCACCTCGCTGGCGTTGTCGGAGCCGGGGACGGGCGTCCACTTCTACCTGCCGCGGGTGACGTACCGGCGCGCCGACGGGCACTTCGTCGTCAACGGCCGCAAGTCGTTCGTGACCAGCGGCGGCGAGGCCGACTCGTACGTGCTGAGCGTCGTGGGCGAGGACGCGGAACTCGACCCCGGCACGTTCTCCTGCCTGCTGCTGGACGCCGGCACGGCGGGCGCCAGCTGGCAGGGCGCCTGGAACGGCTTCGGCATGCGGGGCAACAGCTCGCGCGGGCTGCTGCTGGAAGACGCGCCGGTGCCGGTGGAGAACCTGCTCGGCGCCGTCGGCGACGAGACCTGGTACGTCTTCGAGGTGATCGCGCCGTACTTCATCGTCGCGATGGCGGGCACCTACCTCGGCGTCGCCCGTGCGGCCCTCGAGGGCACCATCGACCACCTGCGCAAGCGCGCGTACGACCACACCGGCGAGCCGATCGGCACCAGCGAGACGATCGCGCACCGTCTCGGTGGCCTGTGGGCGACCGTGGAACGCAGCCGGCAACTGCTCCACCACGCCGCCGCGTCGGGTGATCGCGGCGACCCGGCCGCCCGCAACGCCCTGTTCGCCTCCAAGGCGGAGATCGCGGACGCGGCCGTCCACGTCGCCAACGAGGCGCTCACCCTCACCGGTGGGGCCGCCTACCAGGCGAACGGCGCGCTGACCCGCGCCCTGCGCGACGCACGGGCGGCGCACGTCATGTCCCCGTCGACCGACCTGTTGAAGAGCTGGCTGGGCCGTTCCCTGCTCGACCTACCGCTGTTGTGACGCGATGACCCGCATCCTGCTCCTCGAACCCGACACCGGCACCGTCGCCGAGGCGGCGGCCGGGACGGACGGCGGATTGCGCTTCGTCGCCGACGTGGAGCAGTGCCTGGACCTGCTCCGTCACGCGCAGCCGCGTCCGGAACTGGTCGCCATCGGGAGCTCCTGCCGCCGGCCGCTGTCGGCGGCTCGCAGCATCCGTCGTGCCGACAGCGCCATCGGCCTGGCGCTGGTCGTCCCGCCCGAGCAGGTCACGACGGCGCGGACCCGGCTGGCGCTGGCGCCGGAACTCACCAACGTGGTCGTGGTGGCCGGCCCCCCCGATGGTCGGCAGCTGCGTCTCACGCTGGACCGGGCGGCGTCCACCGCGGTCCGTCGACGCCGCGTCCGGCGGGCGCTGGACGCGATCAACCGCGACGTCCTGGGCCCGAGCCCCGCACCGCCGCAGGCCGAACCGACGACGGTCTCCGAGCAGTACCTCGCGGCGCTGGTCCACCACGCTCCGGATGCGATCCTCAGCGTGACCCCGGAGGGCCGCGTCGTCACGCTCAACGACACCGGCGAACAGGTGCTGGGCGTGAGCGTCGCCGAGGCCGAGGGACGGCCGCTGCACGAACTGCTCCGTGACGGCACACGCCAGCAGGTCGAGGCACTGCTGCGGACCGCGACCGAGGCCCGGGCCCAGGTGCGCGACGAGTTCCGCCTGGAACGCGACCGGGAGCCACTGCTGCTGGCGGTCACGGCAGCACCCATGCTCGACGACGGCGCCGACATCGTCGGGCACGTCGTCATCGCCCGCGACATCACGCGGGAACGTCGCAGCGAGGAGCGGCTGCGCAACCTGCAGCAGGCGGAGAGCCTCGCGACCCTCGCCGGCGGGGTCGCGCACGATTTCAACAACCTGTTGGTGGGCATGCAGGGCTGGGCCACGATCGCCCGCGACCGTCTGGACGACCCCCAACTGGTCGAGCACGCGCTGTCGCAGATCCTGGAGGCCACGGGGCGCGCGGCCGAACTGGCGCGCTCCATGCTGGCCTACGGCGGTCGCGGCAGCATCGAGTTCAGCCGCGTCCACCTGGACGAACTGGTCACGGGGATGGCCCGCCTGCTGCAGTCCAGCATCCCCCGCACGACCGAGCTCACGGTCGACGCCGGACCGGACCTCCCCACCCTGCACGCCGACCCGACCCAACTGCGCCAGGTCCTGATGAACCTCGTCATCAACGCTGGCGAGGCGATCGGCGACCGCCCGGGACACGTCCACGTCCGGACCCGGACGACCACGGTCGGGCCGCGTCAGGCGGAGACCCACCCGACCGGCGCGCTGCGCCCCGGCCGCTACGTCGTCATCGAGGTGGAGGACGACGGCCCCGGCATCCCGGACGACGTCCGGGAGCGGCTCTTCGACCCCTTCTTCAGCACGAAGTTCGCCGGCCGCGGGCTGGGGCTGGCCGCCAGTTCGGGCATCGTGGCGGCCCACGGCGGCGCCATCGACGTCGACAGCGTCCCCGGGCGCGGCACCCGCTTCCGCGTCCTGCTGCCGGTGCCGCGGGCGGGCACGTGACCGACGTCGGGCCGACCGCCGTGTCGTCGACGACCGTGCTGGTCGTCGACGACGACGCCATGGTCCGCGACGTCACGTCGCTGATCCTGCGCCATGCCGGCTACGACGTCGTGCTCGCGGACAACGGCCGGCAGGCGGTCGACCTCGTACGTGAACGGGGCGGAAGCGTCGACGTCGTGCTCCTCGACGTGATGATGCCGGAGATGACCGGGCACGACGCCTTCCCCCGCCTGCGGGAGGCCGAGCCCGACCTGCCCGTGGTGTTCTTCAGCGGCTTCGACCAGAGCGAGGTCGCCGACCATCTCGCCGGGGCCGGTGCCTACACCTCGTTCATCGCCAAGCCCTACCGCAACGACGAGTTGTGCGCCGAGATCGCCCGTGCGGCGGCCAGCCGGCAGACCGACGACACGAGCGGCTGACGCCGTCTCACACGGATCCGTCGTTCACGACCGGTCGTCGGTGGTTGCGCGCCCAGATCCGCAGCCCCAGGCCGTCGAGTGCCGCCTCGACGTCGGTCAGGTCGCCGGCCACCCGCAGCTGCGGCGGGGTGAGCCGGAGGAGCGTCGGCGTCAGCATGATCCGGTCCGCCTCGGCCGCATCGGCGTGCTCGTCCACGTCCAACACCTCGACGTCGTACTCCAGCCCGGCGCCGTCGCAGAGGGCACGCAGGTTGGCCTCGACCGTGGCCGACTCGGGCGCGTGCCGATTGACGTACAGGCGCAATCGGAGCTGGACCTGCGGTGGTCGGTCCATGCGCCCTCCTCCCCCGTCGCCGGCCGCCATGGCGTCAGGCCTGGCGACCCACGACCTCGAGCTCGTCCGGTCCCAACTGCCGCGGCGCCCCGGAGAGCACACCCGACACGTTGGTGAGTTGCTCGCCGATGTGCATGCCGGAGCCGTCAATGGTGATTTCGCGGATCTCGCGGTCGTGGATGGATCCGCGCATCTTCAGCACCGAGATCGCGCGCTTCACCTCGCCGGCCAGCTCCACGTAGCGCAGCAGGATGATCGCGTCGGTCAGCGTGGAGATGTGCGACTCGGTGACGGACGCGCCGCCCATGAGGCTGGGCGTCGTGGCCGTGTACATCCCGGTGACCCCGCGCTCCTTGAGCATCGAGGTGACGCCGATCACGAAGTGCCGGAACCCGCGCAACGTGGCCGCCCGCTCCAGGGCGGACAGCGAGTCGAGGGCGAAGCGCTGCGGCTGGAAGTCGTTCACCGCGTCGGTTATGGAGACGAGGTGCTCCTCCAGGGACGCCGTCTCCGGATAGGCGGCGACGATGCGCAGCAGCCCGTCGCGCTCCATCCGTTCGTAGTCCACGCCCCAGCCGGCGGCGTTGCGGATCAGCTGCGCGCGCGACTCCTCGAAGGCGAACAGCAGGCATCGGTCACCGCTGCGGGACCCACCCTTCATGAACTCCGTGACCGTCAGGGTCTTGCCCGTGCCGGTGGCCCCGGAGACGAGGCTGATCGAGTCGCGGAACGGCCCGCCACCACACATGCCGTCCAGCACGTCGTTGCCGGAGTCGATGCGTTCCGAACTCGATCGCAGGTCGATCAGCGCGGAGTTGGCCAGTGGCAGGGCGACGATGCCACGATCGTTGATGATCGCGAACGGGAACTCACCCTTGCGGTGGGTGGTACCCCGGAACTTCAGGATCTGCATCGTCCGGCGCGCAGCCTCGTCCTCGAGGATGTTGCGCAGCACGATCACGTCCTCGGTGACGAACTCCTCCACGTTCCAGCGGCTGAGGTCGCCGTACTCCGAGGTGCGCTCGACCGTCATGACCGACGTGACGTCAAGGTCCCGCAGCCCGCGTACGAGTCGCCGCAGCTCGCGCCGGACGCGCCCGCTCTGGGAGAACTCGCTGAAGACCGCGCCGAGGGAATCGACGACGACGCGGGTCGCGCCGATCGACTCCACCGCCCGGCGGATCCGCGCCATCAGCGCACCGAAGTCCCAGGCGCCCGTCAGCGTGACATCCTGCTCGGGGTCCGGCGAGGCATCGACGAAGCGCCACTTGCCGGCCGCCTCCCAGGCCTCGACGTCCCACCCCAACGACACGAGGTTGCGGCGCACGTCGAGCGGCGTCTCCTCGAAGGTGACGAAGACGCCCGCCTGGTCGTGGGCCATGATCCCGCCGGCGAGGTACTGCGACGCGAACAGGGTCTTGGCCGAACCGGCGCTGCCGGCGACCAGCGTGGTGCGACCGGCCGGCAGGCCGCCGTGCGCCATGACGTCGAAGCCCGGGATCCCCGTGGGCACCTTGCGGACCGGGGCGATTGCCATCGAAGACCCATCGGATTGCCGCACCCCGACGCACGGCTCTCGTACGCGGCGGCGGCCGCCGCGAGCGAGCCTAGACGCGTGCGCGGCGAGGCCCGCCGGCCGCTCGGGCGTGCGCGACCGGACGTGCGGCCGCGCGCCCCGGCCCACCGCGACAGCGCACCAGCCGCCCATGTCCCGTGCCGGCGCGTGCGAGGGCCGACCTGGTCATTCGACCGGTGCGCGAACCGCTCGACTCCCGTCCCCATCAGCCGATATGTCCGGAAACGGTCAGCGAGGGGCGGCGTTGAGGGGCGGGACGGTGCACGGCCGGCGCGAGGCGCCGGTCCCGCGCGAGTTGCGTGCCGCCGTCCAGGCGACCCTGCTGACGTGGCAGGGCGATCGTCCGGCGGAGCACGCCCCCGAGGCCGCGCGGCTCGCGCAGCTGCTGGCCGGTGAAGGTCTGTCCGTCGTCTACCAGCCGGTCGTCGAGCTCGCGTCCGCGCGCCCGGTGGCCGTCGAGGCGACGGTGCGTGCCGACGGCACGGACCTGGACCCGACGGCGGTCGCCGAACGCTACGGGCTGGCAACGGCCGTCGCGGCCGAGACGCTCGTGCGCGCGTGCACCCAGCTGGCCACCTGGCGGCGTGCGTCGACGCTCGCGGGGCTGCGGTTGCACCTCGACGTGTCGTCGTCGGCGCTGGCGTCGCCGGTGTTCGTCGACCTGGTCCGGCGCGTGCTCGCGGCCACGGCCCTGCCGGCCGGCGCCCTGGTCGTGGAGGTCAGCGAGCACACGGCCTTCGACGCCGAGGGCGCCGCGCCACTGCCGCTGTACGCGCTCGCCGACCTGGGCATCGGCATCGCGCTGGATGCCTTCGGGACCGGCATGACCACGGTCGACCGGCTGGCGTCCGCTCCGGTGACGATGCTGAAGCTCGACCGCGGCTTCGTCTCGGCGGTCGGCACGGCCACCGGCCCGACGCGGGGCCGGGCGCTGGTCGTGCAGGCCGCGATCGGACTCGGCGGCTCGCTCGGGCTGGAGGTCGTCGCCGACGGCATCGACCGGCCCGAACAGATCGCCACCCTGCGCGAATGGGGCTGCGAGTTGGGCCAGGGCGTGCTCTTCGCCGCGCCCGCCGACGCGGAGACGACCCACACGAGGGTCGCGGCCGGCCGCGTCGAACCGCCCCGTCGCGAACAGCCGCTGGTGGGGCCACGCGCCCTCGACCTCGCCGCGGCGGCCGCGGCGGTGGTCGTCGCGGGCGACCCTCGTGCCGGGTCCCTTCGGGCCGACACCGTCGAGGCCGCCCGGGTGGTGGGCGCGGCGCTGTCGTTGTCGCGGACGCAGATCGACGTCGTCGTGCTCCTGGCGACGCTCGTCGGGGCCGGCGAACTGCTGCAGGTGGTGCGCACCGCCCATGCCGTGCCCGCCTGGCGGGAGCTCGAGGCGCACCTGTCGCAGGCGCCCGTGCTGCGGGCCGACGCCCACCCCGGCGCGCTGGCCGCGGCGGTCGCCCGTCTGGCGGTCGCCCGCCGCGTCCGCCGCGACCTGGGCGAGGCGCTGCGGGAACTGGCGCCCGACGACGCGGACCTGGCGGCGGACCTGGCCGGTCGGCTGCGCACGTGGTGGTACTGCACGGCGGTGTCGTCGGCGCCGGTGCCCGCGGTGCGCGAGGTCGAGCAGCGCCTGCGCGGACGTGACGACGCGGGTGAGCGCCTGCGTGGCCTGGTCGGCGTTGCCCGCGCCATCGGGGCCAGCGGCGAACTCCTCGACGTCCTGGAGATCTGTGCCGACGAGGCGCTGAGCGCGCTCGGCGGCCTCTCGTTGTCGATCTCGCGCTGGGACCGGGAGGGGGCCGCGCTGCGCACCCTCGTCAACGTCGGGGAGTTGCGGGGGGACGCCGAGCGGCGCCCACGCGACGAGCACTACCTGCTGCGCGACCTGCCGGTGACCTCGCGGCTGCTGCTCGAGCGCTCGGTGATCCTGCGCGCCGCGGACGACCCCGCCATCGACGCCGACGAGCGCGACCGCCTCCGCCGCGCCGGCCTGGGCTCCGCGGCTGGTGTCGCGATCGTCGTCGAAGGCGCCGTGTGGGGCGAGCTGTACGTCACCACGTCCGCCGCGGAGCCGTCCTTCTCGGCCGCCGACGTGCCGTACCTGACCGCGGTCGCCGGCTTCGTCGGGCTCGCCATCTCGCGGGCGGAGCACTACGGGCACCTGTCGCGGTTGGCCGGCGAGGACCCGCTGACGCGCCTGGCCAACCGCCGCCCGCTGGAGGACTTCGCGGCGGCGCTGCTGGTCGCCGGGCCGGCCCAGCCGGTCACGGCCATCATGCTGGACGTCAACGGGCTCAAGGAGATCAACGACGTCCACGGGCACGCGGCCGGCGACGACCTGCTGGTCACCGTGGGCGACGCGCTCAGCCGCGTCTCGTTGACGCATGCGGAATCGTTGGCCGCGCGGCTGGGCGGCGACGAGTTCTGCGTCGTGTTGGCCGGGGGCGCCGAGGAGGCGATGGCGCTGGTCGCCCGGTTCACCGAACTGCTCGCCGACAGCCCACCACCGCAACCGCAGGTCGCGATCGGCGTCGCCACGGCCGGACCTGCCGACACGACGCTGACCGACCTGCTCGCCCGGGCGGACGTCGCGCAATACCGCGCGAAGGCGACAGGGCTGGCGGTGGTCGTCGACGACGGCTCCGGGAGCCCGCCACCGCCGTCACGGCTCGCCCATGCCGCGGAGACGGCGGCCGGCGGCCGCCGCGCCCGCAGCCGGGGCCACCGGCGGTCCCTCGAGGCGGCGCTCGGCCGCTGGAGCCGCGCGGTCGACGACGCGGACGACGCACCCACGCGCCTGGAGCAGGTCGGCGCCGTGGCGGTGGCGATGTTCGACCTCAACCGGTGGGTGCTCAGCGTCGCCAAGCCCGGGAACGACGTGCTGGCGACCCACTCCCGCCACGTGCGGCGCCGGCGCGTCGGCGAGCCGTTGAAGCCGATGGCCGAGGACGGCGAGTACCCCATCACGGAATATCCGACCACCGCCGAGGCGTTCCGCAACGGTGGCGGCTTCGCGGTCGACGCCGACGACCCCCGCGCCGATCCCCAGGAACGGGCGGTCCTGGCCGAGGAAGGCTTCGACTGGGTCGTCGGGATCGCGGAGACGACCCCGGACGGCAGCCGGTGGCTGCTGGAGTGCTACGGGGACGACGAGAGCGCACCACTGCCCGACGTCGTTCCCGTGATCGAGGCGTTGGCATCGCGTACGCTCGGCCGCGGGATCCGGTGCGCGAGCTAGCGACGCGACCCCGCCACCGTCCGAGTTCGTCCCCGCAGGCGTGCACGCGCGTGTCGCCGCGTCGTCGCCGGCCCGAAACGTCTCCGGAACCCGGGCGCGCTTCGATCCCGCCGGTCCGCGGTACCCGAACCCGCGACCTGCCTCCTCCCGAGCCCGTCCCGCACCGCGAGGACCAACGTTGAACCTGCACGTGCCGTCGCAGCTGCCGACGCTGCTTCCCGACTACCTCCCCGGACGCGTCCACGTCCTGGACGAGGCGCGCTGGCCCACCGGTGAGTGGGTCACCAACGGCGTGCGCGTGCTGGTGCCTCGCTACGGCCTGGAGGTCTTCGTCCGCGATCCCCACATCGACCCGGCGAAGGTCCGCTGGCACGCGGGCCGCACGGTGCACCCGCTGGAGGCCTCCTACGTGTCGCTGCTGCACGACCGCCGGCTGTACCTGCTGAAGGGCCGCCACGTCCTGGCCGCCCACCTCGCGGCCGGCAGCGACCGCATCCCGGTGCAGCTGTACCGGCCGGTGCCCGTCGACGGGCCGGCGGGCGGTACCGGCGCCGTGCCGGTCGATGATGACGCGGAGGCGAACACCTCCTCCGACGCCCCGGCGGCCGTGGTCTAGGCGCGGCCCGCGGCAAGGGCGCTCGCCAGCGACGGAACCAGCGGCAGGCGCGGGACCAGCGTCGCCTGCACGGCGTGGTACAGGTCCGGCTTGCCGGCCCACACGCTGGCGGCCGGACGGTTGTCCGGCGCCAGCTCGTGGTGCCAGGAGCCCGCCTCGCGATCGATCAGGTGCGCCTCGGCGTAGTCCCACCAGGTGCGGTACCAGTCGGCGTAGCGCTCCTCGCCCGTGGCGAGGTACAGCGCGGCGGCCGCGTTGACGGCCTCGGTGACGACCCAGTGCAGGCGGTTGCGGACCACCGGGGTGCCGTCCCAGTCGGTCGTGTAGACGAAGCCTGGCGCACCGTCGGCGTCCCAGCCGTCCTCGACCGCGCGGTCGAACAGCGCCTCGGCGTCGCTGCGCAGTTGCGTCGCCGTCTCGCCGCGGGCGGCCTCGAGGTGCAGGGCGAGCCGCGCCCACTCGAAGGCGTGCCCGACGGTGGCGCCGTAGGGACGGAACGGGTGCGCCGGCTCGTCGCGGTTGTAGTCGAGACGGGGGCGCCACTCCGGGTCGAAGTGTTCCGGCAGGCGCCAGCCGTGCCCGCCCGCGGCGCCGTGCACGAACCGGTGCACGATCCGGTCCGCGCGCTCCAGCCACACGCGGTCGCCGGTGACGTCCGCGGCCGCCAGGTAGGCCTCGACGGTGTGCATGTTGGCGTTCGCGCCGCGGTAGTCCTCGAGCGTCTCGAACGCCGGGTCGAGGTAGGCGTCCACCACCGCACCGTCGGTGTCGTCCCAGAAGTGGCGTTCCTGCACCTCGAGCGCGTCGGCGAGCAGGTCCCCGGCACCCGGCCGGCCGGCTGCCTGCGCCGAGGAGGTGGCCAGCACGACGAAGGCGTGCTCGTAGGCGCCCTTCGTCGACGACGTCGGACCGTCACGGCCGACGGCGGCATGCCACCCGCCGTGCTGATGGTCGCGGAGCGGACCGTCCAGGGCAGCCAGGCCGTGGTCGACGAGTTCGACGGCGCCGTCGAAGCCCAGCAGGTGCCCCAGCGCGTAGACGTGCGTCATCCGGCACGTGATCCACAGTTCCACGTCGCGGTCGAGGTCCGGGCTGCCGTCGTCGCGCAGCCACGCGAACCCGCCGGCCGGATGGCGGCCGTCCGTGCCGAAGCGCAGCAGCCGCTCGGTCTCGGCCTGCAACCGGTCCGCGTCGGACACACCGATCGGTGCGGTCATCGCCACTCCTCCGCCGCTCAGAACACCAACCCCGTCCGCCGGGGCGCGCCATCCTGCTCGGCGGAGGCCCGGGCTGCCAACACGAGCTCGAGCGAGGCGAGGTTGTGGCGGGCGGCGTGCTCGGGTTCGCGGTCCTCGTCGATCGCGCACAGCAGCTCGCCCATGGTGCCGGCGAAGCCGTCCACGAACCAGGCGCCCTCGGGCACGACCCGTGCCACCTCGCCGTCGCGGTCCAGCACGAGGTGGTCGTCGCCGAGGATGCTGCCACGGAGGGTGCCCGCGGTGCCGTGGATCCAGAACGGACACGAGGGCCGGGTGGTCTGCCCGTCGCCGACGACCCGCACGCTGGCGCTCGCCCCGTCGGCACAGACGACGTCGACCTGCGCCGACCACGGGTTGCGCGCGTGCCCGGGCTGACCGGGGACGCGGTGGTCGAAGGCGCGCACCACCTCGGCCTGCTTGCCCTCGAGCCAGCAGCGGGTGATGTCCAGCCAGTGCATCAGGTAGTCGACGATCAGCATGTGCGGCAGCTCGTCGAAGTGGGTGCCGGCGATCGGCGGTAACGGCTTGTCGTGCAGGTGGGTGACGCCGACCACGTCGCCGATGGCCCCCTCCCGGACCAGCAGGGTCGCCAGACGCCAGACCGGGGCCCAGCGGGCGTTCTGGTTGACGGCGATCCGCACGCCGCGCGCCTCGGCGAGGTCGAGGATCGGCGCGAGCGCCTCGAGATCGGTCGTCAGCGGCTTCTGGGCCAACACGTGCTTGCCGGCCTCGACGGCGGCCCGCAGCCACGGCAGCCGGTGCTCCGCACGCGTCGCGAGGTCGACGACCGTCACCTCGTCGTCGGCGAGCAGCTCCTCCGGTGAGGTGTGGACCCGCTCGATCGAGGGGAACCGGTCGCGGATGCCGTCGGTCGACGACGCGCTGCGGCTCCACACCCCGACGACCCGGAGGCCGTAGCGCTCGTAGGCCGGCAGGTGAGCCGTCCGGGCGATCTCGCCGCAGCCGAGCACGGCGATGCCGTGGCGGCGCGGGTCCTCGGGCACGCGCGGCCGGTGGTCGGGCCAGGCTCTCACGCCGGCGCCCCCGGGAACCGCAGCACCATCTGCAGGACCGAGGCGGGGTCGGTGTCCAGTCGCGCGAAGGCGTCCGCGACGTCCGCCGCGTCGACCACGTGGCTGACCAGCGGCGCCACCTCCACGCGGCCGTCGCCGACGGCGGCCATGAACACGGCCACCAACCGCGCGTGGTCCCACCGGGGGCCCAGCGCCGACGGGGTGCCACCGATCTGGCTGGCGACGATCCGCACGCGGTTGTGGTGGAACTCCTCCCCCAACCGCAGGCCGCTGGCCTCACCCTGATAGAAGCCGGCGGCCACCACGGTGCCGTCGGCGCCGACGCTGCGCACCGCCTCGTGCAGGGCGTGGTGGCTGCCGCTCAGTTCGATGGCCGCGTCCACGCCGCGGCCGCCGGTGTGGTCGCGCATGGCCGAGGCGGCCCCGCCCGGCGTGTCGACGGCGAAGACCTCCGCAGCGCCCATGCCCAGGGCCAACTCCCGGCGGCCGGGGATGGCGTCCACGGCCAGCACCCGGCCGCCGCTGAGCACGGTCAGGCGGGTCGCCAGCAGCCCGATCACGCCCTGCCCGAACACGGCGACGTCCTCGCCGAGGTGGACCTCGGCACCCAGCACGGCGTTCAGCGCGATCGCCCCCAGACGCGAGAACACACCGTGGACGGGATCGAGCCCGGCGGGCAGTCGCTGTCGGTCGACCTTCTCGACCGGCACGACGGCCTCGGAGACGTGACCCCAGATGCCGAAGACGACGTCGCCGGGGCCGAGCGCGGCGACGTCGTCGGCCACCTCGACGACCTCGCCGACCTCCTGGTAGCCCCAGCCGGTCAGCGGGTAGGAGAAACGGGGGGTGCCGTCGACGAACAGCCGGCGCGCCTCGTCCCACGTCTTGGCGAGGTACGGGTTGGAGCCCCGGTAGGCGGTCAGCTCCGTCCCCGCGGAGATGCCCGAGTACCACGTCCGCACGCGGACGTGGCCGGGACGCAGCGGAAACGGTTCGGCGTCCGCGAGCGTCACCCGGTACGGGGCGGTGAACTGCACGACCTGTGGCAAGCGCGGCTCCTTCGTGGGATGGGCCTCACGGACCGGGCGGGAGCGGGGACGCCTTCGGCGCGGCGTCGGCGACGGCGTCGAAGGGAACGGGCAAGGGCGGTTCGCCCAGCAGCCGGTGGGCGGTCCGCAGCCCCCAGTCGTCCAGGTCCGCGACACGGTCCGAGAACCCGCGCAGCCCGCCGTGGCGGGCGACGACCTCGGCCCACTCCTCACGCCAGGGCGCCGACGGGCGCAGCACGAGACAGTCGGGGTCGTTGACCCAGAAGCGCCCGTGCTGCCAGGCGCGGGCGACCGTGTTGGGCACGCTGCGCAGGTGCTGGACGGCGTCGGTCCCGACCGCCGGGTGGTAGGTGTCGGGCGAGACGCGCATGGCGTCGACCAGCCCGGCACTCGGCAGGACCGGCGCGCCGCAGGCCAACAGGTAGGTGTCCTCGCCGACGGCCGCCCGGATGCGCTGCAGGCCGTCGCGGTAGGCCGCGATGCCGGTCACGTCGTCGTGACGGGCGCCGGGCACGGCCCCGGTGTAGAGGAAGTCGAGCTTCACGTAGTCGAAGCCCCACTCCCGCAGCCGGCCGAAGACGTCGTCGAGTTCCTGTTGCACGCCCGGGTGCGTCAGGTCGAGCGCGCGCAGGGGCTGGTCCCAGTTGTGGCCGGCGTCGGCGTCGACCAGCCAGCCGGGGTTGGCGCGGACGAGTTCGCTGTCGGCGACGGCGGTGAACGGCGCGACCCAGATACCGGCGCGCAGGCCGGCGTCGCGGATGCGGTCGGCGACGGCCGCGACCGAGTGGAACCGGTCGGATTGACGCCGCCAGTCCCCGACGCGCGCCTGCCAGCCGTCGTCGAGCTGCACCACGTCGACGGGCAGGCGGTGGTCCACGATGCCGGCCAGGTTCTCCGCCAGGTCGGCCTCGGTGACGTCGAGGAAGTAGTGGTACCAGGAGCACCAGACGGTCGGCGCCGCACGCGGCGCCGGCAGGTCGTTGGCGGCCGCGAAGCGGTCGCCGAAGGTGGCCAGCGCCGTCTGCAGGTCGGCCTCGATCTGGTCGCGTACGACCGGCCCGTCGGCGGACACGACCAGCCGGTCGCCCACCAGCCGCGTCCGGATCGATGCGACGGTCTCGGAGGCGTCCACCGTGGCGTACAGCCGAACCGGCGCGCCGGTGCCGGGGTCGACGACCAGCAGCCCCTCGCCCTGGGCGCCGGCGGCCGGGGCCGGGGTCTCCGGCCGGAACCGCATCGTGTGCAGGACGTCCGTCTCCGGCCGCGGCGTGGTGACGTGCAGCGGGTGGGTGCCGACCGGGCTCCACGACTGCCAGCCGTGTTCGTGCACGCGGCCGCGTTGCGGGTCGACGACCACCTCGTCGACGTCGTGGAAGGTCATGGGGTGACCAGCCACAGGGCCGTCCACGACTGCGGAGCGGCGCCTCGACCCGCGCCGGTGTCGGGGTTCCAGTACTCCGCATGGCCGCTGGCACGGGCGCCCTCGCGCAGCAGAGCCGCCAGTCGGGCGGCGACGTCGGGTCGCTGCTGCCGCTCGGCGGCGACCCAGAACAGGTAGACGAGCTGGGGCCAGTTGGCGCCGCGCCAGTAGGCGTCGGGGTCGTAGGCCGGTTCGTCGCGGTGCAGTCCACGCGGCCCGTAGGCGGCGCCGTGGGCCTGCGGGTCGAACAGCTGCGAGAAGACCGTGCCGGCACGGCCGCGGTCGCGGGTCACGAGGACCCCCAACAGCGCCTCGAGCGTGCGCACCGCCCCGCTGGCGTGCTCGACCGGCGCGGCGTCGGTCCACGTCGCCAGGCGCGGGTCCCAGCGTGCCTCGAGCGCGTCACGCAGCGTCGCTGCCCGGGCACGCCAGAGGTCGCTGCCGGTCAGCGCGGCGAACTCGAAGGCGTTGAACGCCGTGATGGCGTTGAACGAGGCCGATTGCACGACGAAGGCGCGGGAGTCGACCGCCGCCCGGTGCTCGTCGAGCACCAGCGCGTCGACCAGTTCCCGCTTCCGCCGCTTCCACCGCCCGAACCGGTCGAACGGCGGCTCGGTCCAGGCGTCCCAGCGCGGCGAGTCGTCGGTGCCGGCCTCCCACGGGTGGTAGCAGGACAGCAGGCCGTTGCCGGCCCGCCGCACGTCCCACAGGTGTTGCAGCGCGTCCTCGATGCGGCGCAGCAGGTCGTCGGGCACCTCGACACCCTCGGCCTGCAGGCGCCGGGCGGCGTGGGCGTACATCGGCGGTTGGGTGATCGTCGAGGACCCGTCGATGCCCCACAGTTCGCGCGCGGCAGCCGGATCGTGCTGGTAGCCGACGTGGGGGACGAAGCCGTTGGCACGCTGGTGCAGGAAGACGCTGCGCAGCTCGGTCGAGGCGCGGGGGTCGCCGAGGCGGGCCCAGACGATCGCGTGGAAGCACGAGTCCCACAACCACTGCCAGGGATAGGTCTCCAGGTTGGGGCTGGTGTAGCCGTCCGCTCGCCAGTTGCGCTCGAGCAGGCTGCGGGCGCCGTCGGCGGTCAGGGGGATCTCCGACGTCGTGGTCACGCGGTCGCCGCCGGGCTCGCGTCGGGCAGTGGGTCCAGCCGCAGCCCGCTCTCCGGGTCGAACCAGCGCAGCTTGCCCTCCTGTGCCTGCACCCACAGGCGGGTGCCCGGTTCGACGAAGAAGTCCATCGGTGCCTGCAGCTTGCAGATCTCGTCCCCGACCCGGCCGGTG
Source organism: Egicoccus sp. AB-alg2 (assembly GCF_041821065.1). Lineage (NCBI taxonomy): Bacteria > Bacillati > Actinomycetota > Nitriliruptoria > Egicoccales > Egicoccaceae > Egicoccus > Egicoccus sp. AB-alg2. Next base: position 102,916 of record NZ_JBGUAX010000008.1, on the reverse strand, counting down.
ACCAGCGCGTGCGACCCGAGCGGCTCGACGACGGCCGTCTGCATGGCGAAGGCGTTGTGTCCGGGCCCGTCGGCGATGGTGAGGTTCTCCGCCCGCACGCCGATCAGCACCTGTTCACCACCGGCGGCCGCCACGTGGTCGGGCAGCGCGATGGCGTGGTCGCCGACGCGGGCCACGCGGTCGCCGTCCTCCTGCTCGCAGCGTGCCTGCAGGAAGTTCATGGGCGGGTTGCCCATGAAGCCGCCGACGAAGCGGTGTGCCGGCTGGTCGTAGACGCTGGTGGGGTCGTCCACCTGCATGACCCGGCCCTTGCGCATGACGGCGATCCGATCCCCGAGGCTGAGCGCCTCGACCTGGTCGTGCGTCACGTAGACCGTCGTGGTCCGCAGCTCACGCACCAGTTCCTTGAGCTCGGCCCGGAAGTTCAGCCGCAGGAGTGCGTCGAGATTCGACAGCGGCTCGTCCATCAGCAGCACGGCCGGCTCCATCACGACGGCGCGTGCGACCGCGATGCGTTGCCGCTGGCCGCCCGACAGCTGGGCCGGGTGCCGGCCGAGGTAGTCCTCGAGCTCGACCAGTTCCGCGACACGCTGGACCTTGCGGCGGATCTCCGCCTTCGGCTCGCCGCGCATCTTGAGCCCGAAGCCGATGTTGCCGGCGACGGTCAGGTGCGGGAACACGGCGTAGCTCTGGAACACCATCGCCAGGTCGCGTTTGCGCGGCGGCAGGTCGGTGATGTCGCGCCCGCCGATGCGGATCTGGCCGGCGGTCGGGTACTCGAGCCCGGCGATCATCCGCAGCAGCGTGGTCTTGCCGCAGCCGGACGGCCCCAGCAGCACCAGCAGCTCACCGTCCTCGATGGTCAGGTCGACGTCGTCGACCGCGCGGGTCTTCTTGTCGAAGACCTTGGTCACGCCCTCGATGCGGATCTCGGCCATCGGTGGCCTCCTCAGCGTTCGACGCGGCCCCAGAGGCCGAGCAGGTACTTGCGGATCAGGAACAGGAAGATCAGCGACGGCGCCATCAGGAAGAACCCGGCCGCGAACTGGAACGGCAGCGGCGAGACCGTCAGGGCGTCGAGCACGAGCGCCGGCAACGTCGGGTTGCGCAGCGTGAGGATCGAGGCCGCGAACACCTCGTTCCAGCTCAGCACGAACGTGAAGATGGCGGCCGCGGTCAGGCCCGGCAGCGTGAGCGGCAGCGACACCCGCAGGAACGCCTGGAACGGCGTGCACCCGAGCGTCTGGGCGGCCTCCTCGAGGTCCTTCGACACGCTCAGGAAGATGCTGCTGGTGATGAGGACCACGAACGGCAACGCCAGCGCCGTGTGCATGAGCGCGACGGCCAGGCGGGTGTCGGCGATGCCCCAGATGAGGAACGTCACCGCCAGGGGGATGGAGAGGATGACGATCGGGAAGGCCCGCGTCGACAGGACCGTGATCCGGTAGGCGTTGGCGCCGCGGAACGTGAAGCGGGCGAGGGCGTAGCCGGCCGGGGCGCCGATGGCCATCGCCATCAGCACCGTCATCAGCGCGATCACGATCGAATTCCACAGGGCGGGCCGCACCCCGGCCGAATTCCAGAAGAACAGGAACGTGTCCGCGGACCACTCCTGCGGCCACCACGTCTTCGGGAAGTCGCGGACGCGTTCGCGCGGGACGAACGTGACGAACGTGATGAGCACGAGCGGCACCAGCACCCACAGTGCCAGCAACGTCGCGGCCACGTAGGCACCGACACGACCGAGGGTGTGCCGGCGGCTGCGCGGCGGCGTACGGACCTGCAGCGGCCGCTCGTCCGCGCGTGCCTCGCCTTGCGCCGGGTCGGTGGTCGCGGTCATCTCGACACCTCCTCACGCTCGGGTTCGGGCCGGGCGGCGCGGTTCAGCGCGCCACGACCCGACCGCGGCGACGCCGGCAGCAGCCACAGGAACAGCGCCGCGGCGGACGACGACAGCAGCAGGATGAGACCCGCGTAGGCGGCGGCGACGTTCGGGCCGCGGTAGGTCACCTGCCACTTGTAGGCCTCGGCCGACAGCACGGTCATGGACGCGCCCGCCAGGGCGATGACGATGGCGAACACCTGCAGCGCGAGCACCGTGCGCAGGATCAGGGCCACCTGCAGGCTCGGGCGCAGCATCGGCAGGATCACGTACCGGATGCGCTTCCACAGGTTCGCGCCGTAGATCTCCGCGGCCTCGAGGTAGTCGCTCGGGATCGACTGCAGGCCGGCGACGAGGATGATCATGATGATCGACGTCGCCCGCCAGGCCTCGGCCAGCACGATCGCGGCGATCAGCCAGCCGCGGTTCTGGTAGCCGAGGAAGTCGAAGGGTTGCTCCAGCAGGCCGGTCTGGATCAGCCAACTGTTGAGCCAGCCGCGCTGGGTGAAGATGGACAGCCAGATGATGCCGGCCGCCAGCTCGGAGACGGCCAGGGGGATGGCGTAGATGTAGAGCCAGACGCTCTGGCCCTTGAGCTTGGCGTTGATGACCAGTGCCATCGACATCGCCAGCACGAACTGCACCGGCACGATGGCCACCAGCAGGATCAAGGTCGTCCGCAGCGCCTCACCGAAGCGCGAGTCGGCCATCATCTGCCGGATCGGCTCGAGGCCGAACCCACCGGAGGGATCCTCGAAGGCGAGCGTGAAGGCGTCGACCATCGGACGCGCGAAGAAGACGGCGAGGAACACGAGGGACGGCAGCAACAGCACGTAGGGCGCCAGGCCCAGGTGCCCCAGTCGCCTGGTGCGGTCGGGGGTGTCGGTGGCGGCCACGGCAGGCTCTCCCTGACTCCGGCGTGGTGCGCCCCCCGGGCGGGGCGGGAGGTGCGCGGAGGGGCCCCGCCCGAGGGACGCGTGGGTCCGGGCCGCGGCGCGCGCGCCGCGGCCCGGGAAGGGTCAGCCGACCTGGCAGACGTCGCCCGTGTCGGGATCCGGCTCCCAGCACGCCGCGCCCGCGGCGTCCAGGACGGACTGCAGGTTGGCGGCTTCCGACTCGAGCACGCCGGCGGGGTCGCTGCCCTGCAGGATGATCGCGCGGAAGCTGTCCTGGAAGACCTTGTTGTAGGCGCCGCCCTGGTCGCCGAGGCCGATCGGCAGCAGCGAGGGCAGCGCATCCGGGCTGTCCTGTTGGGCCGCGACCACTTCGGCCAGCGCCCCGACCCCGCCCTCGAGGTCGTCGGGCAGTTCGTCACCCGTGCCGGGGAAGAACGCCGTCTCGCGCAGGGTCAGCGCGGCGACGTCGGGCCGGGTCAGGTACTCGATCAGCTGCCTGGCCCCCTCGGGATCCGGCGAGGTCGCCGGGATGCCGAGTCCACCGACGACGGGCATGAAGGCGAGCCCCTCGGGCCCAACGGGTGACGGGAAGGCGACGAAGTCGTCCGGCCGCTCCTCGAGCGCGCCGATCAGCCGCGCCGTGTGGTCCCAGGCGACCATCACCTCACCGGACAGCAGCGGCTCCTGCATGAAGCCGTAGGTCGTGGACTGCGGGTTGGTGTGCTCCCAGACGTCCTGCAGCCAGCTCCAGCCCTCGACCGCGGCGTCGCTGGTGAACGTCGTGTTCAGCCCACCCGTGAACGCCGGGTACAGGAAGCCCTGGAAGAAGCGGTGCAGCAGCCCGTCCTCGCCCGCCGGCAGCCCGAACTGCGGCGCGCCGGTCTCCTCCTCGAGCACACGGGCCCATTCCAGCAGTTCGTCGTACGTCAGCGCCTGCAGGTCGGCGCCGTCGGGCAGGTACTCGATCGCCTCGGTGCTGGCGACCATCGCGTAGGTGGCCTGCACCCAGGGGATGTAGTAGACGGCGTCGGTGCCGAACCGGGTCAGTTCGACGAGGCTGTCCGGGAACTCGCGGTCGGCCGACAGTTCCTCGAGCAGATCGGAGAGGTCCATCAGGACGTCCTCGGCCGCGAACGTGCCGAAGTCGCCGTGGAGGGCGCCGATGACGTCGACCGAGCCGCTGCCCGCCTCGGCCTCGGCGAGGATGCGGTCCACGAACGGGCCGTCGTCCTCACCGATGAACTCCACCGTGCCGGGGAAGTCGGCCAGCACGACGTTGCGGACGGCCTCGGCCTCCTCGACCGGCCGCAGCTGGGTGGACAGCAGGGTCAGGTCGAGGTCGCCACCGGCGCCGGCGGTCGCGTCCCCGTCGCCTTCGTCGGCGTCCTCGTCGGCGTCGGCTTCCCCCGCGAGCTCGTCGGGCTCGAGGTCGGCGGTCGAGCCACCGCCGCAGGCGGCCAGGAGCAGGGCTCCGGCCAGCGCGGCGGCGAGCCCCCGCCATCGGCGCACGCCCGGGGGCGCGCTGGTGCTGAGATGCGTCATCGTTCTCTCCCGATGTTCCGTGGCGGGCCGGGTGCCCGCCGGTCGCGTTCGCCGTTCTTCGTCAGGTCCCGGAGCCGTCCGGGATCGTCGGTTCCCCCGCCGGCCGGTCCCCCGAACCGGCCTGCAGCACGTCCAGGACGATCGCCGCCGTCCAGGCGAACTGCTCCCCACCGTTGGCCCGACCGCTGGTGGGGTCGTAGTGCTCCCAGAAGCCGGAGCGATCGACCAGACCGGTCAGCCCGGCCCGGACGCGCGCCGCCCGGCTTCGGAAGCCGTACTCCTCGAGCCCGGCCTGCACGACCCACTGCACGACCGGCCACACCGGCCCCCGCCAGTAGCGGGCGGGTTCGAAGCGCGGGTCGTCGAGGTCGAGGCTCGGCACGAGCAAACCCTCGCCGTCATGCGCGACGGCGAAGCGGTCCAGCGTCTCCACCAGCCGCCGCGCCCGCACCTCGTCGGGTACGCCGGCCAGCAGCGGCGCGAACCCACCTCCCGAGCGCACGTCGATCGCTCGGCCCGCGCGGACGTCGAAGTCGAGGTACAGGCCTCGTGCCTCGTCCCACAGCCGGGCGTCGATGCCCGTGGCGGTCCAGTCTGCCCACTCCTCGAACGGGCGTGGGTCCGCGCCCACCTCCCGGGCGATGTGTGCCAGGTCACGGTCGGCGCGGACCAGCAGTGCGTTGAACAGCACGTCCTGGACCGCGAACGGCAACCGCGGCCGGATCCGGTCGGGGAGGTAGGCGGCCTCGCGCATCAGGGCGACGAGATAGACGTAACGGTCGTACTCGCGGTCGGTCGGCCGGTGGGTAACGTCGGCGTAGTCGAGGTCGATCCGCTCGTAGGGCGGTACCTCGCCGGGCGCCGGCTCGATGCGTGCCAGCGCCTCGTCCCACAGCGGCGAGTTGTCCATCCCCGACTCCCAGGGATGCCAGATCTCCACCAAGCCGTGCTCGTCGGCCCGCTCGCGGTACAGGTAGGCGTGCCAGGCCGCCAGCCGCGGCAACAGCTCGGCGAGGAAGGCGCGCCCCTCGTCCGCGTCCGGCAGCTGGCGGAACACCCGCCACGCCGAGATCGCGTGCACCGGCGGCTGGACGATGCCCGAGGTCAGCGGCCGGCGCGGCGCGTACGGGCAGCGTGGGCTCTGCCAGAAGTCCGGCCCCGGGAAGTAGCGGCCCTGACCCTCGCTGAAGACGATGTGGGGTACGAGACCATTGCTCCACTGGGCGGCGAACAGACTGCGCAGCTCCTGCTGCGCGCGCGCCGGATCGTGGGTCGCCTGCCCCATCGCCATGAATGCGGAGTCCCAGCTCCACTGGTGCGGGTACAGACGCGGTGACGGACGCGTGGCGTGCCCCATCCAGTTCGCGTCCAGCACCTGTCGTGCCGCCGCCGCCAGATCGACGTCCGCCATCGTCATCGCGTGCATGCTCCCGCCCGGGCCCGGCCGTGGCGCCCTCCCCGCCACCGCCGATTGCCTCTTTGTCATGTCTTTGTGACAAACTTAGTCGGGCGGCGGGTGGCGTCAAGTCCGATGTCGCGCCACCGGCGTGTCACGTCGCGGCATCCGGTACAACCCGGGTTCGGGGCGGGGCAACGGCGCGCGGTGCCGGCCGCCGACGTCAACGAGGACCGACCGTGACCATCGACCCCTCGCAGCCGGTACCGATCTACTACCAGCTCAAGACGCTGCTGCTCGAAGAGATCCTCCACGGCGCGTACGGCGCCGACGGCCAGCTGCCCACCGAGCACGACCTGTGCGAGCGCTTCGCCATCAGCCGTAGCCCGGTCAACCGCGCCCTCAAGGAACTCGCCGACGAAGGCGTCGTCCTGCGCCGGCGCGGCAGCGGCACGTACGTCAACCCGCATTGGCAGCATCGGCGCAGCGACGGGCCGGAGCTGCGGGTCCTGCTCACCGAGGGCGCCTGGGACCGCATCGTGCGCGAGTCGCCACCACCGGAGGTCACGCTCAACGTGGCGACCGTCGCCCGGCCCGCGCTGCACGCGACGCTGACCCGCGCCGTGGCCGAGGGCCGGGCTCCCGACGTGGCGCTGCTGGACGCCGTGTGGGTCGCGGAGTTGGCCGCGGCCGGCTTCCTGTACCCGCTCGACGAGTTGGACCAGGGCTGGATGCACGACGAGCACGACCGCGACTTCCTCGACGCGTGCGTGAAGGCGGGCCTGCACGAGCAGCGGCCCTACGGCGTCTGCGCCGACGCGGACGTCGCCGGACTCTGGTACCGCCGCGACGTCCTGGACCGGCTCGGCCGGGCCGCGCCCACGACCTGGGAGGAACTCGCCGCCGCCGCCCGCGACGCCGCCGCACTCGGGATCACCCACCCGATCGCGCTGCCGGGTGGCACCCGCGCCGACGAGACGACCACGTACTGCCTCGTCGCCCTGCTCGCGGCCAACGGCGCCGAGGTGCTCGGCGACGACGGCATCCGGCTGGACTCGCCCAACACCGTCGAGGCACTGACCTTCCTGCAGTCGCTGGTGACCGGGGGGCTGCTCTCGCGGGACGCGGTCCGGTGGCCGTGGGACCGTCCCGCCCGACTGCTCGCCGAGGGTGCGGCGGCGTTCAGCTTCGGCGGCAGCTACGAGGCCGGGACCATCGCCGACTCGATGAACGTCCCCGTGGACCGGCTGTGGGACCACGTCGGCTTCGTGGCGGTGCCGGCGGGACCGCGCGGGGCGCCGGCGTGCGTCCTGGGCAGCATGACGTACGTGATCCTGCGGCAGGCGGCCAATCCGAAGCTGGCCATGCGCGCACTCGAGCACCTCGTCGACACCGACCGTGTGGTGCGCATGGCGCGCCACACGGGACGCATTCCGCCGCGCCGGTCGGCCGTGCAGCGCACGACCGGGGACTCGCCGCTGCTGGCGCTGACGTCGTCGCTGGTCGACCAGGCCGCCGTGCGACCACAGACGGCGGCGTACGTGCGCGTGTCGGTGCAACTGCAGGCGATGTGCGAGGCGGTTCTGACCGGCCGGCTCACGCCGGCGGCCGCTGCCACCCGCGCCAGCGAGATGATCGAGGCCATCACGGGTCTGCCGTTGGTCGGGCGCTGAGTTCGGCAGCGGGTGTCGTGGAGACAGGCCCGAGTGGTGCGCAGAAGGGGTGCGGGCTCAACGGGTGAGCGCAAAACGTCGGGAGGCATCCGACACGACCGGCAGGTAGCGCTTGCCGCGCGATCAGCGAATCGTCTCAGGCTTCCTCGCAACGGTCAGCAGGTGGCTGGCCGCGGCCAGCATCTCTGGTTCCGTCTCCACGAGACGGGCGGTGGCCAGCAGGGTCTCGCGGCGCGCCGGGTCTGCCCAGCGCTCCTCGAAGTTGTGGACCAGGAAACCTGGGCCCTCGATGCTGAAGACCTCTGCCTCCTGGAAGCCGGCGGCTTCGACCTCGCTGGCGAGCTCGCTCGGGAGGTGGAAGTAGGCGTTGGTGAACACCGTTGCCCCGCCCCGGAACGCGCCGTTTGCGACCGCTTCCGCAACCATGGGCTACCGAGCATCAGCACCACGTCGACCGAGGCGTCCGGCTGAGTCAGACGACGAGCATCACCGAGTGCCGTATCCACGCCAGCCGCGGCCGCTTGCTCGACGTGCAACGGAACAGGGTCCACCAAGCAGACCGCGTGGCCGCCATCCATCAGCCACGAGGCATACACCCCAGGGCCACCACCGACGCCCAAGATCTGCAGGCTGCCGTCGGGCAGGGAGCGATCGATGAGCTCTTTCGTCCGCTCGAGTTCCAACGGACCCGACGGGAACCCTCCACGTAATCGGTCGGCCTCCGCCCCACGTTCGTAGAAGGCTCGGATGTCTGGATCAAGGTGCACGCGGCCCCCACGTCTGCTGCTCGGCCCGACGCTACCGCGGCCACGACAGCACCGGCTGCTCCGCTCCTGCCGGCGCTGAGCATGGCGGGCGGCGCTGAAGTGCTACCGCACCCAGCAGTAGACCTCGACGTCGCGGGGCGTGCGCGAGACGTTCGGGTGCAACGCCCAGCGCCGAAGGCGACCTTCGTGCTCGAGCCCGGCCTTCTGCATCACGCGGCCCGATGCCGGGTTGTCGACATCGTGGTACCCCCAGATCCGAAACACCTGGGGCTTGCGCTGTGCCGCCTCCACGACAGCGGCCACCGCCTCCGACATCAAGCCCTGCCCCCACCGGTCGTAGGCCAGCACGTAGGCCAGTTCGACCATGTGGGCCTGCACGCGCGCGTTCACCATCCCGATGAGCCGCTCGTCACCTCGGCTCTGGATGGCCCAAGCGAACTGTCTCCCGCGCAAGATGTCTTCCATCAGACGCGCGAGGAAGGCGCGCACGTCGTCGACGGTCTTGTTCGGCGCCCAGGTCAAGAATCGGGTGACACGCTCATCCGCGGCGTACGACGCGAACACGGCTGGAGCGTCGTCCACCCGAACCGGGCGAAGCCGAGTGCGCTCCGTCAGCAACACCTCGGGCCACTCGGCGTCTGCCACAGCCGCTCTCGTCATCCGATGTCGGCCCTCCATCATGCCGGACGCGAAGACTCGAGCACACGACGCATCGGAGAACGCACCGGTCAATCGCCAACCGGGCGATAACCGCCGCGGGCGACCAAGTGGATCCGGGCGCTTCTTACCGGGTCACCTGCCGCCCGGATTCGACCTCCGCCCCTACGAGCCGGTGTGGAGCGGCGACGACCTACGCTGGTGCCCATGGCCGAGATCATGATGCGAGACCAGAGCCGGGCAGGGCACGTGCTCGGTGGTGCCCGGGTCGCCGACCTGCCTGACGAGGTGAGCGTCCGAGACGTGGTCCGTACCCGTATCCACGGCGAGGTGGCGGCTTACAACGCCGGTCCCGGTCCGGTGTTCTGCGGTCTCGTACAGCCTGCGGATGCGGTCCGCCACAGCGACGGGTTCCGGATGCGCGAGCCCCGCCTTCTCGATGCGGAGCTGCTGATCGCGGCCGCAGAGGAAGCGATCGGCCTCGGGCTGCTGCGGCTACGTCTCGATGATCGGCCGGTGGACCTCGACGAGCTGATCACCCCCACCGACCATGACGAGCTCATCGCCGTGCTGGAGCGATCGGTCGTCGCCAGCGGCTCCTGACCGAGGTGAACACGCACCCGACCGCGGTAACCGCCACCCCACATCGTCACCCTCGTCGAGTCGGCTGGTTGGCCCCCTACGGGCGGGTTCTCCTGGTCGACCATCGCATGGGCGCGCGGTCCGCCCCGGACGTCGGCACGCTGGAAACCTGGCCATGCTCAGGGAGTGGGTCGGGAGCTCGGCCGGCCCAACCGCCGGAACGCCGGAAACCTGGCCATGCTCAGGGAGTGGGCGGGCGCGCGGCCCGGTCCAACCGCCGGAGCGCCGGAAACCTGGCCATGCTCAGGGAGTGGGCGGGCGCGCGGTCCGCCCCGGAGGTCAGCACGTCGGAAACCGCCGTAGGTGCCGGATGCCTGGCGACGCGGAGGTCACCGCCAGCCGCCGTGCTGATGGGCTATCCAGCAACAGCCGCTGCCGAATTCATCCGGCGCTGGGGCCGCCTACGCGCTCGCCTCGAGCACGTCCAGGGACACGGTGACGGTGCGGGGTGGGCATGCCTGCTCGTCGGCGCAGTTCGGGCTGCCGTCGAAGGCCAGCTCGGCCGGACCGGCCGCGCCGGCGGTGACGTGCCACTCGGCGTAGCCGGGGTCGGCGAAGTGGTCGACGGGCGTGATCTCCAGCGCGCCGGTGGCGCCGGCCTGGTCCCAGGACCACGCGCTGGACAACCGCACGACCAGCAGGTCCCCGACGGTCAGCGGGATGGTGCGACCGTCGTCGTCCTCGGTCACCAGCGTCGCCCCCTCGGGCAGGTCGCTGGCCGGGTCGCCGTCGTCGACGGTGGGTGCCGGCCCGTCGCCCGACGCGGGCTCGTCCTCGCCCGACGCGGGAACGTCGTCGCCCGACGTCTGGTCCTCCGGCAGCGCCGCGGGATCGTCCGGAGACGGTTCGTCGGCCCCGGGGGCCGGCGCATCCGTTCCCGCGTCCCCGCCGCACGCCGTCACGGCCAGCCCCAGCATCACGACTGCCGCCAGCGCCATGACGTGACGCCGCGGTCGGGTGGGCCGGGCGGTGGGCCGAGCGTCGGGGTACCGCATGCCTGCCTCGTGACGGGTGGCGCGGGGTGGAGACCATGTCGGTCCCCACCCCGCGTCAGGATAGGCAGGCCAGCGGCCTGCGCCAGGTGGCGTCAGTCCGCCTCGACGAACCGGAAGAAGGCCCGGTGCTGCTGGCCGTCGTCCCGCGTCAGCACGAACTCACGACAGGTGTCGACCCAACCCTCGGCGGTCTTCCAGTTGAAGGAGTAGATCCCGCGGTTGGTGACCGACAGACTCGCGTTGCCGGGGCTGTCGGCCGCGACTGGCGCGGCACGTGGGGTGGTGAAGTTCGGGTCCTGGCTCACGACGGCGAGCGTGTCGCAGTCGACCTGCCGGGAGTACGGGGAGTTGGTGGCGAGGACGTCCTTGCCACGGTTGGCGCCGAGGTCGAACCGCATCGGCACGGTCGAGCCGGCGCCGACCGTGTTGAGCTGACCGGCACCGGCACGGACCGGTGACTGGAAGCCGTTCTGACACGCCGGATGGGTGTCGAACGCCTCGTCGTTGTCGTTGCGGTTGGTCGTGCCCTGCACGGCGCTGTAGCCCAGACCGCGACGGGCGAACGACGCCCACAGGGTGCAGGCGTTGTCACCACCGGTGAGGGCGGCGTCCGCGGCGATGATCGCGTCGCGGGCCACCACCAGACCGGGGCCGCAGCCCTGGAACTTCATCCCGTCCATGACGAGCTGGTAGGCGAGGTTGTTCCCGCCGGTGCTCCAGTCCTCGTAGACGTTGGGGTTGAACCCGTGCTTGTCGATGAGATCCCAGGTCATGTCCCACAGCACCGCGGCCCAGCCGTGCCCGAGGCCGTGCGGCAGCGCCAGCGAGGTGCCGTTCAGCCACCCGCCGGTCTTGATGCTGTCGTAGCTGAAGGGCTGGATGTCCCAGTTGCGCGAGTACGGGCGCGGGCGGATGCCGTTGCCCTCACGCGAGTCCTGGAACAGGGCGTAGGGGCCCATGCCACGCGGCCCCTCGGGGTCGTCGAGTTCGGGGTCGATCAGCAGGGCGATCGCGAGGTAGTCGCTCCAGCCCTCACCGGCCTGCTCGTTGCCCGACAGGCAGTTGATCCCGGGACCACCGGTGAGCCGGTTCGACACGCCGTGGCCGTACTCGTGGATGATGATGCCGGCCTCGAGGTCACCGTCGCGGATGCCGGGGTGGTCGGGGTGCTTGCGCACCGCGCCCGTGGTCGACCCGTCGGCGACGGCGGCCTTGATGGTGTTCCCGTCCGCCTGCGTGATGCTGACGACCGGGATCTCGACCCGCGGCAGGGTGATGGCCCCGGTCAGGATGGGCGCCGCCGCCGTGGTGTTGTGGGCGACGACCAGCGCGTCGGCGCCCAGGGACTGGGCCACCTGCGCACGGATCGGGTTGGTGCACAGCCCACCCGTCGTGCCACCGTCGACGATCGCCATCCACGGTCCGGCGGGTAGCTCGGTCGGGTACAGCCCCGCGCTGCAGCCGGTGCCGGCGTAGACGATCTCCCGGTCGGACAGGCCCGCGGCGGTCGGGGCCGGTGCGAACCGCGCCCAGCCGGCGCCGAACTCGCCGACGCCGTCCACGATGATCTGATTCTGGGAACCGAACTGGTTGCCCGGCCACAGGAACATCTGCATGCGCGGCGTGCCGCCGTAGTTGGCCGGCGTGGAGAAGTTCGCGTTGTTGGTGCCACCGCCGTCAGCGGCCTCGGCGCGGACGTGGTCGCCACCGGGGACGGGGTTGCCGTTGGCCTGCGTCGCGCCGTACTTGTTCTGCTGGAAGTTGCCCGACGCCTCGTCGAAGCCGTAGCGCCACGCGAGGTCGTGGAACAGGTTGTTCCAGTAGAACAGGTTGGTGAGCGCGCTCTCACGGTAGTTCTGTGCGTGCTCGTGCAGGTCGGGCTCGTGGTCGAAGGTCAGGCCGGCCCCGCCGTCCAGGTCGAACCCGGGGTCGGGCTGGTTGTTGGCGTCCTGGTCGAAGTACGCGTGCACGTTGTTGCCACGCGTGGTCGTGTGCTCCGCCCCGTGCGCACCGTCGGTGTCGTGCCAGCCGAACGGCGACGCCTCGGCGTCGGCCGGTTCGGTCACCAGGGTCGTGGGGGCGTCGTTGGGCGTTTCCGCCGGGAAGGCGAAGACCCGGTAGCTCGACCCGTCCTCGACACGGCTCGGCGGCGCGAGCGCGGCCAGTGCGGACGAGGCCGACGACGACGGCCCACCTGCGCGCGAGAGCGTCGCGGTCAGGTCGTCCTCGTGGTCGTGCGAGGTCCAGTCGTCGACGTCGAGCAGTTCACCGGTCTTCGCGTCCACCGTGGCGTTCCACAGGTGGACGTCCGAGGCGTCGTCGATGACCAGTTGCCAGGCGAGCCGCAGGCCCTTGTCGGTGGGCTGCCACCCGAGGCGGGCCGGGATCGGCTCGTCGGAGATGCCGCCGTCGCTCAGCACCGTCTCCCGGGCCGGCCCGGTCCGGCGCCGCAGCGTGCGCAGGTCCTCGGGTTCGTCGAGGTCCAGGGCCTCGGCGGCGGCCTCGACCGCGTCGGCCGCGGTCAGATCCGCGTCCGTCGGCGCCGCGGCGAGCCCGCTGACCGACGCACCACCCACGAACACGACGCTGCCGTCGGCCGCGATGTTGACCGTCGTGTCGGCACCGAAGACCTCGAGTCCCTCGTACCGCTGGTTGAGGTTGACGTGCGTGACGCCGTTGTGACGACTGACGTAGCTCGAGCGCACCGCCAGGTCGGCGACGTCGCTGCTGGACAGTCCGTAGGTGGCCGCCTCCTCGCGGAAGTAGCTCGTGGCGATGTCCTCGGGTGCCCCGTCGTTGGGGCCCGTGAGGAACCCCGATGCCGGCACCGTGGACTGCGCCGCCGCCTCCGTTCCCGATGCCACCGGCACCAGAAGGGCGACCATCGCGGCGGTGACCGTCACCGCCGCGAGGCGCGAATGCGTTCGTTCCATCTGACCTGCTCCCAGTCTCGGGCATGGGCAGGCCAGGGCCGGGGACGCCGGCAGCCGTCCCAGGGGACGCCGGCATCGTTCACCGCCACTCCCCCGCGGTGATCGATGCGCTCCCAGCGCGCCCCTGGTGCGGCAGCCGGTGCCCCGCGCTCCCAGTCTCCTCCCCTCGGCCGGCGTTCACCCCCCGGTTCACCGACCGCCGACACGCGCGACCCTCCGACAGGGCCGTGTCATGCGGCAGCTGGAGCGCCCGAACGTTCGGTCCAGCCGCCATAGTCGTATGCCGACTCGCACTAGCGCGTCAAGCCCGATGTGCGCAGGTGCAGCCACGGAGAGTGACCAGAACAGGCCATGGACCGCTCGGCCACCCCGCCTTACTCGGTCAGATCCGTTTGGTCCAGTCCGAAATGATCACTCCGGTCCCGAACCGCCGGCCCTCGTCAGTGTGGCGGCCAACCGGCCCGCGGCCCGACGGACGTCCGCCCCCGGCTCCGGGCCCGGGCCCGCCGGCGACGCCTCCTCGACGGCGACCAGCGAGGCCGGCCGGTCGACGGCCCGCCCGACCACCGCCGCCACCGGCACGCCGTGCTCGCGGGCGAGCGCGGCGGTCGCGCCGACGACCTTGCCCTGCAGTGAGGTCGCGTCCAGCTGCCCCTCACCGACCACCACGAGGTCGGCCGAGGCCACGCGCTCGGCGAGCCCGACCACTTCGGCGACGTGGCGGGCGCCGTCGACGACCCGAGCGCCGAGGGCGGCCAAGGCGAACCCCAGGCCACCAGCGGCGCCGGTGCCCGGTTGGTCTCGGAGCCCGGGCAGCGCGAACCCGCGCTCGACCGCGTCCGCCAACCGTCCGAGTCCGCGCGTGAGCACCTCCACGTCCTGCGGCGAGGCGCCCTTCTGCGGCCCGAAGACGCGCGCGGCGTCGGGGAGCGTGGTCGTGACGTCGCTGACCACGACCAGGTCGACGGCCCGCCACCTCGCCGCGGGGCCGGGCAGGGCGCGGTCGACCCGGTCGAGGTCCGGCGCCCCGGCGGCGCCCACCGCCGTCCCGGCGGCGTCGCGCAGGTCGACACCCAGCGCGGCGAGCAGGCCGAGACCGCCATCGGAGGTGGCCGACCCACCGAGGCCGACGAAGACCTGCTCGACGCGACCGTCGACCGCGGCGTCGAGCAGTTGGCCGACGCCGAACGTCGACAGCCGCCGCGGCGCCCGTTCCGCCTCGGTCAGCAGGTGCAGGCCGCAGGCGGCAGCCGACTCCACGACCGCGCGGCGCTCGCGGCGCAGCCACCGGGCCCGACAGGCCCGCCGCAGCGGGTCCTCGACCTCGGCCGAGTGCCACGTCCACCCACCGCCGGCGGCCACCACCTCGAGCAGGCCGTCACCACCGTCCGACAGCGGGCACCGCTCCACGACGTCGTCCGGCCGTGCGCCGCGCCACCCGTCCGCGATCGCGACGGCGGCCTCGGTCGCCGTCAGCGTGCCCTTGAACGAATCGGGCGCGATGAGGACCCGCACGACCACCTCGTTGCTGTTCGCGACGCCCCACCGGTGGGGTGCGGCGCAGCCTAGGTCGCGTCCGACGGACCGCCGGCGCCGGGTACCTCGAGGTGCCCGTCCACGCGACGTGGAACCCCCAGCGGGTTGGCCTCCTGCAGCGCGGCCGGCAGCGCCGACGCAGGGGCGTCCTGGTACGTGACCGGTCGCAGGAAGCGACGGATCGCGGAGACGCCGACCGACGTGTGCAGCGGCGCGGTGGTGGCCGGCCACGGACCGCCGTGGTGCTGCGACCAGGTGACGGCGACGCCGGTCGGCCAGCCGCCGAACAGCACCCGCCCAGCGAGCTCGCGCAGACGACGCGCCAGGTCGGCGACGTCCTCGTCGGGCTCCGCGTGGATGGTGGCGGTCAGGCTGCCCGGCAGCACCTCGATGGCCGCGTGCAGTTCCTCCTCGTCGAGGTAGCGCACCAGCAGGCAGGCGGGGCCGAAACGCTCCTCCAGCAGGTGGTCGGTGTCGGCGAGCAGGGCCGCGACGTCGGTCGCGAAGACCTGCGGCGTGGCGGCGCCCTCGACGGTCTCGCCCGGGCCGACCAGGGTCTGGACCGCCGCCGAGTCGGCCAGCGCGGCCGTGCCGTCGCGGAACTGCTCGGCGATCCGGGTCGTCAGCATCCGCTGCGGTCGCCCGCCCGCGTCGGTCACGGCCGCCACGACGGCGTCCTCGAAGCCGACGTCGGCCGGGACGAGCAGCACGCCGGGCT
This sequence comes from Egicoccus sp. AB-alg2, assembly GCF_041821065.1. NCBI lineage: Bacteria > Bacillati > Actinomycetota > Nitriliruptoria > Egicoccales > Egicoccaceae > Egicoccus > Egicoccus sp. AB-alg2. Next base: position 87,279 of record NZ_JBGUAX010000008.1, on the reverse strand, counting down.
TCGTACAGAACTGGCCGACCCCCATCGTGAAGGAGCCGGTCAGTCCGGCCGCCAGCTGCCGCCCGCGGGCCGTGGCGGCCGCGCGGGTCACCACGACCGGGTTGATGCTGCCGAGCTCGCCGTAGAACGGGATCGGGTCGGGGCGACCTGCGGCCAGGTCGAACAGCGCCCGGCCGCCGCCCAGCGACCCGGTGAAGCCGACCGCCCGGATCGCCGGGTCCTGGACCAGCGCCACGCCGGTCTCGCGGCCCTCGACGTGCGCGAAGACCCCCGCGGGTGCGCCGGCGGCGCGCAGCGCGTCCGCCACGACCCCGGCCGTGCGGCGCGAGAGCTCGGCGTGGCCGGAGTGGGCCTTGACCACGACGGGACAGCCGGCGGCCAGCGCGGAAGCGGTGTCGCCGCCGGCGACGCTGAAGGCGAACGGGAAGTTGGAGGCGGTGAACACGGCCACGGGTCCGAGCGGGACCAGCATCCGGCGCAGGTCCGGCCGCGGCGGCGTGGCGTCGGGGTCGGCGTGGTCGATCGTGACCTCGAGGTGGCTGCCCTCGCGCACGGCGGACGCGAACAGCCGCAGCTGCCCGGTCGTGCGGGCCACCTCCCCGGTCAGGCGGGTCGTGCCCAGGGCGGTCTCGCGGTCGGCGATCGCGACCAGCTCGTCGACGTGGGCGTCGAGCGCGTCGGCGACCGCCTCCAGCAGCTCCGCACGCGCGTCGAGGCTGGTCTCCGCGAGCCAGCCGGCCGCCGTCCGGGCGGCGGCGGTGACGTCGGCCAGCGCGATGCCGGCGTCCCCGGTGACCACCGCGGGGATCTCGGTCGAGGTCATGTCAGGCCTTTCGGGGGTCGGTCGTCGGGTCCGGGAGGCGGTCGACGAAGCACAGGCCGAGTCCGGGTCCGGTCGCGGCGGTCAGCCGGCCGGCGACGCAGGTGACACCGCAGGGTTCCGCGAGTGCGCCGAGGGCCGCGAAGGACGCGCGGTCGACGTCCTCGACCCAGGTCGGTCCCGGCAGGCAGAGTGCCAGCTGCCCGGAAAGCTCGGGCAGCAGGTGCGGGGCCAGGCCGACGCCATAGGTGGCGGCCATCTCGGCGATGCGCAGGAACGGGGTGATGCCGCCGACGCGGACCACGTTCGGCTGCACCACGTCGACCGCACCGGCGTCCAGCAGGTCGCGGAACCGGTGGACGGTGTGGGCGTTCTCGCCCAGCGCGATCGGCACGTCCACGGACCGGCGCAGCTGCGCGTAGGCCCAGGTCGCGTCGGCCAGCAGCGGCTCCTCGACCCAGTGGAGGTCGTAGGGCGCCAGGGCGTCGATGGCACGTCTGGCCGTGGGCAGGTCCCAGCGTTGGTTCGCGTCGATCATCAGCGCACGGTCGGGGCCGAGCACCTCGCGGACGGCCGCCACCCGCTGCACGTCCTCGGACAGCCGCGGCCGCCCGACCTTGATCTTGACGGCGGTCTGGCCGTCGTCGACCCAGCCCTGCACCTGCGACAGCAGGTCGTCCAGCGGGTAGTGGAGGTTGATCCCGCTGCCGTAGGTCGGCACCTCGTCGTGCCGGCGTCCGAGCAGGTCCACCAGGCTGCGGCCCTGGCGTTTGCCGCGGGCGTCCCACAGGGCGAGGTCGAGGCCGGCCATCGCGATGGTCGTCAGGCCACCGCTGCCACCCTCGTGCAGGCGCTCCCACAGGCGGTCCCAGACCAGTTCGGGCTCGGCCGGCATGCCGGCCACCACCCGCCGCACGTCGTGGTCGAGCAGTGCCTGCACGGCCTCGGGACCGACGCGCGGTGTCCAGCTCACGCCGGTCCCGACGCTGCCGTCGGACAGCGTGACGTCGACCACGATCAGGTGGTTGTGGGGCACGTCCGGACCCCACGGTCGTGCCAGCTCGAGCACGAGGTGTCGCGTGCTCAGCTCCTCGATCGCGAGTCGGTCAGCCATCGGCGAGCTCGAGGCCGAGCGCGATCAGGCGCTCGAGTTCGGCCAGGTCCTCGGCGGTCGGCTCGGCCAGTGGGGCACGGACCGGCCCCACCTCGAGGCCACGCAGCCGTACGCCGGCCTTGACCAGCGACACGGCGTAGCCGGGGACCCGGTCGCGCAGGACCACGAGCGGGGCGTAGAAACGGCTCAGCAGCTCGCGCTCGCGCGCCACGTCACCGCCGACGTGTGCGTCGTGGAACGCGCGGGCCAGCTCCGGCACGAAGGCGAACGCCGCCGACGACCAGCGCGTGATCCCGATGCCACGATAGGCGGGCATCGTGAACTCCGCGGTCGGCAACCCGTTGAACAGCAGGAAGTCGTGGCCGAGCGCGTCGCCGAGATCGGCCCGCAGCGCCAGTAGCTGCCGCTGCAGGAGGTCGAAGTCCCCGGTGCCGTCCTTCAGCCCGATCACCCTGGGGTGGGCGGCGAGGCGGCGCAGCCCGTCCACGTCGAAACGAACCTGGCTGCGCTGGTAGAGGATCACCGGCAGGTCGCTGGCGTCGGCGACACCCATGACGTAGTCCACGACGCCCCGCGCGGGGCCACCGACCAGGTAGGGCGGCAGCAGCAGCAGCGCGTCGGCGCCGGCCGCCTGCGCCTGCCGGGCGCAGGTGCGCGCCAGCGGCAGCGGCCCGCCGGTACCGGCCACCACGGGGACCCGGCCGGCGACCACCTCGACGGCGGCCCGGGTCGCGATGGCGTGTTCGTCGGTGTCCAGGGCGTGGAACTCGCCGGTCCCGCAGGCGACGAACACGCCGCCCGGGTCGTGTGCCAGCCGGTCGGAGACGTGCTTGGCGAGGACGTCGGTGGCGACCGCGCCGGTCTCGTCGAACGGGGTCACCGGGAAGAACAGCACGCCGTCGTGCAACATGGGTCAGCCCTCCTGGGCGGGTGCCGTCGGCGCGGCCGCGCGCGCCGTCGTGAGCAGGTCGGTGGTGTCGTGCAGTTCGTGCCGCCAGGTGTGGCGGGCCGTCCAGCCGAGGAGGCGTTGCGCCTTGGCCGCGGTGAAGGCCGGCGCGTCGCCGGTCAGGGCCGTGGCCGCGGTGGTCGTGCCCGGATGGAAGGCCGGCAGCAGCTCGGCCAGCGGGGCGGTGGCCAGCGCGTCCGGCGCGGCGGCGAAGAACACCTCGCCGTTCGGGACCTCGTCGCCCGCCGTCACCAGGCACTCGAACAGCGCCGCGGCGTCGCGGGCGTCGACGTAGTTGAACAGCGCCACGGCCGACAGGGCGGGATCGAGCAACCGTTCGCGGACGGTGTGGCCCTGCTGGGTGGGCGCGCCGGCCCACTCCTCCGGTGCAATGACGTAGCACGGGCGCACGGCGTGGAAGCGGGTCCGGTCGCCCGCGGCGCGGGCGAAGGCACGGACGGTCTCCTCCAGGACGACCTTCGACAGGCCGTAGGCGTGCCACGGCTCGAGCGGGTGGTCCTCGTCGAGCGGCAGGTACCGCGGCGTCCACCCGCGTGGGTTGCCGTAGCCGATCGGCGTGGGGCTGGAGGCCACCACGACCGCGTCGACCCCGACGTCGGCGCCGGCCTGGCAGACGTTGAACGCCATCGCGGTGTTGACGGCGAAGATCGTCGGCTCGGGGGCACTGAAGGGCACCGCGATGGCGGCGAGGTGGACGATCGCGTCGGGACGGGCCTCCGCGACGACCTGCGCGGCCCGGTCGGCGTCGGTGAGATCGGCCACCACCGTCCGCGGTGCGGCGCCGGCGTGACCGGCCGCTTCGCTGGTCGCATCGAGTGCCACCCGGTCGACGGCCACGACGTCGTGGCCGCGCGCCAGGAACCAGGCGACCGTCGAGCGCCCGAGGCGCCCGGCCGCACCGGTGATCAGCACCCGGCTCACAGCGACGGCTCCACCAGCTCCACGTAGCGACGCTTGACCGTGTCCACGACCTGCCGCGGATCGGCGTCCCACAGGGCCCGGTCGAAGATCTCCACCTCGACGTCGCCGTCGTAGCCGGCCGCGGCCACGGCGCGCGACAGGGACGCGAAGTCGACGAACCCGTCCCCCATCATCCCGCGCGACAGCAGCGGGTCGTCGGCCAGCGGCAGGACGAAGTCGCACACCTGGTAGCTGGCGATCCGGCCGGCCGCCCGGGCGATCTGTGCGTCCAGCTGCGGGTCCCACCAGACGTGGTAGGCGTCGACGACCACGCCGACCGCTTCCGCCGGATAGGGGGCGGCGAGGTCCAGTGCCTGCCCGAGGGTCGACAGCACGGCCCGGTCGGCGCAGAACAGCGGGTGCAGCGGCTCCAGCGCCAACTGGACCCCGCGGTCCAGGGCGTGGGGCACGAGGTCCTCGAGAGCGGCGGCGACGCGGGCCCTCGCGCCCCGCAGGTCGGTCGAGCCCGCCGGCAGCCCGCCCACCACCATGACCAGGCACGGGGCGCCGAGGGTCGCGGCCTCGTCGATGGCATGCCGGTTGTCGGCCAGGGCGTTTTGCCGCCCGGCGGGGTCGTCGGTGGTGAGGAACCCGCCGCGACACAGCGACGACACGCGCAGCCCGGCCTCGCGGACCAGGGCGGCGGCGCGCTCGACGCCGTGGGCCTGGACGGGCTCGCGCCACAGCCCGACCGCCGGCAGACCCGCGTCGAGGCAGCCGGCGACCAGGTCCTGCAGGTCCCAACCGTCGGTGGTCTTCTGGTTCAGCGCCAGGCGCGCGAGGCGCGGGTCGCCCGCGGGCGGGGTCGGCACGCGTGCCGGCGCGCCCAGCGGCGCGTCGACGTTCGTCGCGGTGTCGGCGGCGCTCACGTCCCCTCCTCCGAGACCGCAATCGGCCCCTCCAAGGGCATCATGGGGCCGATTCCGCCGCTCACGGCACCGCCGTCGAGGCCGTGCACGACCAGCAGCGCCCGCATCCGCGCGGCGGCCAGCTCGGGGTCGGGCAGCAGCCCCGCGCGGTCGGCCAGCCGGAACGTCTCCGCGAGGTGCGGCAGGCTGCGGCCGGACGCCAGCCCACCGACCATGGCGAACGCCGCCTGGTGACCGGCGAGCCAGGCGAGGAAGACGATGCCGACCTTGTAGTACTTCGTCGGTGCGCCGAACACGTGCCTGGCCAGCGGCACGGTCGGGGCCAGCAATTCGCGGTAGCGGTCCCGATCGCCGGCGTCGAGCGCCTGCAGCGCCGCGGCCGCGACCGGTGCGATCGGGTCCAGGATCCCCAGCAGCGCGTCGGAGTACCCCTGCGCGTCACCCTCGATCAGTTCCGGGTAGTGGAAGTCGTCGCCGGTGAACAGCCGGACGCCCTCGGGCAGCCGGCGGCGCAGGTCCACCTCGTGGTCGAGGTCGAGCAGCGACACCTTGACGCCCTGGACGCGGTCGGCGTGCCGCTCGATCAGCGCCAGCACGTGGTCGGTGGCGACGGCGACGTCGGCCGCGCCCCAGTAGCCGGCCAGGGCCGGGTCGAACATGGGCCCGAGCCAGTGCAGGATCGCGCCGTCGGGCAGGTCGTCGAGCAGCTGGCCGTAGACCTCGAGGTAGTCCTCGGGTCCGCGGGCGGCACGCACGAGCTGCCGGCTGGCCATGAGGATCGGCGTGGCGCCGGTGGGCACCACGACCTCGAGCTGCTCGCGGTAGGCGTCCAGGACCGCCTTGGTGTCGGGCAGGTCGGCGGCCGCGTGGTCGGTGCCGACGCCGACGGCGATCCGGGCGCCGCGGCCGGCCGCCTCCGCGGCCGAGCGGCGGATCAGCTCCGCACACGTGTCCCAGGTCAGACCCATGCCGCGCTGGGCGGTGTCCATCGCGTCGGCGACACCGAGCCCGAGGTCCCACAGATGGTGGCGGAACGCCAGCGTCGCGTCCCAGTTCAGCCGGGCCGGCGCGTCCGGGGTCGTGTCGCTCAGCGGGTCGGCCACGACGTGGGCGGCGGCGTAGACGACCCGTGAGCGCGGTGGGCCGGGCGGGACCGGCAGCGCTGGTGGCGGTGACAGCTCGAACCGCTCGTAACGACCGTCGGGGCGGGGCAGGGTGATCGTGGTCATGCCAGCTCCAGCTCCGGCACCTCGACGCGGCAGCCCTCGTCGGAGGAGCGCAGTCCCAGGGCCGCCAGCTGCACGCCGCGGGCGCCGGCGAGGAAGCCGTAGGGGAAGGGGGCGTCCTCGACGACGTGGCGCAGGAACTGCTCCCACTGGACCTTGAAGCCGTTGTCGAACTCGGCGTTGTCGGGCACCAGCTGCCACTGGTCGCGGAAACGTTCGGTGACGGGCAGGTCAGGATTCCAGACCGGCTTCGGGGTCGTGGCGCGGTGCTGGATGCGGCACTCGCGCAGGCCGGCGACCGCGCTGCCGTGGGTGCCGTCGACCTGGAACTCGACCAACTCGTCGCGGTAGACCCGTACGCACCAGGACGAGTTGAGCTGCGCGACGATCCCGCCGGCCAACTCGAAGATGCCGTAGGCGGCGTCGTCGGCGGTGGCAGCGTAACGCTCGCCGTGCTCGTCGATGCGCTCGGGCACGTGCGTGATGGCCTTGGCGGTGACGGCCTCGACCCGTCCGAACAACTCGTGCAGCACGTAGGACCAGTGGCAGAACATGTCCACGACGATGCCGCCGCCGTCCTCGCGGCGGTAGTTCCAGCTCGGGCGCTGTGCCTCCTGCCAGTCGCCCTCGAAGACCCAGTAGCCGAACTCGCCGCGCACCGACAGGATCCGGCCGAAGAAGCCGCCGTCGATCAGCCGCTTGAGCTTGATCAGGCCGGGCAGGAACAGCTTGTCCTGCACGACCCCGTTCTTCACGCCGGCGTCGGCGGCGAGACGGGCAAGCTCCAGTGCACCGTCCAGGCTCTCGGCCGTCGGCTTCTCCGTGTAGACGTGCTTGCCGGCGGCGATGGCCGCCTTGATCGCCTTCTCGCGGGCCTGGGTGACCTGGGCGTCGAAGTAGACCGGCACGTCCGGGTCCGCCAGGACGCCGTCGAGGTCGGTGGTCCAGCGGGCGATGCCGTGCCGCTCGGCGATGTCGCGCAGCTTGTGCTCGTTGCGTCCCACGAGGATCGGCTCGGGCAGCAGGCGGACCCCGTCACGCAGCGGCAGGCCGCCCTCGTCGCGTAGGGCGAGCAGCGAGCGCACCAGGTGCTGGCGGTAGCCCATGCGACCGGTCACACCGTTGAGGATGATGGGAAGCGTCGTGGTCGTCATTCGTGGTGCTCTCTCGCTGTGGTCGGTGCTGGCGTCGTCCGGCGTCGTCGGGCGAGGCCGGGGAGATCGGGGGCTCAGGTGGGGGCGGACACCGGCGGGTCCACCGGGACGTCGAGGTCGGTGAGGCGGACCGGGGCGCCGTCGGCGGCGGCCGAGGCGTTGGCGGCCACACCCACCAGCACGCTGCGCACGCCGTCGAGGTGGCCGGCCGCGCGGCCCAGCGGGTCACGGGCCGGATCCGTGCCGCGGAACACGTCGTCGAGCAGGCGGCGGTCGCCGCCGCCGTGGCCGCCGCCCTCCTCCACGACGTCGACGACCTCGGCGGGCGACCAGTGGCGCTGCAGCACCAGCCGCGTGCCGCGCCGGCGGACCGCGGACGTGTCCGCCACCTCGACGGCGCTGGGGTCCACCTCGCGGCGGCGGCCGTTGACGACGTCCGCGGCCTGGCCGTGGAGGATCTCCGCCCGCTCGACGACGTCGAGCTCGAGGCGTCCCCGGGTGCCGTTGATCGCGACGCGGTAGCCCTCCCAGGGGCTGTGGGCGTTGAGCGCGTAGCTCAGGAAGGCACCGCGGCGGTAGCGGACCAGCACGGCGTGGTTGTCCTCGATCGTGATGCCGGGCGCGAACACGTCCACGTCGCGGCGGTAGCCGTCCTCGGCCTCCGCGTCGAGGTAGAGCGCCCGCAACCGGTCGTCACCGGCCAGGTCGATCGCGAACGGGTCGTCCAACAGGTCGCGACCGTGGGCCGGACGTTCGCCCAGTCCGCGTTCGCGGGCGTTGACGTCGCCGTAGAAGCGCAGCGCGGCCTGGGCGTTGACGGTGTCGGCCACGTCGTCGAGCCACCAGTTGACGAGGTCGAAGTGGTGGGTCGCCTTGTGCACGAACAGGCCGCCGGAGTTGGCCTTGTCGCGGTGCCAGCGGCGGAAGTAGTCGGCGCCGTGCACGGTGTCGAGCACCCATTCGAAGTGCACCGACGTGGGCCTGCCGATCGCGCCCTCGAGCAACAGCTGCTTCACGCGGCTGTTGCGGGGCGCGTAGCGGTAGTTGAAGGTGACCGTGAGCCGCCCGGGACCGCGCTCGGCAGCGGCCACGATGGCGCGGCACGCCTCGGCCGTGGTGGTCAGCGGCTTCTCCACGACGGTGTGGCAGCCGGCCGCCAGCGCGGGGACGACGTAGCGGTGGTGGGTGGCGTCCACGCTGCACACCACGACGCCGTCCGGACGCTGCTCGTCCAGGGCGCGGGCGAAGTCGTCGGCACGGTAGGTGGCGGGCACCTCGTCACCGAACGCGGCGGCGTGGTGTGCCATGCGGGTCGGATTGGTGTCGCACAGCGCGACCACGCGGCCGACGTCGCGGTGCGTGGTGCGCAGCGCCTCGAGGAACAGCTCGGCGCGGTGCCCGGTGCCGACGACGAGATAGCGCCGGGGCGGGGCGGCGTCGGTCGTCACGCGGGCTCCTCGGGTCGATCGGGTGGGTGGAGACGGCGGGGGTCGCGGTCGGGGCGCGCACGACCCCCGCCGTGGTCGGGGTCAGCCGATGGCGGCGTTGGCCTCCTGGAGGAACCGCGCCGCGGCCTCGTCGGGGCTCAACCGGCCGAACAGCACCTCTTCGTTGATGCGCTGCACGATCGAGACGATCTCGCCCGCGCCGACCGGCGGCACCGGCGGCGGGGTGGCCAGTTCGTCCTCGATCTCGGCGAGGAAGTCGGCCGCCTGCTGCTCGGCGTCGCTCAGGTCCGCGAGGACGTGCTCGCGGATCCGGGTGTTGGCGGGCAGCCCGCGGTCGCTCTTGATGACGTCCGCGGCCTGCTCGTCGTTGAGCAGGAAGTCGAGGAAGAGCGCCGCCTCCTCCGGGTGCGCCGTGGTCGACGCGACCGAGTAGAACATCGCCGGCTTGAAGAACATGCCGGGCTGCTCGTGCTGGGACTCGCCGGGGTAGCGCAGCAGCTCCAGGTCACGTCCGGAGGTGTCGGTCAGGGCACCGAGCTCGTTGGTCCAGAAGAACGCCATCGCGCCGCGGTTGGTCGCGATCAGCGACTGGTCGACGCCACCGGCCTGCACCTCGGTCGTGATGGAGGCGTTGGGGGTGCCGGCGGTCTCCTGCATCTCCAGACCCAGCTGCCACCAGTCCGCGGCCGTCTGCTCGCTGAAGCCGAGCTGGCCGTCCTCGGTGTACATGTCCTCGCCGCGCTGCCGGGCGAAGATCTGCAGGTCGGTCTCGTTGTAGCCCTTGTCCTGGGCACCGTAGTAGTCGCTGTTCGCGCTGATCTGCGCCGCGAGTCCGACGAAGTCCTCCCAGGTCCAGCTGGTGTCGTCGGGCATCTCCACTCCGGCCTCCTCGAAGGCCTGCGGGTCCGCGAACAGCGTGTAGGCGTTGATGCCCGTGGGCACGCCGTAGACGGCGCCCTCGACGGTGCCCGAGTCGGCGACCAGCGGGTCGAGCTCGGACAGGTCGAGCGTGTCCGCCACCTCGTTGAGGTCGAGCAGTGCGCCCCGGTCGGCGTACTCGCGCAGGTAGCGCGATTCGTGCTGGATGATGTCGGGCGCGTCCCCACCGGCGACGGTCGTGGCCAGCCGGTCCCAGTAGTCGCCCCAGCCGGTGAACTCCCCCTCGACGGTGATGTGGGGGTACTTGGCCTCGAAGCGGTCGATGACCTCCTGCGTGTCCTCGTGCCGGGCGTCGGAGCCCCACCACGAGAACCGCAACGTCACCTGTTCGCCGCCTTCGCCGCCTTCGCCGCCGTCCTCGCCGCCGTCCCCCGTGTCGTTGCCGGCGTCGTTCGTCGACTCCTGGTCGGCCGCCGCCTCGGCGCCGCCGGCCGGGCCACCGCCGTCACCGCCACCGCAGGCGGTCACCAGCAGCGCGAGGCCGCCGACGAGGGCCGTGGCCCGTCTCGCCGATCGGCGTGCAGAGCGTTCTCCCAATGCGTGCACCTTGCTCTCCCTTTGCTTCGGTCTGCTCCGCGTCGGCGGAGCCGGGGGTTCGCGCCCGGATGGAGGCGCGGGTCGGGCCAGGGCCGTGACGTCGCCGTCCGGCCCGGACGGGCGTGCGGGTCACTTGATGCCGGTCGTCGCGATCCCCTGGACGAGGTAGCGCTGCCCGGCGAGGAAGAACCCGAAGATGGGGCCGATCGCGACGATCGACATCGCGAACAGCGGCCCCCACGGGGTCGCGCTGGTGGCGTCCACGAAGGTCCGCAGCGCCACCGGAACGGTGTAGAGATCGGGGCTGGTCAGGAAGATCAGCTGGCTGAAGAAGTCGTTCCAGGTCCAGATGAACGTGAAGATCGCCGTGGTCGCCAGCGCCGGCACGGACAGCGGCAGGATCACCCGCAGGAAGATCCCGAAGTGCCCGCACCCGTCGATGCGGGCGGCGTCGTCCAACTCGCGTGGCAGGGCCCGGATGAACTGCACCATCAGGAAGATGAAGAAGGCGTCCGTGGCCAGGAACTTCGGCACGATCAGCGGGTAGAAGGTGTTGATCCACTCCAGCTGCGAGAACAGGATGTACTGCGGCACGATGATGACGTGGATCGGCAGCATGATCGTGCCGAGCATGACCGCGAACCAGAGCTTCTTGCCCGGGAACTCCAGGCGCGCGAAGGCGTAGGCCGCCAGCGAGCAGGCGACGAGGTTGCCCACGACCGCGCCCATCACCACCATGGCCGAGTTCATCAGGTAGCGGCTGAAGGGGTGACGCAGCGCCTCCCAGCCCTCGGGGTAGTTCTCCAGCCGCCACTGCGACGGGATCAGGCCGGGCTGGGTGAAGATCTCCGCGGTCGGCTTGAACGAGCTCGCCAGCATCCACAGCAGCGGGTAGAGCAGCACGAGACCGAACAGGATCAGACCGAGATGGATCGGCCACTTGCGGCGACGCCGGGGACGTCCGGCGGCGGCGCGGGGCAGGGTGAGCTCACTCGTCGCCATAGAACACCCAGTACTTGGAGGCCAGGAAGTTGACGGCGGTGAGACCCGCCACGATCAACAGCAGCACCCAGGCGAGCGCCGACGCATAACCCATGTCGAAGGAGCCGAACCCGCGCTGGTAGAGGTAGAGCGTGTAGAACAGCGTCGAATCGGCCGGTCCCCCGGTGCCGCCGCTGACGATGAACGCCTGGGTGAAGCTCTGGAAGGCGTTGATCAGCTGCAGGACCAGATTGAAGAAGATGATCGGCGTGAGCAGCGGCAGCGTGATCCTGCGGAACTGTTGCCAGGCGCCCGCGCCGTCGACCTGGGCCGCCTCGTAGTACATCGTGGGGATCTGCCGCAGCCCGGCCAGGAAGATGACCATCGGCGAACCGAAGGTCCACACGTTCAGCACGATCAGGCTCGACAGCGCCCAGTCGGGGTGCGAGACCCAGCCCGGCCCCTGGATCCCCACGATCGCGAGCACGGAGTTGACCAGCCCCTCGGCACCGAAGACGCGCCGCCACAGGATGGCGATCGCCACGCTGCTGCCGAGCAGCGACGGCAGGTAGTAGATCGAGCGGTAGATGGGCAGGCCCCGGACGCCGCGGTTGAGCACCATCGCGAGGAGCAGGGCGAAGCCGAGCTGCAGCGGGACGGACACGAAGACGTACGTGAAGGTCACGCGCAGCGAGGTCCAGAACCGGGGGTCGTCCAGCATGCGCCGGTAGTTGTCGAGCCCGGTCCACTCGGGTGCGGTCAGCAGGCTGTAGTCGGTGAACGAGAGGTACAGCGACCCGAGGATCGGCCCGATGGTGATGAGGGCGAGCCCCGCGAACCACGGCGACAGGAACAGCCAGGCGGCACGCCGGTCCTCGGCGACGCGGCCGGTCCGGCGCCGGCGACGCGGGGGGACCGCCGGCGCCGGCGGCCGCGGGGGCGCCGCCGGTTGCGTGTCGGTGGCCTGCTCGACCGAGCCGGTCGCGGTCACGACACGGCCTCGTGCCTGCGGGCCTCGCGGCTGGTGCCCATCGAGTCGTCCTCCCGGTGACTGATGCAGGATCGGTCTCTTCTGCGAGGGCCGCCTCTCCGCGACCCCGAGTGCGCTGGTAAGCGTTTTCCGACCCGGCAGTGCGGTTTCTAACAGCGGCGGACGGAACCTGTCAAGACCCTGAATCCCGCCGATTCGCGGGAAAACGGGAAAACGTGACTTGACACCCACGTTGGTGGCCGCAAAGCTGGGAAAGCGATTTCCGAGACAGCGTGTGCGGTGGGTGGCATCCTTCGCACGGAAAGGTTCGCCCGCGATGGTCCACGTCCCCACACCTGCCCGGGTCGTGCTGGCCGGCGTGCACGGTCACGGTCGCTGGCACCTGCGCAACCTGGCGCGGCAGGCGGCGGCGGGGCGGGCCCGGCTGGTGGGCGTCTGCGACCCGCGCCCGCCGACGGCTGACCTCGCCGGACAACTCGCGGACGTCCCGCGCAGCGACACGCTCGCGGCGGCGCTGGAACGGCACGCACCCGACATCGCGATCCTGTGCACCCCGATCCACACTCACCTGGAGCTGGCGACACAGGCGATGGCGGCCGGCGTGCACGTGCTGCTGGAGAAGCCGCCCGCGCCGACCCGTGACGAGCACCTGGTCCTGCGCGACGCGGCCGTCGCCGCCGGGGTGGCCTGCCAGATCGGGTTCCAGAGCTTCGGTTCCGAGGCGGTCGAGGCCGCCCGGCGCCTGGTCGCCGACGGTGCCCTGGGTGAACTGCACGGCATCGGTGTGGCCGGCGCCTGGATCCGTGGCGACGCCTACTACGCGCGGGCCGCCTGGGCCGGCCGGCGGATGCTCGATGGCCGCCCCGTGGTCGACGGGGCCCTGACCAACCCGTTCGCGCACGCCACGGCCACGGCGCTGCGCATCGACGGCAGCGACGGCGTCGACGGCGGCTTCCGGAACCTGCACCTCGAGCTGTTCCACGCCAACGACATCGAGGCCGACGACACCTCCTGCCTGACCGGCACCACCAGCCGCGGCACCCGGCTGTCGGTCGCCGTGACGTTGTGCTCGCCCAGCCATGTCGAGCCCTACCTGCTCCTGCAGGGCAGCCGCGGGTGGATGCAGGTCTTCTACAAGACCCACCGGCTGCGCACGGCCCTCGACGGCGTCGAGCGCGAGGTCGTGCACGACGACGTGGACCTGCTGGACAACCTCCTCGACCACCTCGGCGACCAGCGCACGACGCTGCTCGCGCCCGTCGAGCGCACGCTGGGCTTCGCCCAGGTGATCGACGCCGTGCGTCACGCGCCGGAGCCGCGGCCGATCGACCCGCCGTACGCGCGCTGGGTCGAGGACGAGGCGGGTCCCCGCGTCGTGGTCGACGGCATCGACGTCACCGTCCAGCGAAGCGCACGGGAACGTGCCTCCTACGCCGATCTCGGCCTGCCGTGGGCGCGGGCCGCCGCCGACTCCACCACCAAGGCTGCCTCGTGACCAGCACCCGTGCACCGGTCCCCGACGTCCTCGCCCGCCTGACGGCCACGGGCCGGGGCGGGGCCGAGCTGCGCAGCGGCAACGACACCGCACCCGAGTGGTCACCGCGGCCCTACCTGCACCCCGTCACCACTCCCGCGGGCGTCGTCGTGACGGACACCCATCCAGAGGACCACCGCTGGCACCTCGGCGCCTCCGTGACCCTGCAGGACGTCGGCGGCGTCAACTTCTGGGGCGGGCGGACCTACCTCCGCGACCGCGGCTACACGTGGCGCGACGACCACGGGCACGTGGCCGTCGACGCCCTCACCGCCGATGAGCGCCGCCTCGAGGCCGAGTTCCGGTGGGTCGGCCCCGACGGTCGGGGACGACTGCGTGAGCAGCGCCACCTCGAGGTCCGCGAGAGCCACGAGGGTGCCTGGCGTCTGGGCGTGACGTTCGCGCTGCACAACACCACGGACGCCGACCTGCCGCTGGGCTCGCCGGCGACCAACGGTCGGGTCGGCGCCGGCTACGGTGGCTTCTTCTGGCGTCTGCCGACGGGTCCGGAGCCGGTGCGGGTCCGCACCCCGGCGGCGGAGGGCGAACAGGCCGTCCACGGGTCGGTCGCCGACTGGGTCGCCGCCCACGGCAGCGATACCGCAGGGCGGCGGTGGACGGTCGCGGTCGTCGCGATGGACGAGGTGACGCGCGCCGATCCCTGGTTCGTCCGCGTGGCGGGCTACCCGGGGGTGTGCTCCGCCCTGGCGTTCGTGGATCCCGTGGTCCTGACGCCGGGAGCCGTGGTGCAGCGCGAGTTCGAGGTGTTGGTGGCCGACGGGTGGCGTCTCCCGGACGGCACGGACGAGGGGCGATGATGAGCACGACGGGCAACGGTTCGGTGACGCTGGCGGACGTCGCCCGCCACGCGGGGGTGTCGCTGGCGACCGCGTCCCGGGTCCTGAACGGATCCACGGGTCGCACGGTCGGGGCGGCGTTCCGCGAGCGGGTGCTGCGGTCCGCGGAGCTGCTCGGCTACTCCCCCAACGCGCAGGCTCAAGCCGTGGCGCGTGGGGCGAGCAACCTCGTCGGGTTGGTCGTCCATGACATCTCGGATCCGTACTTCGCGGCCATCGCGGCCGGCGTCACCGAGGCGGCCGAGGACCTGGACACCACCGTGGTGCTCGCCAGCACCCGGCAGCGCCGCGAACGGGAACTGGAGTATCTCGCGACCCTGCGTGCCCACCGGGCCCGGGCGATCGTGATGGTCGGTAGCCGCTGGGACGACCGCGCCTACCAGGCGAGGGTCGCGCGCGAGATCGACGCCTACCGGCGCGCGGGCGGGCGGGTCGCCGCGGTCAGCCAGGACCGCCTCGGCGTGGACACGGTGCAGCCGCTCAACCGGGCGGGGGCACGCGACCTCGCCCGGGCGCTGGTGGATCTCGGGCACCGGTCGTTCGCGATGCTGGGCGGCCCCGAGGGCCTGCTGACCGCCCGCGACCGCGTCCGCGGCTTCCGCGAGGGGCTCCGCGACGGCGGCGTGGGCGGCGAGGTCCCCGTGGTCGACGGCACGTTCACGCGCGACGGGGGTCACGACGCCATGAGCCGCCTGCTCGCCGCGGGCGCACGCCCGGGCTGCGTCTTCGCGGTCAACGACGTGATGGCGGTCGGAGCGATGGCGGCGCTGCGCGAGCACGGCCTGTCGGTGCCCGACGACGTGGCGGTCGCCGGGTTCGACGACATCGAGACGTTGCGCGACGTCACCCCGGCGCTGACCACCGTCGCGCTGCCGCTACGGGAGATGGGCCGTCAGGCGGCGCAGATGGCGCTGGACCCCGACCCCAGCGGCCCGCGTCTGGTGCGCGTCCGTGGCGAGGTCATCCTGCGGGACAGCACCAAACTGGTCACGGCTTGACGCTCGCCGCGGTCGGCGGGTGGTCCGGCGACGACGACCGCCGGACCACCGCGCGCCTCACGAGACGGACCAGATGGCCGCGTTGACGCGGTTCTCCAGGAGTTCCTGACGGCCCGACCGGCCGGTCGGGACGATCTCGCCCGCCGACACCCGGCGTTCCAGGCTGGCCAACGTCTCGCGGCCCTCCAGGATGCCGGCACCGAGCTCACCGTCCCAGTCCGCGTACCGGGACGCGCGGGCGGCCGACAGGGTCTCACGCTCGTGCAGTTCCGCGGCCACGAGCAGGGCACGCGCGAGCGTGTCGATGCCGCCGATGTGCCCGTGGAACAGGTCGGTCCGGTCGATGCTCTGGCGGCGCAGCTTCGTGTCGAAGTTGCAGCCTCCGGTCGTGAACCCGCCACCGCGCAGGATCTCGTACATCGCCAGCGACAGTTCGTCCACCGAGTTGGGGAACTGGTCGGTGTCCCACCCGTTCTGCTCGTCACCGCGGTTGGCGTCGATGCTTCCGAACAGGCCGTGCTCGACCGCGTAGGCGACCTCGTGGTGGAAGCTGTGTCCCGCGAGCGTCGCGTGGTTGACCTCGAGGTTCAGCCGGAACTCGTCGAGCAGGTCGTACCGTGCCAGGAACCCGTGCACCGTCGCCGCGTCGTGGTCGTACTGGTGCTTGGTCGGCTCCGCCGGCTTCGGTTCGATCAGCAGCGGCCCCTCGAAGCCGATGTCGCGCTTGTGCTCGGCCACCATGGTCAGGAAGCGGGCCAGTTGCCGCTCCTCGTGCGCCAGACGGGTGTTGAGCAGGCTCTCGTAGCCCTCTCGACCCCCCCAGAGCACGTAGTTCTGACCGCCGAGGTGGTGTGTCGCCTCGAGCGCGTGACGGACCTGCGCCGCCGCGTGGGCGAACACCGCCGGGTCGGGGTTGGTCGCGGCGCCGGCGGCGTACCGGGGATGCGAGAAGAGGTTGGCGGTCCCCCACAGCAGGCGCACGCCCGTCTCGGCCATGCGCTTCTCGGCCTCCTCGACCATGGTCTCCAGGTTGCGCGCGAAGTCCGAGAACCGCTCGCCCTGCGGGGCGATGTCGACGTCGTGGAAGGTGAAGAACGGCACCCCGAGCTTGGTGAAGAACTCGAAGGCCGCGTCCATCTTGCGGCGGGCCGCGTCGAGCGACGCCGAGTCCTGGAGCCACGGCCGGTCCAGGGTCCCGTCGCCGAAGACGTCGGCACCCGACCAGGCGAACGAGTGCCAGTAGCAGACGGCGATGCGTAGGTGGTCCTCCATCCGCTTGCCGGCCACGATGCGATCCGGGTCATAGACTCGGTACGCGACGTCCTCGTCGCCTCCGAGGCCACCGAACGGGACACGGCCGGCGACGTCGGAGAAGAATGCTTCCGTCATGGGGACCTCCGGGATCCATCGTGCCGTGGGGCCACCACGGCTTTGTTGTTCAGAACCACAATAAGCCTCCCGGGCAGTAAGCTCACCCTTCACGGCAGAGGAGTTCGGCGGGTGCACGAACACGGCACCGGCGCGGTCGGGCCGCGCCCGGTCTCCGGCCGCGGCGCCCGCGCCAGCGGACTGCGCCGCGCCAACCTCTCGGCGGTGCTGCGCCACGTCCATCTCCACGGCGGGACGTCCCGGTCCGAGCTGACCGCGGCCATCGGGCTGAACCGGTCGACGATCGGCGCCCTGGTCGCGGAACTCGTCGACCTCGGCCTGGTCACCGAGGTGGGTGGCACAGCCTCGAGCGGGCCCGGCCGCCCCTCACCGGTCGTGCACCCCCGGGCCGAGGGCGCCCACGTCCTGGCGATCGAACTCGCGGCGGACGCCGCCACGGTGGCGACCGTCGGGATCGGCGGCCACGTCGTCTCCACGGCCACGGTCCCCCACGACCCCCAGAAGCACGCACCCGAGGACCTCGTCGCCGATCTCGCGACCGCGGCCGGCCCGCTGCTGGAGACGCTGTCCGGCGGCACGCTCACGGCCGTGGGGGTCGCGGTGGTCGGCGTGACGCGACGCAGCGACGGCTTCGTCCATCTCGCGCCGAACCTCGGCTGGCGCGACGTCCCGCTGGCCGCGTCGTTGCGCGCGGCCCTGCGGCCCCGCCTGCCCGGACCCGTGCCGGTCCACGTCGCCAACGAAGCCGATCTGGGGGCCCTGGCCGAGCACCGTCGCGGCGCGGGCCGCGGGGTCGACCACCTCGTCTTCGTCTCCGGGGAGATCGGCATCGGCGTCGGCGTCATCAGCGACGGCGTGCCGCTGCTCGGCGCCGCCGGGTACGCCGGCGAAGCCGGCCACATGCTGATCGATCCCCAGGGCCGGCGCTGTGGCTGTGGCGCCCGAGGCTGCTGGGAGACGGCGGCCGGGCAGACGGCCCTGCTACGCGAGGCGGGCATGGACCCGCACGCCCCGGGCGCCGTCGCCGTCCCGGAGCTGCTGGCGCGCGCGGAGGCCGGCGACGAGGCCGCGCTCGGCGCGGCGGAGGCCGTCGGCCGCTGGCTCGGCATCGGCGTCGGGAACCTCGTCAACCTGCTCAATCCCTCGCTCGTGGTGCTCAGCGGCCTGTACCGCCAGACGTTCCCGCTCATCGAACGTTCCGTTCGCGAGGGGCTCGCCACCCGGGTGCTGGATCCGCCGGGCGAGTTGGTGCGCATCGTCCCCAGTGCGCTCGGCGGGAGTGCCCCGCTGGTCGGTGCGGCGGAGCTGGCCTTCGCGGAGCTGTTGTCGGACCCCGGGCTGCACGTCGGTTAGCCGGGCCCGCACCCGACCAGCCCCGGCAGCTGCTCGCCGTCGGCCCCGACCAGCCGCGCCGTGGGGCGCGACCGGTCGGAGGCCGACGGTGGCCGCGGGACGGGAGAATCCCGCAGCCACCGTCTTCGCTCAGCGCGGCCCCCCGGTGTTGGACCGTGCTCCAGCGGTGTGCACTTGGCGGGCTTCCGCCCGCGTGATGGTCCCCTCGTCCACCAGCGTGTCGGCGACGGCCTTCACGTGGTCGACGAAGTGCCCGTGGTTGCGGTGGTCACTGCGCGGCCCGATCCGGTCGGCCATGCAGTTCGCGAGGTCGACCGCCCGTTCGCGCACGCCCGAGTCGATGCCGGCGACGACCACCGTGCCGGTGCAGGCGACCATCACCGTCACCGTGAGCGACTGCCAGTCCTCGGCGTTGCCGGCGACGTCGATCGAGCGGTACTCGACCGTGTACTCGCCGGGCTCCGCGAGGACCACGGGATCGTCGTAGACGACGGTGTCGCCGTCGTCGACACGGACCTCGGTCGTGGCCACGCCGGAGGTCGCGTCCTGCGCCGTGAGGATGACGGACGCGGCGTCGACGTACACGTCGCCGTCCTGCTCCCCCTCGACCGTGGCCAGCGTCTCCGGTGGCGTCGCGTCGATCCGGAACGCCACCGTCACGATCTCGGACGAGCCACCGTCGCCGGTCGCGCGGGCCTCGATCTCGTGCTCGCCGTCCTGGTCGAAGGCGACGGGCTCGGCCCAGGCGGTCCAGTCGTCTCCACCCGCGACGCGCCACTCGAGGTGTGCCTCCGGATCGTCCGACGACAAGGTGCCCAGCACGCTCGCCGTGTACCAGCCGTCCTGACCGTCGGGTTCGGCGGGGTCCAGCGTGACCTCGATCGAGGGCGGCTCCGGCTCGGCGGCCGTGAGCATCTCGAGGAAGTTCACGCGCGCCTCGGCACCCGGGAACACCAGGTACAGCTCGAGCGTCTCGTTCGTCGGTTCCAGGTCGACGTGCACGTCGGTGTAGGTCGCGGCTCCGGCGGCCTGGACGATCGTGCCGTGGTTGCCCTGACCGGAGGAGTCGTCGGCGCGAGCGCCGCCGGCCTCCTCGAAGCGGTACCAGGCCACGTTGCCGC
Organism: Egicoccus sp. AB-alg2; assembly: GCF_041821065.1. Lineage (NCBI taxonomy): Bacteria > Bacillati > Actinomycetota > Nitriliruptoria > Egicoccales > Egicoccaceae > Egicoccus > Egicoccus sp. AB-alg2. The sequence continues at coordinate 68,021 of NZ_JBGUAX010000008.1, read as the reverse complement.
CACTCGCGTCGGCGCCCGGAGGCTCCATGAGGGCCGCGACCTCGTCCGCCGTCAGCGCACGGTCGTGGATCTGGAAGTCGTCCACCGCACCGTCGAGGATCGGGTCGGCGCCCCACTGGGACTCACCGATCCAGTTCTGGTCGGTGCTCCCGAGATCCGAGGGCGACAGGGTCATGTTGGTGTTGGTGCCGACGGCCTCGCCGTTGAGGTACAGGGTGCCGGTCGTCCCCGACAGGGTCACCGCCACGTGCTGCCAGCCGTCCGTGGGCAGCGCCGAGGGTGCGTTGATCATCTGCTCGCCACTACCCGTGGTGATGGCGTAGCGCAGTCCCGCACCCGCCGCCGCCGGCGTCAGGAACATGTAGTTGCTCGTGTTGGTCCCGAAGTCGAAGATCCGGGCCCAGGTCTGGCTGCCGTTCCAGTGCACCCAGGTGCTGATCGTGAAGTCCTCGAGATCGTTCACGAGGTCGTCGGGCAGGTCCACGAACGAGTTCGGACCGTTTGGATGCAACCGCACCGCACTGCCGAAGCCGTCCGGACCATCGACCCGCTCGACCTCGGCCGTCGCCGCGACGTCCACGGTCCCGAGCACGGGGCCGTCCGGCGCATCGCGGCGCACCTCGATGGTCGTGTCGTCGAGTGACGCCACGCGCAGCCGCATCTGCGCGACGTCGCCGAGGTGGTAGGGCTGGTACATCGCCCACGCACCATCGGAGCCGGCGATCGCGTCCCCACAGCACTCGGTGTCGCCGCTGGGCGCGCGCGTCAGGTCGTCGGATTCCTCGCTCGTGAAGTGCCCCTGCTTCAGCCGTGGCTGCAGCAGGTGGGTCGTCCCGCCCGTCAGGGGCACGCCCACGTCACCGCCGTCGTCGGTGTAGCTGGCCGTGACCACGGTCGCGATGTGCGCGTCGTCGCCGTGGTCGGCGTCGGCCTGCGTGGTGAGCGTCCCCTCACAGGTGTTCTGTGACGGGCCGGGGTGGACGTGGGCGGCGCCTCCGGACGAGTGCCACAGGCCGCGCTGCACGGTGACCTGCGAACAGTCGATGTCGCCGTCGCCGGTCGTGCCCTCCTCCGCGTCTTCGACGGTGATCAGGAACGGGATCTCGTCGCCCCAGTCGAACACCTGTCCGTGCTCCGGGAACTCGATCGTCACCTCCGGTCGGGTGTTGCCGACGGTGATGGTCACCGTCGAACTGCTCGACCGGTCCGTGGTGTCGGTCACCGTGAGCTGGGCGTTGAAGACCCCCATCTCGGTGTAGGTGTGCGTGGGGTTCGCCTCGGTGCTGGTGGTGCCGTCACCGAAGCTCCACAGGTACGTGACGTCCTCGCCGTCCGGGTCGTAGCTGCCCTCGGAGGAGAAGCTCACCTCCAGGTCGGGCTGGCCCGAGTCCGGGGTCGCCGACGCACTCGCGACCGGCGTCCGGCCACCCTTGACGTAACTGATCCGGTACAGGCCCGAGTCCGCGTTGACGCCGCCACCGGCGAAGTTGAAGTCGTCGCCCCACTCGATGAGGTACATGCTGCCGTCAGGCCCGAACTGCATGTCGTGCGGCTTCCGGATGCGGGTCTCGTCGCTGAAGCGCCAGCGGTGGCCGAACTCCTCGAAGGATCCCTCGACGTACTGGCCGTCGTCGTCGACGTCGATGGTCGCCAGGACGTCGCGCTCCCACTCCATCACGAACGACTTGCCGTCGAAGATCTCGGGGAAGGCCCCTTCCGCGGGCTCCTCGGCCTCGTGGTCGAAGTTGTACACGTCGCCCATGAAGGCGGACCGACCACAGCCGTAGTTCTGACCACCGTCGACGTTGCCACCGGGGACCTCGGGAAAGGGCGGCTCCGCGGTGTACGGGCAGTACGGGTACCACAACGTCCGCGGCGTGGCCGGCGGCAGCTGGTCCAGGCCGTCGTTGCGCGGCGAGTCGTTGGTCGCGCCGCCCTCGCAGTCGTACCAGTCACCGGGGGTCTGGGTCGCGAAGTCCCACTGCCGGTACGGCTCGTGCGACACGTAGCAGAACGGCCAACCGTAGTTGCTCGCCTCGCTCGTGCGGGTCCAGGAGTCGTAACCGCGCGGGCCACGGTCGGGGTGGTGGCCACCCGAGGGGTTCGAGTCCGGTCCGACGTCGCCGAACCACAGGTCCCCGGTCACCTGGTCGACCGCGATCGCGAACGGGTTGCGCAGTCCCATGACGAAGATCTCGGGAAGGGCGAGGTCCGGGTCGTAGGCGCCGTCCGGGAACAGGTCGTGGTAGGTGTCGTTCGCCTCGGTGAACAGGTTGTCGTCGGGCACCGTGTAGGTGGATCCGAGTCCGGGCGTGTCGCCCGGCTCGTCCATCGGCACGATCCGCAGGATCTTGCCGCGCAGGTCCGCGGTGTTGCCCGAGGTCCGGGCGGCGTCCCACGGGTCGCGGCCCTCGCGGTAGTCGATCGGCGCGAAGTTCTGCGAGCCGAAGGGGTTGGTGTCGTCACCGGTCGAGATGTACAGCGCCCCGTCGGGCCCGACGTCGAGGTCACCCGACGAGTGGCAGCACTCGACGCGCTGGTGCGGGATCTCGAGCAGCACGACCTCGGAGTCCAGGTCGATCGTGTTCGACAGGTCGTCGAAGGTGAACCGCGAGACGTGCTGCTGCTCCTCGTCCGGGTCGCTGTAGAACAGGTACAGGTGGCCGGTGTCGTCGAAGTCCTGCGCGAGCGCGATGCCGAGCAGGCCGTTCTCCTGGTCGCGGTAGACCGGAATCTGGGCCGCCTGGGTCACGGCCTGCGTGTCGGGGTCGTAGACCTTGACGGTGCCGGCGAGCTCGACGTAGATCAACCGACCGTCGTTCGTGACGGCCAGGCGCATCGGGTTGGCGGTGTTGTCGTCCAGCGCGACGCGCTCGAACGACGCCTCGGTCGGCGGACCCTCGCGGGCCTCGCCGCAGTCGCCGTCCGCGACGCCGGCCGCCCACTGGATGCCGCCGAGGATGTGCTGGCGCAGCGCGGCCTGCTCGTAGTGGAAGGCGTAGTGGCCGAGCGCGGTGTAGAAGGTGCGCCCGCCGTCGAACTCGTTGCACCAGGCGATCGGGTGGTCGTCGCCCATCTGACCGCCCTCGTACGTCGACTCGTCGACGGTCAGCAGGATGTGGGCGCCACCGTCACGCGGGTTGGCGGTGAAGTCGTACCACTCGTCGTTCGCCCACTCGAGGGTGTCCGGCAGATGCAGCGTGGACGGGTGCTCGCCGTCCTCGACGACCAGCGTGGCGTCCTGGGTCGGCGGGTGGCTGGCGAAGAAGGCACCGCCGAGCAGGTCCTCCCACCAGGGCCAGTCGGTGGTGTCCATGTTGGACGTCGAGTGCAACCCGACGAACCCACCACCGCGGTGCATGTAGCGCTCGAAGGCCGTCCGCTGGGCGTGGTCGAGCGTGTTCTCGCCGTCGGTGAAGAAGACCACGGCGGCGTACTCACGAAGCGACTCGTCGTCGAAGACGGTCGGGTCCTGGGTCGCCGTCACGCTGAACCCGTGTTCCGCACCCAGTTCCTCGACCGCAGCGATGGCCGCGGGGATCGAGTCGTGGCGGAACCCGGTCGTGAGATGGAAGAAGAGGACGGCGTACTCCTCCTCCGGCGGCTCCTCGGGTGGTGGTTCCTCCTGCGCGACGGCGGTGCCCATCGTCGACAGCACCAGCGAGGCGATCATCAGCAGCTGGCATACGGCGCGAAGCGTCGAGCGTTTCATCGAACATCTCTCCCTGGGTACCCGCGACACGGGTGATCGGCCTCGTTCTCGACCGCCGAGGCGGTGGCGCCCTCCCAAGCAGGCATTCGGAACACGCGACGACGGAGCCGTCGTCATACCGAATTTCCGCGGCACATCTCCGCCGATCCATTTTTTCGCGGAGTGACCAACAAACTAGCCGATTGGAACTAGACGTCAAGGCTTCGTAACCGAGGAGTTCGCTGACACCGATGACCCCGGCGCGCGCCGCACTCGGCGTTCCGGACGACTGGCACCCCCTCGTCGCCGGATTTCGGCGTCCGCGCAACCCGGGACGGTGGCGCCCGACGCAGCGACTCCTTATCGCAGCGCCTCGCGCGGCGTCGCGGCAGGACGAAATGAACCGGGCGCGACCGGCTCCGACGCGCTCTTTACCCTCGGGACCATCCGAGACGACAACGAGCCATGACTCGGCCCGTTTCGCCGCTCAGGCGACCCCGAGGTACTGATTCTGTTTCTCTTCGTCGTGGAGCAGTTCCTGCGACGAGATCTCGGTCGCGATCCGGCCATTGACCATGACGAGCACGTGGTCGCCCAGCGCCGTCGCGAAGGCGAGGTTCTGCTCGATCAGGAACACCCGTTGCCCCTCGCCGATCAGTGTGCGCAGGGTGTTGACGAGGTGCTCGACGATGGCCGGTGCCAGTCCCTCGGACGGTTCGTCCATCACCAGCAGACGTGGGTTGGTCAGCAGGGCCCGGCCGATCGCCAGCATCTGCTGCTCGCCACCGGACAGATTGGCCGCGCCGACGCGCCGCCGCTCGGCGAGTCGGGGGAACAGGTCGTACACGGCGTCCACGTTCCACCGGTCGGCCGGCTTCGCACCCACCATCACCAGGTGTTCGTGGGTGCTCAGGCTCGGCCAGATCCGGCGGCCCTGTGGCACGTAGCCGATACCGGCGTTGGCGATCTGGTACGGCGAGCGCCCGCGCAGCGACCGGCCACCGAACTCGATCGAGCCGCCACGTGCCGGGACGAGCCCCATGATGGCCTTCGCCAGGGTGGTCTTGCCCATCCCGTTGCGGCCCACCATCGCCACCGCGTCGTCGCCGATCTCGAACGAGACCTGCTGCAGGATGTGGACCTGGTCGTAGTAGACGTCGAGGTCGGAGACCACGAGCCGGTTCTCGGGCTCAGCTGGCATGCAGGTCGCCTCCCAGGTAGATGCTGCGCACGAGGGCGCTGGAGCGGACCTCGGCCGGCGTGCCCTCGAGGACCTTCTGTCCGTCGGCCATCACCACGACGCGTTCGGCGACCCGCAGGGCGATGTCCATGTCGTGCTCGATCAGCAGCAGGGTGATCTCCCGATCCAGGTCCTCCAGCAGCGAGGTCAGCAGGCCTCGCTCGCTGGGTGAGAGACCCGCGGCCGGCTCGTCGAGCATCAGCACCCGGGCGTTCCCGCCGAGGGCCATGGCGAGCTCGAGCTGCCGCTGCTCGCCGTGCGAAAGATCGCCGACGACCGCGTCCAGTCTGGCGCGCAGACCGACCCGTTCGGCCAGCTCGCGGGCCCGGGCCCGCCGGTCGTCGTCTCGGTCGGCGTTGGTCAGCCGGTTGACCGACCGTGGCAGCCCGCACAGCGCCAGGTACAGGTTGTCGGCCACCGAGACGCCCGTGAACAGCCGCGAGGTCTGGAACGTGCGGACCAGCCCCGCGTGCGCGCGCCGTTGGATCGACCAGCCGGTGACGTCCTCGCCGAGCATCTCGATGCGCCCGGCCGTGGGCTTGTACTCGCCGGCGATGGTGTTGAACAGGGAGGACTTGCCGGCCCCGTTCGGCCCGATGACGGACACCCGGTGGCCGTGGCCGACGTCGAGATCGACGTCGGCCACCGCCTGCACACCACCGAACCGCTTGGACACGCCCGTCAGGTGGAGGGCCGAGCCGTCGCGACCGGACGTGGTGTCGAGGGAACTCATGGGCAGCCGTCCAGCCGCGCCCAGTTCTCGCTTCCCTGCTGGACGCCCTCGGCCGTGCTCACGAGCTGTGTGCCGAGTTGCTCGCCACCCTCGTCGACGACCTCGTAGATGAAGATGGAGGTCTCGGCCTGGCGGTTCTCGTTGAGCTGGAGCGAACCGATCGGCGAGTCCCACTGCAGGTTCGACATGGTCTCGCGCAGCGACGCGCCCTCGTCCTCCTCGACGACGCCGTCGTTCTCCTCGAGCGCCAACAGCAGGGACTTGAAGCTGTTGTAGTAGAGGACGGCCTGGAGGGTGGGGGTGTCGAACGCGTCGGGGTTGGCGTCGCGGTAGGCCTGCTGGAACTCCTGCCACTCCGGGATGTCCGCGCTGGCCGGCGGGATCGGGCCCGAGCTGACGATGCCCGCGGACGCGGCCCGCACGTCGCCCTCGGAGGAGAGCACGTCCTCGGTGACCAGGATGGAGCCGCCGATGATCGGGATGTCCACCCCGAATTCCTCGGCCTGCGTGAGGAAGTCGACGGCGTCCGAGCCACCGACGGAGACGAACATGGCGTCGATGTCCCCCGGGATGGACGCGATCACGGAGCTGTAGTCGCTCTCGCCGAGCGGCACCCAGAAGGTCTGTGCGACTTCACCACCGGCGGCGCAGTAGCTCTCCAGGAACCCGCCCACCTGCGAGTGCGGGAAGGCGTAGTCCTCGGCCAGCGTCGCGATGTTGGTGTAACCGAGCTCCTCGACGGTGTAGGCACCCAGGGGGCTGGTCCACATCGCGCCCTCGGAGTGCCAGCGGAAGTAGTTCTCGGCCGGGTCCGCGAGCGTCGTGGCCGTGCCACCGGAGGCCGCGTCGACGAACGTCACGTGCGGCACGCTCTTCGCGTAGTCGGCCAGTGCGGCACCCTCGCCGCCGGACAGCGGGCCGTGGATGATGTGGACGCCGTCCTGTTCCACGAGCTTTCGGGCCCGGTCGACGGCCGTCTCCGGCGTGGTGTCCGAACTCTCCACGATCGTGCGGATCGGGCGACCCGCCACCTGGTGCCCGTACTCCTCCAGCACCATCTGGACGGTGCGTTCGCCGTCCTCGGCGGACGCCGCGAAGGCACCTTCCAGGGCGCTGATGCGGCCGATGACGAGTTCGTCGCCCTCGGCGTCGACCGCGGCGGCCTCGCCGCCGTCGTCGTCCGTGGCGCCCGGGTCCTCCTCGCCCAGGTCGGTGCCACCGACCTCGTCCCCGAGCGACGTGTCGCCGTCGGTGCCACAGGCGGCCAGCAACATCGCCGACACGCCCAGCGCCGCCACGGCCTGCGTGGCGGTGCCTCTCTTGTACTTTCGGAGTCGGCTGGTCATCCGAACTCTCCTCCTGTCGCTGGCCGCTCCCGCGGCCTCTCCCAACGGTCGTGACGTGGTTCAGCCACGGGTGGTCGCACTTCCCGTCGCCGCCGTCTCGCGGCCCGATCCCTCCTCCTCGCGGTCACCCGACGGGTCACCGTCCCGCCTCCGGAATCGCGACCAGGCGCGACGCGCCTGGTCGGTGAGCCCGACGATCCCGCCGGGGAAGAACAGCAGCACCACCACGAAGACCACGCCGGTCAGCGTCAGGCGACGGACGGGGATGGCCGGGTGCTGGGCGAAGTTCTGCAGGATCGTGAGCCCCGTGGAGCCCAGGAACGCGCCGGCGATGGAGCCGATCCCGCCGAGGACGGACACGATCAGGACGTCGACGGACCGGACCATGTCGACCGCGCCTGGCGTGATCCGCCCGTGGTAGAAGAGCGCGAGCACCCCCGAGACGCTGGCGAGGAACGACGAGAACGTGAAGGCCGCGACCCGGTACCAGTAGACGTTGTAGCCCAGTGCGCGCATGCGCTCGGGGCTGTCGCGCACGCCCTCGAGCGCGAGCCCGAACGGGGTCCTCGCGACGTAGCGGCAGAGCAGGTAGCAGCCGACCGCCGCCGCGAGCGCGAAGAAGTACAGGACGTTGCGGTCGTCGAACGACAGCCCGAACAGCTCCGGGCGGCGGATGCCGCCGATCCCCTCGAACCCGCCCGTCAGCGATGCGGCCTGCAGGACCAGGAAGTAGCCCAGCTGCGAGACGGCCAGCGTCAGCATCAGGAAGTAGACGCCCTGCGTCCGGACACAGATCAGGGCCACCAGGAACCCGACCGCCGTCCCGGCCAGCACGGCCAGAGGGAGGGACAACCCGTAGTGCAGGTCGCCGGTGGTGCTGAGGATCGCGACCGTGTAGCCGGACACGCCCCAGAAGGTGAGTTGGCCGAGCGAGAGCATCCCGGTGGTCTTGGCGAGCCAGATCAGGCTCATGGCCACGATCCCGAGCCAGAGCGAGCGCAATCCGACGCTGACGACCCAGAACTGCGGCCGTGGCACCACGAACGGGAACGCGACGAGCAGTGCCAGGACGATGCCGAAGGCGACCCAGTTGGTGCGCCGACGTGTGGTGTCGATGAGCTGGCTCATGCGGCGCGCCCCAGAATCCCCTGCGGGCGGACCGCCAGGACGAGGATCATCAGTGCGAAGGTCAGGATCGACGCCCAGGCCGGGATGTAGCCGAGCGCGAACTGCGAGACGAGTCCGACCAGCACCGCGCCGACGGCGACGCCGGTGATGCTGCCCATGCCACCGACGATGACGACGATCAGCGAGTACAGCAGGTACTCGATGTCGGTCCCCGGCGCGAGGGAGAAGGTGGTGCCGCCGACGGCGCCGCCGAGGCCGGCCAGTGCCGACCCGAGGAAGAAGACGGCGGCGAACACCACGCGGACGTTGATCCCGGTCGCGGAGACCATGTCGCGGTCGTCGACCCCGGCCCGGATGATCATGCCGAAGCGCGTCCGGGTGATGAACGCCCACAGGGCGATGCCCACCACGACGGCGAGCAGCAGCGTGAACAGCCGGCCGCGTGGGTAGACCAGGCCGGCGAACCCGAAGTCGAAGGCGCCGCGCAGCCAATCGGGTGTGCGCAGCGAGTAGGCGACGCCGCCGTAGCTGAGCAGCATCTGGTCGGCCATGATCAGCGACACCCCGATCGTCACCAGGGCGACGCGCATGTCCTCCTTCTCGATGCGCCGCAGCAGGACCTCGTACATCAGCAGCCCGACGCAACCGATCGCGATCGCGGCACCGAGTAGGGCGACGCCCCACCGTTCCGTGCGCTGCAGCACGCTCCAGCCGAGGTAGCCGCCCAGCAGGTAGAACGCCCCGTGCGCCAGGTTGACGATGCGCATCATCCCGAAGATGAGCGTCAGGCCGCTGGCGACGAGGAAGTACAGCGCGGCCAGGGTCAGGCCGTTGAGGCCGATGACGAGTACCTGCCTCATGAGGTGCTCGAGGTGGCCAGTCGCGGCCGCTCGGGGGCGGCCGCGACCGCGGCGGCCCAGGCGTCACGGACGAAAGCGTGGCCGTCGGCGGCGAGCTGGTCCTCGCTGTCGAACATGCGCCGCCAGATGCAGGTCGCGGCGGCGAGCTCCGGCAGCCCGCTCCCGAACGCCTCGATGGTCAGCCAGCCGTCGTAGCCGATGTCCGCCAGGGCGCCGAAGACCGCGTCCCAGTGCACCTGTCCGCTGCCGGGCGTGCTGCGGTCGTTCTCCGCCAGCTGCATGTGCACCAGCACGTCGGCGCTGTCGCGGATGGCGGCACCGACGTCCTTCTCCTCGATGTGCGAGTGGAACGTGTCGATCATCATCCGGCAGTGCGGATGGTCGACCTCGGTGACCAGACGTCGCGTGTCCGCCGCGCTGTTGAGGAGGTAGATCTCGAACCGGTTGAGGTACTCGAGAGCGAGGGTGACCCCGGCCGCGGCAGCGTCCTCGGACAAGCCGCGGAACGCCTGGACACCACGTTCCCACTCCTCGTCGGTCGGGCCGGTCCCGCTGAAGACGCCGAGCCCGGCGTAGAAGGGCCCGGCGAGCAGGTCCATGCCGCCGGCGTGGCAGCACTCGAGCACGGCCCGGACATGGTCGATGCCGGCCTGGCGCACCGCCGGATCGGCGCTGATGACCGCGTTGTGGGCTCCTGCTGCGGTGACGGCGGTGCGCTCGAGTCCGAGGTCGTCGAGTCGGCGCGCCAGTGCGGCGATCGCCTCGGGGCGGGCGTCGAAGATCGGCACCTCGACGCCGTCGAAGCCGATCGTCTTCAGTCGCTCGAACAGCGGCAGGTACTTCTCGTCGGTGACGTCGCTGTCCCAGAGGAACAGGTTCATGCCCAGCTTCATGGCGGCTCCTCGTCTCCTCGGTGGCCGTCGGCGATCCGTCAGTCGAAGGTGGGCAGGTCGACCCGCTTGCCGCCGGCCATGGCCGACTCGTGGGCGCAGATGCCGACGCAGGTCCAGTTCGCCGCGGTCTCCTCGTCGACGAGCGGCTTGCGGCCCTCGACGATGCTGCGGACGAACTCGTGTGCGAGGTGTGGGTGGGAACCGCCATGCCCACTGCCCTGCTTGAACGACAGGTGCTCGTTCTCCTCGGCGTCGTAGACACCCTTGGTCGTGTAGCGCCGGATGCCCTCGGGCAGCCGGTCGGCGTAGTCGGGGACCTCGACCCGCGAGGCGTCCTCCCCGCGGTGGATCACCGGGTGCTCCCCGGCGACCTGCTCCCACTCGAACGAGAGCTTGTCGCCGTAGACGTCGAAGCTCTCCACGTACTCGCGGGCGGTCTCGAACAGCGAGCGGGTGATCTCGGCCGACAGGTTCGAGTCGCGCAGCTTGATGAGCGCGCTCTCCACCGCGAACGGCGAGCCGTACTTCGCGGTCAGTTCTTCGGAGATCTGCCCGGAGCCGAGGCAGTGGACGTACTCGGCCTGCTTGCCGGCGAGAGCCAGCAGCGGGCTGACCGCATGGGTCGCGTAGTGCATCGGCGGCAGCCCCTCCCAGTAGCCGGGCCAGCCCGCCATCTCCTGCTGGTGTGCCCCGCGCAGGAACTGGATGCGACCGAGCTCCCCGGAGCGCACGAGGTCCTGGACGTAGAGGAACTCACGTGAGAAGACCACCGTCTCCATCATCATGTAGTTCCGGCCCGTCTCGCGGGCGGTGGCGACGATCTGCTCGCACTCCTCGACGGTGGTCGCCATCGGGACGGTGCACGCGACGTGCTTGCCGGCACGCAGTCCGGCCAGGGTCTGCGGGGCGTGGTCCGGGATCGGCGTGTTGACGTGGACCGCGTCGATGTCGGGGTCCGCGAGCATCTGCTCGTAGGACGAGTAGCGCCGCTCGACGCCGAACGCGTCCCCGATCTGGTGCAGCGAAGCCTCGTTGCGCTGGCAGATGGCCAGCATCTCGGCATCGGGGTGCTGCTGGTAGATCGGGATGAACTCGGCGCCGAAGCCCAGGCCGACGATCCCGACACGTACGCGCTCACGCATTCCCGTCTCCCTCCGATGGTCGTTTCCGGGCGCAGGCGACCAGGGCCCTCGCCCGCGTGGTGCGGGCGGGCGCCTCGGTGGTGGGCGTCCACCAGCGCGCCGCAGACGTCGTCGCGGTGCGCGCGAACCTCTCCCGCTGCTACCACTCCCGTTGGCAGCTGGTGTGACCGTGCTTGCTTCCTACCTCGTGGCCAGGATTTGTTCCCTACCACAACGAATAGCTAAGCCGACTCCCGCGTCGGGGTCAAGGAGCGTGCGCGACCTTTTCGTGCCGTGCGCAACCCCGCCCTCCCCCGCGCGCGACGAGCCCCGCGGCGGGCGCGCACGACGCATCGGCACGCCACCGGACGTGGCGTGCCGATGCGTCCCCCCGGCCGTTCGGCGGCCTCAGTCCCCCGAGCTGAATGCCGCGTCGAACGACGCCTCGGACGGCTCGATCTGCGTCAGGGCGCGAACGAACGCGAGCGCGTCCGGACCGCCCACCAGACGGTCCATGCCCGCGTCCTCCCACTCCACGGAGATCGGCCCGTCGTAACCGATCGCGTTGAGCATGCGGAAGACCGGCTCCCACGGCACGTCGCCGTGGCCCGTGGACACGAAGTCCCACCCGCGCCGCGGGTCGCCCCACGGCAGGTGCGAGCCGAGTCGACCGTTGCGGCCGTTGAGTTGCTTGACGGCCTCCTTGCAGTCGACGTGGTAGATCCGGTCCTTGAAGTCCCACAGGAACCCGACCGGGTCCAGGTCCTGCCACACGAAGTGGCTGGGATCGAAGTTCAACCCGAACGCCGGCCGGTGACCGATCGCTTCCAACGCCCGCACGGTCGACCAGTAGTCGTAGGCGATCTCGGAGGGGTGCACCTCGTGGGCGAAGCGGACGCCGACCTCGTCGAAGACGTCGAGGATCGGGTTCCACCGGTCGGCGAAGTCCTGGTAGCCGCGCTCGATCATCGCCGGCGGGACGGGCGGGAACATCGCCACCGTGTGCCAGATGCTCGACCCGGTGAAACCGACGACGGTGTCTACGCCGAGCCTGGCCGCGGCGCGAGCGGTGTCCTTCATCTCCTCGGCCGCGCGCTGCCGGACGCCTTCGGGTTCGCCGTCGCCCCAGATGCGGGCCGGCAGGATGCCCTGGTGACGCTCGTCGATGGGGTCGTCGCAGACGGCCTGCCCGACGAGGTGGTTGCTGATCGTCCACACGTGCAGGCCATGATCGGCCAGGATCTCGCGGCGGCGGTCGACGTAGTCGTCCTCCGCGAGCGCGCGGTCGACCTCGAAGTGGTCGCCCCAGCAGGCGATCTCGAGGCCGTCGTAGCCCCACTCGGCCGCCATCGCGCACAGCTTCTCGAAGGGCAGGTCCGCCCACTGCCCGGTGAACAGGGTGACAGGACGCGGCATGACGTCTCCTCTCCAGACACGGGCGCCGGTCCGTCCTCGCGCTCCGGCACCGCAGTTCTCGTTCCTCGAACGGCTCTCAGCGCTCGACGGCCTGCCAGCGCCCTTCGGCGGCACTGGTCTCGACCGCGTCGAGCACGCGCTGGACCTGCAGTCCGTCGGCGAAGCTCGGCCGCGGGTCGACGCCGGTCGCGACCGCCTCCACGAAGTCACGCATCTCGTGGGTGAAGGTGTGCTCGTAGCCGAGCACGTGCCCCGGCGGCCACCACGCCGCCAGGTAGGGATGCGTCTCCTCGGTGACGAGGATGCGTCGCGCGCCGGCCTCGGCCGGGTCGAGCGTGTGGTCGTGGAACCACAACTCGTTCATGGACTCGAAGTCGAACGCGATGCTGCCGCGGGCGCCGTTGATCTCCAGGCCCATGGCGTTCTTGCGCCCGGTCGCGAAGCGGGTCGCCTCGAACGTGCCGATGGCGCCGCCACCGAAACGGGCGAGGAAGAGCGCGGCGTCGTCCACGGTCACCTCGCCGGTCGCGGCGCCGCCGGCGCTCGCGGACAGCCCGCTGGACTCGCCGGCCAACGGGCGTTCGCGCACGAACGTCTCCATCAGGGCCGTCACCTCGGTGATGTGGTCGTCGACCAGGTACTGCGCGAGGTCGGCGATGTGGGCCCCGATGTCGCCCAGGGCACCCGACCCGGCCACCTCCTTGCGCAGCCGCCAGACGAGCGGGAAGTCGGGGTCGACGATCCAGTCCTGCAGGTAGTGCGCCCGCACGTGACGGATCGTGCCGAGCCGCCCGTCCGCGATGAGTTGGCGGGCGAAGGCGAGGGCGGGCACCCGCCGGTAGTTGAACCCGACCATGGAGCGCACCCCGCGGCCCCGGGCGGCGTCCGCGGCGGCGGTCATCGCCTCGGCCTCGGCCAGCGTGTTCGCGAGCGGCTTCTCGCACAGGACGTGCTTGCCGGCTTCCAGCGCCGCGACCGCGATCTCCGCGTGCGAGGACCCGGGGGTGCAGATGTCGATGACGTCGATGTCGTCGCGTTCGAGCAGGGCACGCCAGTCGGTCGCGGTCTCCGCCCAGCCGAGCGTCGCCGCGGCCTCCTTGAGCGCGACCTCACTGCGGCCACACAGGACCGTCTTGTCCACCTCGGCCGGCAGATCGAAGAACCGGTTCACGCTGCGCCAGGCCTGTGAGTGGACGCGCCCCATGAAGGCATAGCCGATCATGGCGATCCCGAGCCTCGGCTTGCTCATGACTTCTCCCGTCGTCCTTGCAGCCGTCTGCCCGCCCGGGGCTCCCCCGAGCGGCCCGTCGCAAACCTACCAAGAATTCGTCGTTGTCGACCACAAACCTCGTGCGCCAGGTGTTTGTTGCACTGCTGGACAAAAAACGGCGACGGACCTAGCGTCCGGCCACGCCGTCAGGGAGGTCGCCATGGGCGCGGAAGTCGTCGCGGGCATCGACTGCTCGACCCAGCAGACGAAGGTCGTCGTGGTGGACGCCGCGACGGGCGAGGTGCTGGCGACCACCCGCGCTCCCCACGAGGTGCACGGCCGCGACGGCGCGCGGGAGACCGACCCGGCCGTCTGGCACGCGGCGCTCGCCGGGGCCCTCGCGCAGACCGGCATGGCGGACGAGATCGCGGCCATCGCCGTCGGTGGCCAGCAGCACGGCCTCGTGGTGACGGACCGGGCCGGAGCGCCGCTGCGTCCCGCCATGCTCTGGAACGACGTCCGGTCGGCCCCGCAGGCGCGGCACCTGGTCGAACAGCACGGGGGCACGACCTGGTGGGCCCAGCAGGTCGGGGTCGTGCCGGTCCCGTCCGTGACGGTCACGAAGTGGCGGTGGTTGCGCGAGCACGAACCCGAGGTCGCGGCACGTGCCGAGCGGGTCCAGCTGCCGCACGACTGGCTGACCGGCCGCCTCACCGGGGAGGCGACCACCGATCGGGGGGATGCGTCCGGCACCGGGTGGTGGTCGTCGATCCACGAGCGGTATCACGACGGGGTCCTCGGCGCGAGCGGTATCGAGTTGGACGTCGCCGCGCTCCCGCGGGTCGTCGGGCCCCGCGAGCAGGCCGGCGAGACGACCGCCGACGCGGCCCGCGACTTCGGGCTGCGGGCGGGGGTCCCGGTCGCTGCCGGCACGGGCGACAACATGGCGGCCGCGCTCGGGCTCGGGCTCGGGCCCGGCACGCCGGTGCTGTCGCTCGGCACGTCCGGCACGGCCTACGCCCGTAGCACGCGACCGGCCTCGGACCCGTCCGGGACGGTGGCCGGCTTCGCGGACGCGACCGGCCGGTTCCTGCCCCTGGCGTGCACCCTCAACTGCACCCTCGCCGTGGACCGCATGGCCGACTGGCTCGGCCTGGACCGGGACGAGGTCAGCGAGCGCTCGCACGTGGTCGTGCTGCCCTTCCTCGACGGCGAACGCACGCCCAACCTGCCCGAGGCGAGCGGCCTCGTCGTCGGACTGCGGCACGACACCAGCGCCGGCGAGATCCTGCGGGCCGCGTACGAGGGTGCGGTGGCCTCGCTGATCGAGGCGTTGGACGCCATCGACCGGCACTCCTCCGGTGTGGACCCCGACGCCCCGCTCGTCCTCATCGGCGGCGGTGCGAAGGGCGCGACCTGGCGGGACGTCGTCCAGCGCCTGTCGGGACGGGCACTGCGGATACCGGCGGAGGCGGAGCACGTCGCGCTGGGCGCCGCCGCCCAGGCCGCCGGCGTCCTGAGCGGTGAGGAACCGTCGGTGATCGCCCGGCGCTGGGGACACGGCGCCGGTCACGAGATCGACCCCGTGACGCGGGGCGACGACACGCTGGAGCGCATCGTCGCCACGCGCACGGCGGCATCGTTCCTGCTGCGCGGTCCGGGCGGCTGACCGGCCCGGGCGCGGCGGGCCGGTCGCAGCCCGGGACGCGCCGCCGCGCCTCGCAACGCGGCTCAGTCGGCGACGCGTGCGGCGGCGCCCTCGTACGCGCGCCGCAGCGCGGCGAGGTCGAAGCGCTTCATCGCGAGGAAGGCGTCGGTGACGCGTGCGATCTGCTCGGGCGACCCTTCGATCATCATCTGGTCGAGGTCGGCGGGCGCGATCTGCCACGACAGACCGAAGCGGTCCTTGATCCAGCCGCACTGCTCGGCCTCGGGGACCGCCGAGAGCGCGTCGGCGTAGCGGTCGAGCTCCGCCTGGTCGTCGCACTCGACGAGGAACGAGATCGCCTCGTTGAACCCGAAGTCGTGCACGAGGGCGCTGTCCATGGCGGCGAACGGTTGGCCCGCCAACCGGAAGCTCGCGTACATGACGTCGCTCGCGGCGTTGGGCTCGGCGTCGGGTCCGTAGGGCACCGTCAGATCCACACCGGAGTCGGGGAACACCGAGGTGTAGAAGCCGATCGCCTCCTCGGCACGGCCGCGCACGTCGTCGACGAACATGAGCGTCGGGGTGATCCGCTGGCCGGCGACCCCGCCCTCGGTGAGCGAGACCTGCCACGACAGCCCGTAGCGGTCCGTGGTCCAGCCGTAGCGCTCGCTGAACGGGTAGCTGCCGAGCTCCATCAGCACGGATCCACCCTGGGACAGCTGCTCCCAGTACCGGTCGACCTCGTCGGCGGTCTCGCAGGCGATCGCGAAGGACACCGATGGGTTGAACCGGAACAGCGGGCCGGCGCTGATCGCCATGAAGGGCTGGCCGAACAGCTCGAACGCCACGAGGTCCGTGTCGCCCGACGGGGTACCGGGCAGCGTCACGACGCTGGTGACCTTCGAGTCGGGGAAGACCTCGCAGTAGAACCTGGCCGCCTCGACGGCTTCCGTGTCGAACCACAGGTGTGGCGTGATCCCCTGCATCTCGCGTCCTCCGATCGCGTCGAAGGGTCGGACGGGTCCGGGCCACGCGACCCATCGGTCCGTCCCGGCACCGAGCGCCACGCGCGCCCGGCACGGCACGTGCCGGACGTCACACCTACAGGCCGCCGAAACCGAGGAGCGTCGGCAGGACGGTGCCGAACAGGTAGCCGGCGACACCGGCGACGGCCGCCAGCGCGAGGATCTCCAGGCCCGACGTGAGCCACGACCGTCGGGTCCAGCGCGACTTCACCGCGCCGATCACGAACAGCACCAGACCGGTCAGCACGCTCGCTGCGGTCAGTGCGGGCAGCCCCTCCGCGACGAGGAACGGCAGCACCGGGACGACGGCGCCGCCGGCGAACGCCGCGCCCATCACCAGCGCACCACGCAGCGGGGATCCGGCCGTCTCCTCGCCGAGGCTGTGCTGCAGGCCGAGCTCCTTGGCGACCATCGTCGCCAGCAGGGAGTCGGGGTGTCGGGAGATGATGCCCGACACCTCCCAGGCGTCCTCGGCCGGCATGCCCTCCTCCATGAAGAGCCACGCCACCTCGGCCTGCGCCTCGAACGGGCGCTCCCGGACCTCGCGCCGTTCGTCGGCGAGGTGCCAGTCGAAGATCTCGTCCTGACTCTTGGACCCCATGTACTCGCCGACGGCCATGGAGAACACCCCGGCCATGGCCGACGCCAGCCCGGCGATCAGCACCGCGCGGTTGTCGCTGCTCGCACCGACGACGGCCGCGACGACCGCGAGGGTGGACACCAGCCCGTCCTGGGCGCCGAAGACCAGTTCGCGGACCTCGCCGAGCACGGACACGCGGCGGCGCTCGTGGCGGATGTGCTCCGCGATCTCCGCCAGCGGGTAGTCGTGGGCCGAGCGGGGACGTCCGCCGGGCGGGGTCGCCATGGCAACACCTTTCGAGGCGCGAAGGTGCGCGCGACCGGGACGGCGAGGTGAGGTGAGGCGAAGCTGCACCCCGCGGCGAAGGCCCGCGTCATCGTTTTGTATCCGGCGCCCGGTCGCCCTTCAAGCGAGGTCAGCCTGCCCTTCCCGCTCGTCGGCGGGCGCCGGTGGGCGGCGTCTGCCGGTCGTCGTCGACGCCGGCCGCGTCGAGGAGGTAGTGCGGGCCCGCGCCGCGCTGGGCGGCCGCGTCCTGCGGGTTGCGCAGGCCGCAGGTCTCGAGCGACAGGCACCCGCAGCCGATGCACGAGTCGAGCTGGTCGCGCAGCGCCTCCAGCAGGTGGATGCGTTCGTCGAGCATCGGCCGCCACCCGGCCGACAGCCGCTGCCAGTCCTGCTGCGTCGGCCCCTGGTCGTGCGGGAGCGTGTCCAGTGCCGCCCGGATCTGCTCGAGACTCAGCCCGACCCGCTGCGCGACCCGGATGAAGGCCAGCCGTCGCAGCACGTGCCGCGGATAGCGCCGGTGGCCGGCGCTCGTCCGGCGCGAGGCGATGAGCCCCTTCTCCTCGTAGAAGTGCAGGGTCGACACCGGCACGCCGGAGCGCTCGGCGACGGCACCGACCGCCAACTCGTCTGCCATGGCCTGCTCCTGTCGCCCGGTGTCGGTGGCCACCCGCCCGCAGTGGCGGAACCTCGACATTACTGGAGGTCGCGGGACGCCGCAGCGCCTCGGCGTCGCGGCGTCCCTAGGCTCGGCCCGACGACGTGACGGAGGTGGCACGGATGCGCGCGGTGGTGTTCGAGGGAGCCGGCGGCAACGAGGTGGTGCACGTGCGCGAGCGGCCCGATCCGATCCCCCAGGGCACGGAGGTGGTCGTGGCCGTCCGCTACGCCGGCCTGAACCCGGCCGACGTCCTGCAGCGAGGCGGCCGTTACCCGGCGCCACCCGGGGCGCCGACGGACGTACCGGGCCTGGAGGTCGCCGGCGAGGTCGTCGTGACCGGCGACCGCGTCCGGCGCTGGCGGCCGGGCGACCGCGTCTTCGGCCTGGTCGGCGGCGGCGGGCTGGCCAGCCGGGTGCTGGTCGACGAGTCGCACCTGGCCGCGGTACCCGACGACCTCGACGACGCCGAGGCCGCCGCCGTCCCGGAGGCCTTCATCACGGCGCACGACGCGCTTCGGACGCAGGCCGCGCTCGCGCCCGGCGAGCGGGTGCTGGTGCACGGCGCCACCGGTGGGGTCGGCACGGCGGCGCTGCAGATCGTCGCCGCCTCTGGTGCCCGGGCGTTCGGGGTGACCCGCTCGGCGGCGGGTCGTGACCTCGTGGCGTCGCTGGGCGCGAGCCCGGTCGACGACGCCGACTTCGTCGAGCAGGTCACGGAGGCGACCGCCGGTGCGGGCGTGGACGTCGTCCTCGAGCTGGTCGGCGCGCCCCACTTCCCCGGCAACCTGCAGGTGCTGGCCACCGGCGCCCGGATCGTCGTCGTCGGCGTGGGCGCCGGCTCCAAGGTGGAGCTGCCGCTCGTCGCGCTGATGGGCAAGCGGGCACGGATCGTCGGCACGGTGCTCCGGGCCCGCTCGACCGTGGAGAAGGCCGTCGCCGTGCGTGCCTTCGAGCGCGAACTCGTGCCGGGTCTCGCGACCGGCCGTCTGCACGCGCTGGTCGACGCGACCTACCCGCTCGACGCGGTCACCGACGCGTTCGACCATCTCGAGGCGGCCGGCAAGAAGGGCAAGATCCTGCTCGCGTTCTGAGCCGGTCCGACCCGCCCGGCGCTCAGGTCGCGGCGAGCTTCACGCTGGCCGACCAGGTCAGCGCATCGGCGTGGGCCCGC
Organism: Egicoccus sp. AB-alg2; assembly: GCF_041821065.1. Taxonomy (NCBI): domain Bacteria; kingdom Bacillati; phylum Actinomycetota; class Nitriliruptoria; order Egicoccales; family Egicoccaceae; genus Egicoccus; species Egicoccus sp. AB-alg2. The sequence goes on along the minus strand of NZ_JBGUAX010000008.1, from coordinate 49,016 downwards.
GCGAGCTGGCGCGGGGCGAAGCCGAGACGGCGACCCTCGGTCACCAACCGCTCCCACTGCGCCTTCTCGCTCGCCAACTGCAGCTCCAGCAGCTCGCGCAGCGGGCCCTCGCCCGTCTCCAGCGCGTGCCGGACGTCGCCGTCGACGGGCAGCGCGTCCAGCGTCTGGCGGTCGAGCAGGCCGTCGGGACCCAGCACGGAGAACATGCCGAGCACGAACGCCTCGAGCCGCCGGCTGCCGCCACGCAGCTCCTCGAGCAGTTCACAGCCGCGGGCACGGGTGCTCGCGACCGCGACGAGCTCGCGCGGCGCCTCACGGTCGGTGGCCGACAGCAGCAGCAGTGCGACCCAACGCTGCACGGCGCGGACGCCGAGCAGCACGAGCCCGTGGTGGATCGACTCCACCTCGCGCCAGCCGCAGGCCGCCCGGACCAGGCGCAGGAACCGGTCCGAGAGGGTGAGATCCGTGCGGATGAGCTCCTCGACCTCGTTCAGGTCGACCTCCTCGGCGGCCAGGGCCCGCAGCAGCGCGAGGTGGCCGGGCGCGAGCCCCAGGGGTCGCACGCCGCGCACCGCGCGCGGGCGGGTGAAGAAGAAGCCCTGGACGAGTTGCGCGCCGGCGAACGTCAGCACGTCGAAGCCGTCGGGGTCCTCGACGCCGGTGACGGCGACGCGGTGCCGGTCCATGGCCAGTTCGCGCACGAGCGGCAGCGCCTCGCGCCAGCTGTCCTCGCGGGCGTCGACCTTCACGACGTCGGCGAGGTCGAGCAGTTCGCGCCGCGGGTCGTCCGCCGTCAGGCCGACGATCCCGAGCCGGAAGCCGGCTCCGCGGTGGCGGACCAGGGCCTCGCGCAAGTCTGCCAGGCGGTCAGCACCCTCGGCGACGCACAGCAGCAGGCCCTTCGGCGGCACGTCGAGCAGCGCCCCGCCGGCCAGCAGGTCGAGTGGCACCTCGACCCAGGCGTCCTCGCCGCCGGTGAGCTCCTCCAGCCCCATCGCCAGCACCCCGTCGACGAGGATGCGGGCGACGCCCCTGGCGTCCTTGGTGGCGGCGCCGGCCACCGCGTCGGTCTCCGCCTCGTGGTACAGCAGCTCGTAGCCGACCACCTCGAGCTGGCGGTCGAGGATGGGCTGCCGGGACACCAGCACCTCGCCCAGCAGGTTGTGCATCGCCTCGGCTCCGTCGCCTGGGGACCTGCCCCGTGTCGGGCGGGTGACGCCCGAGGACCCCATCAGGGCCCCGTTCGGACTGTCGGCAGGACGGCGCGGAACTTGCGCGGTACGCCCAGGCCGGTCGTGTGGCCGAGCCGTGGCCGCGCGGCGCCGGCCGCGGTGCTCCATCCTGCCCCGCATGAGCACCCCACACCCCACCGCAGGCATCCTCCTCGACCTCGACGGCACGCTGGTCGACTCCGTCTACCAGCACGTCGTCGCCTGGCACGAGGCCTTCCACGAGGCCGGCTACGCGGTCCCCCAGTGGCGCATCCACGCCGGGATCGGGATGGGCAGCGACCGGATCGTGCCGTGGCTGCTCGGCCGCCACGTCGACGACGCCGATGCCCTGGCCGATGCCCACACCCAGCGGTTCCTCGACCGCGCCGACACGCTGGAGCGGACCGCCGGCGCCCTGGAGCTCCTCGACGACCTCGACCGGCGCGAGGTGCCCTACATCATCGCCACGTCGGCGAGCACCGAGGAGCGCGAGGCCCTGCTCGAGGTGCTCGGCCGCAAGGACCTGCCCTACACCGACGCCGACGACGTCGCGACCTCCAAGCCGGCGCCCGACCTGCTGCTGACCTCGTGCACGCAGGCCGGGATCGACCCGGCCCAGGCGATCATGGTCGGCGACGCCCCGTGGGACGCGTTGTCGGCCCAGCGAGCCGGCATGCGCGCGATCGCCGTGCGCTGTGGTGGGTTCGGCGACGCCGAGCTCACGGGCGCGGGCGCCCAGCGGATCGTCGACGCACCGCGGGAGCTGGTCGGGCAGCTGTAGCCTCCGGCCCATCCCCCACCTTCGATGCCCTCCGGAGCCGTCGTGGCCGACCTCCTCGCTCCCGTCGACGACTGGCCGGTCGACACGGTCGGCGTGGGCGTGACCGACGCCGACACGACGCTGGAGGCGCGCGGCGACGTCGACACCGTGCTGCCGTTCGCGTCCGTCACCAAGCCGCTGGCCGCCTATGCGGTCCTGGTCGCCGTCCAGGACGGGGCGCTGCACCTCGACGAGCCCGCCGGGCCCGAGGGCGCGACCGTCCGGCATCTGCTCGCGCACGCCTCGGGGCTGTCGTTCGACGACACCGGGCCGACCGGCGCCCCCGGCGCCCGCCGCGTCTACTCGAACGTGGGGTTCGACGTGCTGGGCGAACTGGTCGAACAGCGCGTCGGGCTGTCGTTCGCCGAGCACCTCGAACACGAGGTGCTCACGCCCCTGGCCATGCACGACACGGTCCTGGACGGCTCGCCGGCCAAGGACGCGCGCGGCACCGTGACGGACCTGCTGGCCTTCTGTCGCGAACTGCTCGCCCCGACGCTGCTCGACGAGGCGTTGGTGCGCGAGGCGACGACCGTGGCGTTCCCGGGCCTGGACGGGGTCCTGCCCGGCCACGGTCGCCAGCGTCCCAACGACTGGGGGCTGGGCTTCGAGATCAAGGACGGCAAGGACCCGCACTGGACGGGTGCTCGGCTCTCGGCGGCGTCCTACGGTCACTTCGGTCAGAGCGGGTCGTTCGTCGTCGTCGACCCCGAGGCCGGCCTGGGCATCGCCTCGCTGGCCGACCGGCCGTTCGGTGACTGGTGCCGCGACGCCTGGCCCGCACTGCAGGACGCCGTCGTCGACGTCTACGGGCGATGAAGGTCCTCGTCGCCGGCTGCGGCGATCTCGGCACGGAGGCCGGGCTACGCCTGCAGCGCGACGGCCACACCGTCGTCGGGCTGCGCCGTACCCCGGCACGGCTCCCGGACGGCTTCGAGCGGCTCGCGGGCGACCTCGGCGGAGAACTGCCGCCGCTGCCGGCCGACACCGACGCGGTCGTCTTCGCCGCCGCGCCGGGCGAACGGTCCGTCGCGGCGTACCGGCGCGTCTACCGCGACGGGCTTGCACGCGTGCTGGCGGGGCTGCGCGCGGCGGGGGCGGCGCCCGCCCGGGTGCTGTTCGTCTCCAGCACGGCCGTCTACGGCGTCGACGACGGCAGCTGGGTCGACGAGGACACGCCCACCGAGCCCACGTCGGCGACCGGGCAGGTGCTCGTGGAGACCGAACGGTCGCTGCTCGACGGGCCCTTCCCGGCGACGACGTTCCGGCTGGCGGGCGTGTACGGGCCCGGACGCACGCGCCTGATCGACCAGGTCCGCAGTGGGACCGCGACCATCCCCGCCGCACCGGCGCACACCAACCGCATCCACCGCGACGACGCCGCCGAAGCCATCGTCCACCTGCTCACGCGCGTGCCGGCGCCGGCCCGCGTGTACCTCGGTGTCGACCATGCCCCCGTCGAGCGCGGCGAGGTGCTGCGGTGGCTCGCCGAGCAGCTGGGGTGCCCGGCGCCGCCCGTCGGCGCGGACCGCCGATCGCGCGGCGGCGACAAGTGCTGCCGCAACGACCGCCTCGTCGCGACCGGTTTCCGGTTCACCTACCCGACCTACCGCGAGGGCTACACCGCCGTCCTCGCCGGCGCCGGCACCCGCCACCCCTGACCCCGCCTCGCCGCGGGATCTGCGGAGCGAACTGGGGTGGGAACCCAGGGGTGTCACTCCGCACTTGGCGGCACGTGTGCTCCTGGGCCGACCGTGCGCCGACGGGAATCAAGGCCAGGGGCGATCGAGGAAGCGCAGCGACTGCTCCCGGACCGTCTCCCTCGTCAGCGCGAGGAAGTCGGATGTCGATGCCGAAGCGGATCACCGCGATGCCGAGGTCGAAGTGGATCGGGACCCCGTCGAGACACACCACGCGTACCTGGCCACGATCCAGCGGAATGCCCGCCTCGACCAGACGGTCACGTGCCCGGAGCTCAGGAATGGAGTCGACGCGCCCGCTGGCCTCGAGCCGGTCCACGACGGCGGTGACGAGCGGCCGACCTTCGAAGCGCTTCTGCTGCGCGAGCAGGCGGGCGAGATCTTCGAGGCGCAGATGACGCTGCTGCACCAGGTCGATCGTCAGGGCCGTCAGGCGATGGAGGGTGATCCCGCCGGCGAGGTCGCGCACGAGCCTCGGTGCCGAGACCACCGCCAGCCGATGGTCACAGACATGGCGGACTTCGGGCGGCGTCCACCAGCCTTCGCGGCGCGCCCGCGCGCGCAGGCGGCCGACGGTGAGACCGGTCGCGGCTGCGGCGGCGTGCGCCTGCACCGGGCCGTCGTGGTCGGCGGCGTACTCGAAGAAGTTCTTCCACATGCCCGCCAGCGTTGTGTGTCGACACGCCAGCGGTGCGCTCGGCCGCCCGTCACCTGTGGACAACCGCTGCTTCGTGAGATGTACCGACGCTGGCGACGGACGTGCGGAGCGACACCGGGGTGTTGCTACCCCAGGTTGCTCCGCAGATCGGCTCGGACGCCGGTCGGGGGCAGGTCAGGGGTGGGGGGTGGAGGGGGTCGGCTCGGCCTCGCCGGTCTGCACCCGCCACAGGGCGGCGTAACGCCCGTCCAGGGCGAGCAGTTCGTCGTGGTTGCCCGCCTCCACCACCTCGCCGTCGTGCAGGACGTGGATGCGGTCGGCCTGCCGGATCGTGGAGAGCCGGTGGGCGATCACGATGGTGGTGCGCTCGTGCGCCACGCGGGCCAGCGAGCGCTGGATGGCCGCCTCGGTCTCGTTGTCGACGGCCGAAGTGGCCTCGTCGAGGACCAGCACCGGCGGGTCCCGCAGGATCGCCCGCGCGATGGACAACCGCTGGCGTTGACCGCCGGACAGCTTCTGGCCCCGCTCGCCGACCACGGTGTCGTACCCGTCCGGCAGCGCCTCGACGAACTCGGTGGCCTCGGCCAGCCGGGCCGCCTCGGCGAGTTCCTCGTCGGTGGCGTCCGGCCGGCCGTAGAGCAGGTTCTCGCGCACGGTGCCGTGGAACAGGAACACGTCCTGGCTGACGAGCCCGATCGCGCCGCGCAGGTCCTCGAGCCGCAACTCGCGCACGTCGATGCCGTCGAGGCGGACGGCGCCGGCGGTGACGTCGTACAGCCGCAGGAGCAGCTTGACGACGGTGGACTTGCCGGCGCCGGTCGCGCCGACGATGGCATGCGTCTGCCCGGCCGGGACGTGGAGGTCGATGCCGCGCAGCACCTCGTCGCCGCTGGCGTAGGCGAACCGCACGCCGTCGAAGTCGACGTCGCCGCGGGCCCGAGGGAGCGGACGCCGGCCGCCGACGACGTGGCGCGGCTCGGCGAGCAGGTCGAGCACCCGGCGGGTGGACGCCATGGCGCGCTGGTACTGGTCCAGCACCTCACCCAACCGGGTCAGCGGCCACAGCAGCCGCTGCACCATGAACACCATGACGGTGTAGACGCCGACGTCGAGGTTGCCGTCCAGGACCCGGAACCCACCCACGATCAGGATCGCCGTGAAGCCGGCCAGGATCGGCATCCGGATCAGCGGCACGAACGCGCTGGACAGCCAGATCGCGGACCGGTTGGCCGAGCGGTAGTCGTCCGACTCGCGGGTGATCCGGGCCAGCTCGCGCCGCTCCCCGCCGAACGCCTTGATCGTGGCGATGCCGCCCAGCGCGTTGCCCAGCGACCCGTTGAGGATTCCGACGCGGGCACGGATGTCGGCGTAACGCGGTTCCAGCAGCCGCTGGAAACGGAGCGAGCCCCACACGATCAGCGGGACCGGCAGGACGGCCAGCAGCCCGATCCCCGGCGCGACCACCAGGTAGGTGCCCCCGATCACGACCATCGACGTGGCGATGTGGATGATCAGCAGCGCACCGTGGTCCAGGAAGCGCTCGAGCTGGTTGACGTCGTCGTTGAGGATCGCCAGCAGCCCGCCGGTGCTGCGGTCCTCGAACGCGGCGAGGTCCAGCGACTGGACGTGCGCGTAGGCGTCCACGCGCAGCTCGTGCTCGACCGTCTGGGCGAGGTTGCGCCACAGGATGTCGGCCCAGTAGTCGGTGACGGACTCCAGGACCCACACCACGACGGTCAGGATGCCGAGGGCGACGAGCTGGTCGCGCTGGGCCGTCAGACCGAACCAGCGCCCGATCAGCGAGCCCTCGCCGGCGACCACCACGTCCACCGCCATGCCGATGAGGTACGGCGGCGCGATGTCGAAGAGCGTGTTGAGCACCGACGCGACCGTGGCGAGCACGGCCTGTCGGCGGCGATGGCGCGCGTAGCGCCACAGCCGCAGCAACGGCGCGGGCCCCCGCGGGCGCGCGGGCAGGACGTCGGGCACGGGCGGTTCACCGTGGGGAGACAGGAGCAGGGCCGGCCAAGGGTAGGCGACGTTCCGGCGGTGCCCGACCGTCGGCGGGACGCGCTTGCGGGTGGTCGGAGCGTCCGCCACGGTCGCGAGCACGAGGACAGGAGGAGCCGCCATGGCCGACGACCGCAAGCCGCTGCCGGAGGAGTCCATGCGCTTCACGCAGGACTTCCAGATCGTGCAGGTCCTGCGCGAGTCGCGCGAGCTCGCCTCCCGCAACGGCGCCGACGACGAGCACGCCGACTCCGGCTGGCGCGAGCTCGCCGGCCGTCTCGACCGGATCATGGACCGGATGGGCATCGACGGTGGCGAGCCGGCCACCCGCCCCGCGATGGGCATGGACCGGATCGACCGGGGCGGCTTCGCCCTCGAGCCGGACACCGCCGACCGGGCGGTCGCGTCGCTGATGGCGCTGGGCGACCGTCCCGACCAGGACCAGCTCGAGCTCGCCAACCAGGCCGTGCGCGACCTAGAGGACTCGCTGCGCTGACACCCGACCGGGGCCGAGCACCGCCCCGACCGGGCCGACGTCAGCGCCCCACGTCGGTGCCGGTCCGTTCGGTGGCGCGCGCCGAGACGATCGTCAGGGCGACGCTCAACCCGAACAACGACACCCCGAGCGGCACGTGGATCGCCGTCGCGGGCGCGAACGGCAGGTGCCCGAGGGTGTTCTGGATCCAGAGGAGCACTGGCAGCGCGGCCGCGCCGATGACCGCCCAGCCGGGCACGTCCCGCCGGCCGCGCTCGACGAACGCGAGCACCGCCGGGACCAGCGCGACACAGGGCAGCAGGAAGCCCACGAACGCGTGGCCGATGCGGGCGCCCCCGGCACCGCCGAGGAACCCGCCGGCCAGGATCGCCTGCGTCAGCACCCCCGCCGCGACGGCCGCGAGCGCGATGGTCAGGCCCGTCATCCGTCTCATGCGTCGGCCACCTCGACGACCCCGGTCATGCCGGCGTGCAGCGTGCAGACGTACTCGTAGGTGCCCGGGCGCTCGAACGTGTGGGTGAAGGTGCCGGCGCGTCGCACGTCGCTGGCGAACCCGTCGCCACTGACGTCGTGCGGTGCGTTGCCCTCCCACGTCCAGACGACCGTCTCGCCGGCGGTCACCGCCACGGTGCCGGGCTCGAAGGTGTTGTCGACGACGGACACGGTCGCGGCGGCGTCCACCGAGGGGGCGTCGCCGCCAGCGGACGCACCCGGCTCGTCCGAGGTGGACGCGGCGGCGCCGCAGCCAACGAGCAGGCCCGCAGCGGCCAGCATCACGGGCAGTAGGCGGGAACGGGACGGATGGATCGACATGACGATGGCTCCTGGGTCGCGTCACGGTGGATGACGCTACGAAGCCGCCACGCCGCTGCCGTCGGCCGGGAAGCGCGACCTGCCTCGGCGATCCGGCGTAGCCGGAAGGCATCGCGGGGTGGCGCCGGACGTTCCTCGTGGGGCGGCGGCGTACGCCGCTGGGTGTAGGCCGTCCACGCCGCCGGGAGGACGCGGGCCGCGCTGTCCGGGGCGTAGCCTGCTGCGGGCGGTGCCGGTCACGGACGGCGCCGCAGGAGGCACCGTGGAGCAGCACGCCGCACCGGTCGGACAGGGTCGCCTCGTCGGCGCCGTCCGCCCGCTGCTGGCCGTCCCCCGGCCCGACCTGCTGGACGTCCTGGTGGCGCTGACGGCCACCGCCGCCGCGGTCGTCGTCCAGGTCTGGTCGGCCGAGCCCACGCCGCGCGACCCGGACCTGCTCGGGGTCGGCCTGCTGGTGCTGGCGGGCGTCCTGCTGCTGTCGCGACGGTCCCGACCCGTCCTCGTGCTGGTCGGTGTCACCGTCCTGGTGGCCGTCTACCTGCGGCTCGGCTACGCCGGCGGCGCGGAGCTGCCCCTGCTCATGGCGGCGCTGTACGGCGCGATGGCCGAGGGCCACCGTGGCCCGGCCCTCGCCGTGCTGTCCCTGGCGGTCGCCAGCAGTGCCGGGTACCGGCTGCTGGTCGACCGTGAACACCCGTTGCTGGTCGTCGTGACGGTGTCGCTGCTGGTGCTCGTCGTGCTGCTGGGCGAGGGGACCCGGACCCGGCGCCTGCTGCGCCGGGAGGCCCAGGAACGGCTGCGTGCCCTGGCGGTCGAACAGCAGCTGGAGACCCGCGCGCAGCTGACCGCCGAGCGCCTGCGCGTGGCACGCGAACTGCACGACGTGCTCGCCCACACCATCACCGCGATCGCCGTCCAGGCCGGTGCCGCCGCGGACGGCCTCGACGAGGACGGCGAGGCCCATCGGGCCCTGCGCTCGATGCGCGCCGCGGCCCAAGAGGCAATGCACCAGCTCGGCGCGACGATCGAGGTGCTGCGTTCGGAAGGAGAGGCGGCGCCCCGCGCGGTGGCGCCCGACCTGTCCGACCTCGACACGCTCGTGGGCAATGCCGCCGACGCCGGCGTCGCCGTCGACGTCGTCACGGCCGGCGAAGTCCGGACGTTGCCCGCCGCGGTGGAGCTGACCGCCTACCGGATCGTCCAGGAGGCCCTCACCAACGTGATCCGGCACGCCCGCGCGTCGAAGGCGACCGTCCGGCTGCGCTTCGCCCGGACGGCGCTGCACCTCGAGGTGGAGGACGACGGCATCGGGCCCGGCGCGGCCGGGGCGACGCCCGGGGGGTTCGGCATCGTCGGCATGCGCGAGCGGGCGCAGGCACTCGGCGGGACGTTCTCCGCCGGTGCGGCCGGCGCGGGCGGCTACCGCGTCGTGGCCGCGCTGCCCACCGGAGAGGACGGCCGATGAGCCCCGCACACGACGGGAGCACCGACCCTCGCCCGGTGAGGGTGCTGCTCGCGGACGACCAGACCCTGGTCCGTGCCGGCTTCCGGCTCGTCCTGGAACGCGATCCGGCGATCCGCGTGGTGGCCGAGGCGGACGACGGCGCCCGGGCCGTCGACCTCACCCGCCTGCACCGGCCCGACGTCGTGCTGATGGACGTCCGCATGCCGGAGGTCGACGGGATCGAGGCCACCCGGCGGATACTGGCGGAGCCTTCCCTCGCCGGCGTCCGGATCGTGGTGCTGACGACCTACGAGTTCGACGAGTACATCGTCGACGCCATCGAGGCCGGCGCCAGCGGCTTCCTGTTGAAGGACGTCGAACCCGAGGAGCTGCGCCGTGCCGTGCACGTCGCCGTGGCCGGCGACGGGCTGCTCTCACCCACCGTGACGACCCGGGTCATCGCCGCCCTCCGCGAGCACGCGGCGCAGCGGCCGTCGGGTGTCGAGCGGCTGGCGGTGCTGACCGACCGGGAACGCGAGGTGGTCGCGCTCGTCGGTCGCGGGATGAACAACGTCGAGATCGGCCGGCAACTGCACATGAGCCCGGCCACGGCCAAGACCCACGTGGGCCGCGCGATGACGAAGCTCGCCGCCCGCGACCGGGTCCAGTTGGCGCTCATCGCACACGAGACCGGCCTGCACCGGACCTGACGTGCCTGGCACCGGCCCTCGCGCGTCAGGCGTCGGCGAAGGCCTGCGCGAGCGCCGGGACGATGGCGCGGAACGCCGCACCGCGGTGGCTGCGCGCGTTCTTCTCCTCCGGACTCAGCTCGGCGTTGGTGCGGCCGTCGCCGTCGTCACCGACGAAGTAGGGGTCGTAGCCGAAGCCGTTGCCGCCACGGGGCCGGTCGACGACGTGGCCCTCCATCGTGCCCCGCACGACGTGCTCCGTGCCGTCGGCGGCCACGAACGCGACCGCCGACACGAACCGGGCGGTGCGGCGCGGCGGCGGCACGTCGCGCAGCGCCGCCACGAGCTTGGCGTTGTTGGCGGCGTCGTCGCCCTGCTCGCCGGCGTACCGCGCCGAGCGGACCCCGGGCTCGCCGCCGAGTGCGTCGACCTCCAGGCCGGAGTCGTCGGCGATCGCGGGCAGGCCGGTCGCCGCGTGGCAGGCGCGGGCCTTGATCAGCGCGTTGCCCTCGAACGTCTCTGCGTCCTCGGGTGGGCTGGGCACGCCCAGCGCCTGCATCGCGACCACCTCGACGTCGAGGTGGTCGAGCAGGGCCTGGATCTCCGCGAGCTTGTGCGCGTTCGCGGTCGCGGCCACGAGGCGGCGGGTCACGCCGCACCCCCGTCCACCGCGGCGCCCCCGTCCAGCGCCGCGCGCTGGCGGGCGAACAGCTCCTCGCAGCCGGCGATGGCGAGGTCGAGCAGCCGGTCGAGCTGCTCACGGTCGAACGGCGCGCCCTCGGCGGTGCCCTGCACCTCGACGAGACGGCCGTCGGCGGTCGCCACCACGTTCATGTCCACCTCGGCGCGTACGTCCTCGACGTAGGGCAGGTCCAGGACCGGCTGCCCGTCGACGATGCCGACCGACACGGCCGCGACCTGGCCGACGAGGTGGCGGTCCCAGCCGCGGGCCCGCAGCGCCTGGGCGAGCGCGACCCAGCCGCCGGTGATGGCGGCGGTGCGCGTGCCGCCGTCTGCCTCCAGGACGTCGCAGTCGACCGTCACCGTCACGTCGGGCAGCGCGTCGAGGTCGACGACGCTGCGCAGCGAGCGGCCGATGAGCCGCTCGATCTCCTTGGAGCGGCCGCCGGGGCCGTTGCGCTCACGACGCGACCGGTCGGTCGTCGAGCCGGGCAGCATGGCGTACTCGGCGGTGACCCAGCCGCGCCGTTCGCGGAAGCGTGGCGCACCGTCCTCGACCGACGCGGCGCACAGCACGCGGGTTCCGCCGAACCCGATGGCCGCGGACCCCGCCGGGTTGCGCTGTACCCCCACCTCCAGGGACACCGGCCGCAGTTCGTCGGCGGCGCGACCGTCGGGACGGGCCGGCACCGAGGTGGCGGTGTCGCTGGCCGCGGGTGGCTCGGTGTGCACGGGGGCTCCAGGCGTCGGGGCGTGGGCCGCAACGCTACTGCCCCCCTGCGACGACCGACGGCCGCCCGGAGGCGGCCGTCGGGGTGTGCTCCTGGCACGGGCGTCCTCAGTCGAGGAACGTCCCGATCCACGCCAGGTCGAGCGTCTTGTCGATGCGGTAGGCACCGTCGTTGCCGATGCACGGGCTGATGCCGTACGAGGTGATCGCACCGATCAGGAAGCTGCCCTGCTCGAACAGCGGTCCGCCGGAGTCACCGCTGCAGGCGCCCCCCGTGTGCTTCTTGCCGAGGTTGTTGGTGAACTTGGCCGCGACGCCGGCGGGAATCCCGTGGGTGCCGCGGACGTCGATCAGCTTCGAGGTGGAGAACTGCCGCGTGCCGCCCGGGTCGTAGACCGGGACGAGCGACTGCACGCCGTAGCCGACCGGGGTGAACAGCTTGTCGTGCGTGCGGTCGGCCTTGACGCGGTCGAGGTAGCCCACCTCGGGCAGTTCGCCATAGGCGTCACGTTCGATCGGCTCGTGCAGGACGACCACGCCGACGTCGGCGAGGAAGAAGCTGCGGTCGTCGTAGTCGGGGTGCGACTGCGCCGTGCCACGGTGCCAGGTGGGATCCGCCTCCAGCGCCTCCGACCAGGTCTCGTAGCGGGCCTGGTTGTCGCCGTCGAAGGACAGGCTCGGGGCGAGGATGTCGTCGAGGTTCGGGACCTCCGAGAACGTGATCCAGACGTCGTTGCCACCCACGCCGTCCGGCAGGGTGGACTCGCCGTCGAGACCGACCGCCCAGGTGCAGTGCCCCGCGGTCAGGACGACGGTCGCCGAGATCTGGGTGCCCGTGCACGAGTACCAGGCGCCCGGCGTCGTGAACCGCGGGTCCGGGTCGTCCGGCACGTGGAAGAACAACTGACCGACCATCGGGTGCCGGTTGCCGTCGGGCGTTCCCTGGGTGATCGCCGCGGCCGGCAGCGCGCCGGCGATCATCATCACGGCCGCCAGGGCGGCCAGCAGCATGCGCTTCACGACGTCGAGTCCTCCCCCCGCGCCACCCCTTGGCGCGTAGACGGAGGGAAGATAGGCGCGAGGCCAGACGGCCGCCCGGTTTCCGGTCCGCGTGCCCTGCGTTGTCCGTCAGAGCGCCCAGGTGCGCAGGTCCATGGCGGCCTCGACCGGGATGCCGGTCACGCGCGCGGCCTCCTCCACCGAGCGGTGCGGGTCGAGCGACCCGAGCACGTGGGTCAGCACGAGCCGCCGCACCTCGGCACGGTCGGCGACCTCGGCGGCGCCGCGGGCGGTGAGGTGCATGTCGGGCGGATGATCGCCGGGGTCGCCCTGCCAGGTCGCCTCGCACAGGAACAGGTCGGCGCCGCGCGCCAGGTCCACCAGCGCCGGGCCGCCCGCCGAGTCCGCGGAGTACACCAGTCGGCGCCCGCCGTGCTGGACGGCCACGGACACCGTCGGCACGGGATGCACGCTGTCCGCGAACGACAGCTGCAGCGGCCCCACCTCGACGTGGTCGCCGCCGGCCACCTCGTGCACGTCGAAGACCTCGTGGAAGCCCAGGGCCGAGTCCGACGACAGCAACCCGGTCAGGGTGTCGACCACCTCGGCGGCCGCGTACAGGTCGATGCGTCGCGCACCTTCGCGGTGGAAGCGCAGCCCGTAGTACATGCCGATCAGGTCGATGCAGTGGTCGACGTGCCGATGGGTGACCAGGACCGCGTCGAGCTGGTCGAACCTCGCGAAGCGCTGCAGGTTCGCGGTCGACCCGTTGCCGCAGTCGACCAGCAGCCGGGTGTCGTCCGCCGTCACCAGGTACCCGGAGCACGCCCGGCCCGGACCGGTGTGCGAGCCAGCACAACCCAGCACCGTCAGCTCGAGACCCACGGCCCACACTCCCCTCGCCGGCCGCCGAGCCTAACGGCGAGGACGTCGCTCGCGCCCCTGACCTCGCACGCTCGTCAGGCCCAGAGCGTGCCGGAGATCCGCGTCGCGATCTCCTTCACGTCACCCGGCGCGTAGGCGCCGGTCGACAGGTACTTCCAGCCGCCGTCCGGCGAGAGGGCCACGATCGACGAGCCCTCGGGCAGTCGCTTGCAGACCCGCACTGCCACGGCGAGCGACGCGCCGGTGGAGACGCCCGCGAAGATGCCCTCCTCCTCGGCGAGCCGGCGCGTGAACTGCAGCGCCTTGAGCGAGTTCACCTTGATGCGGCTGTCGAGCACCGACTGGTCGAGCACCTCGGGCACGTAGCCCTCGTCGAGGTTGCGCAGCCCGTAGACGAGGTCGCCGTACTCCGGCTCGGCGGCGAACACCTTGATCGACGGGTCGTGGCGCTTCAGGCGCCGGCCCACCCCGGTGACCGTCCCGCCGGTGCCGAGCCCGGCCACGAACGCCGTGACGTCCGGCAGGTCGGCGAGGATCTCCGGTGCGGTCGTCTCGTAGTGCGCGAGCGCGTTGGCCGGGTTGCCGTACTGGAACGGCATGAAGAGCGAGGGGTCGGCCGCCGCCAGCTCACGCGCGAGCCGGACCGAGCCGTTGGACCCCTCGGTGGCGGGCGAGAACACCAGCTCGACGCCGAACATCGTGAGCAGCTGCTTGCGCTCCTCGGAGGTGTTCTCCGGCATCACACAGGTCAGCGGATAACCCTTGACCTTGCAGATCGCCGCCAGCGCGATGCCGGTGTTGCCCGAGGTCGGCTCGAGCACCCGCTGCCCGGGCTTGAGCTCGCCGTGCTGCTCGGCCTGCTCGACCAGGTACTTCGCGACCCGGTCCTTGACCGACCCGGTCGGGTTGTGGCCCTCGAGCTTCAGATACAGGCGGTAGCCCGCCGGCGACAGACGCGGCAGCCCGACCAGCGGCGTGCCACCGATGGCCTGCGAGACGTCGTCGAACCGCACCACCTACGCCGCAGCGCCACCCGCGACGGCGGGCATGATGGCGATCTCCGTGTCGTCCTCGACGGCGGTGTCGAGGCCCTCGACGTAACGGATGTCCTCGTCGTCGACGTAGACGTTGATGAAGCCGCGGACGGCCTCGCCGTCGAAGAGCTGTTCCTGCAGGCCGGGGTGGGCGCCGGTCAGGTCGCTGAAGACCTCGCGGACGGTGCCGCCGGCGGCCTCGACCTTGGCCTGGTTGTCGGTGTGCTTGCGCAGCACGGTGGGGATCCGGACGACGGGCATCGGCAGTGGACCTCGTGGTCGGGAAGCGGGGGTTCTCGGCCGCCCGCGCCGGTGGCGCGTCGGGCCGTGCTCGTGGACCGGCAGCCTATCCGGCACGCACCGGTGGACCGGTCCCTGGGCGTGACAACGTCGCGAACCGCCGAGATCTTCCCGACCGCCCGTGGGTGTCCCCGTGCGTCACGATGCCAGGCGGCTCCGCAAGTCGCACCACCGCTGCCAGGTGGCCGACCACAACAGGTAGTCGCCGGTCTGGTGCAGCCGACCCGAGGCGTCGGTGAACGCCTCCGCGCGTCGCTCCGACGGCAGCCCGTAGCGACGCTCGTAGTCGTCGAGCAGCTCCCTGGCCTCGGCCGCGGCCTGGTCGAGCGTCACGACCCGCACGTGTCCGCCGTTGGCCAGCCCTCCCGGTGTCGCCCGATCGGTCATTCCCCCCACCTCCACGTGGCTGACGGCAGTATGACGGCATGGCTGCGCGAAGGGGAGCAAGCGCAACCGGCCCTTCGGGTGACGTGCGGCCACCGCCGGCGGGGTGGCCACCGCCGCCGGACCGCTACGACCGGCCCCGGACCAGGGGGGCGGACGGTATCCCGCCCGTCATGACCAGCGCGCCACCGCCTGACCCGACCGTGACCGGGATCCTGCCAGTCGTCGCCGAACTGCCCGCGGACGCGCCCCCCGAAGCGCACGCCGAGGCCGCGGGACTGGTCTACGTCGACGACGAGGAACCCGGTATCCGGCGGCTGCGGCGCGGCCGCGGGTTCTCGTACGTCCGCGACGACGGCACGCTCGTGAGCGGCGAGGAGCGCGAGCGGATCCAGGCGTTGGCGATCCCGCCGGCCTGGACCGACGTGTGGATCTGCGAGGACCCGGCCGGGCACGTCCAGGCGACCGGCGTCGACGACGCCGGGCGCAAGCAGTACCGCTACCACCCGCGCTGGCGGGCCGTGCGCGACGCGACCAAGTTCCACCGCATGGAGGCGTTCGCGACGGCGTTGCCGCGCATCCGCGCGTCGGTCGACCGTGACCTGCGCGCGCGGACGATGTCGCGCGAGCGGGTGCTCGCACTGGTCGTCGCGCTGCTCGACGAGACGCTCATCCGCATCGGCAGCCGCGAACCCGGCGACGAGGGGGGCGCGATCGGGCTGACCACGCTCGCGTGCGAGCACGTCGACGTGCACGGCACCCGGGTCCACTTCTCGTTCCCCGGCAAGAGCGGGCAGGAGCAGGACCTGGAGTTGCGCCACCCCCGCCTGGCCCGCCAGTTGCTGCGCTGCGAGGAGATCCCCGGCCAGCGGTTGTTCGCGTGGCAGGACGACGGCGAATGGCGCAACGTCGACTCCGGCGACGTCAACGCCTACCTGCGCGAGATCGCGGACGACGACCTGACCGCCAAGGACTTCCGGACGTGGGGCGGCACGGTCGTGGCGGCGGAGACCCTGCGCGAGCTCGGCCCGCCGGCGTCGGCGCGCGAGGCCGACCGCAACGTGTTGGCCGCCATCGACGAGGCCGCCGAACGGCTGGGCAACACGCGGGCCGTGTGCCGCGCGAGCTACCTCGACCCACGGGTGCCGAAGGCCTACCGGTTCGGGCACTTCGACGAGGCCTGGGATCCGGACCCGGCGGAGATCGACGGGCTCTCCCGGTCCGAGCGCGCCGTCCAGCGGCTGGTGCGGCTGGAGCTACCGCCCTCCGAGCAACTCGCGGCCGTGCAGGACGACGAGTAGTTTCGACGCCCACGTCAACAACCGAGGCCCGGTCCCGCATGTCCGCCATGACCCCCAACGCGAGCTATTCCATCACGCTGCGGCTGCGGATGCGCGCCGACGACCCGAGCGCGATCGGCCGGACGACCACCGCGATCGGCGAGGCCACCGGGGCGGTGACGGCACTGGACTTCGTGGAGACCCAGCGCGACATGGTCGTCATCGACGTGACCGTCAACGCCGGTGACGCCGAGCACGCCGAACAGATCACGGCCGCCGTGGACTCGCTCGACGGCGTCGAGGTGCACCGGGTCAGCGACCGCACCTTCCTGTTGCACCTGCGCGGCAAGCTCGAGGTGCGCTCGACGGTGCCGCTCAAGACGCGCGACGACCTGTCGATGGCCTACACGCCCGGGGTGGCCCGGGTCTGCCGCGCGATCGCGCAGACCCCCGACGACGCCCGGCGGCTGACCATCAAGGGCAACACGGTCGCGATCGTCACCGACGGCAGCGCCGTGCTCGGGCTGGGCGACATCGGTCCGGCCGCCGCCCTGCCCGTCATGGAGGGCAAGGCCGCGCTGTTCAAGCGCTTCGCCGGCATCGACGCGTGGCCGGTGTGCCTCGACACCAAGGACCCGGACGAGATCGTGCGGACCGTGGAGGCGATCGCGCCGGTCTACGGCGGCATCAACCTCGAGGACATCTCCGCGCCGCGCTGCTTCGAGATCGAGGACCGGCTGCGCGCCTCGCTCGACATCCCGGTCTTCCACGACGACCAGCACGGCACCGCCATCGTCGTGCTGGCCGCGTTGATCAACGCGCTGCGCCTGGTCGGCAAGGAACTGTGCGACGTGACGGTGGCGCTGTCGGGCGCCGGCGCGGCCGGGATGGCCATCGCCCGGCTGCTGCTGCGCGAGGGCATCGGTGAACTGCTGGTCGCCGACGCGGACGGCATCATCGGCGGGGTCGACCATCCGTGCGCCCACGAGAGCCACGTGTGGCTGCGCGAGCGGACCAACCGGGACCGGCGCGGCGGTCGCATCCGCGAAGCGCTGGAGGGTGCCGACGTGTTCATCGGCGTCAGCGCCCCCGACCTGCTCGAGCCCGAGGACCTCAAGCCCATGCGACGCGACCCGATCGTGTTCGCCCTGGCCAACCCGGACCCGGAGATCGACCCCGTCGGCGCCCGCCAGCACGCCGCCGTCGTGGCGACCGGCCGCAGCGACCAGCCCAACCAGATCAACAACGTGCTCGCGTTCCCCGGCATCTTCCGCGGCGCCCTCGACGCGCGCGCCCGCTACATCACCGAGGACATGAAGGTCGCGGCCGCCCGGGCGCTGGCGGACGTGGTCGGCGCCGAGGAACTGCACCCCTCGCACATCATCCCCAGCGTCTTCAGCGACCGGGTCGTGCCCGTGGTGGCCGACGCGGTGCGGCGTCAGGCCGAGGCCGAGGCCGAGACCGACCAGCGGCTCACCGCCGACGGCTGACGACCGAGGCTGTCCGGGTCAGCCAGTAGGTTTGCGCCCATGCGGACCCTGTCGCTGCGGCATGCCCGGCGCATCGCTCTCACGGCGATGGGCTTCGGCCGTCCGCGGCCACCGGCCGGGGTCCGGCGCGACGTGCGGCACTTCCGCCGGGTGCTCGACACGGTCGACATCGTCCAGCTCGACAGCGTCAACGTGCTCGCGCGGGCGCACGAGCTGCCGTTCTGGTCCCGCATCGGGGCGCACGACCGCCGCGCGCGCGACGCCTGGCTGTGGCGCTCGCGCGAGTTGTTCGAGGGATGGGTCCACGTCGCCTCCATGACGCCGGCCGAGGTGTGGCCGTTGCTGCACCACCGGCGCGCCGCGGTCCGCCCCGGCGAGCGCACCCGCGCCCTGCACGTGGAGGGCTACCTCGACCGGGTGCTCGACGAGATCGCCCGGCACGGGCCTCGCAGCGTCCGCGACCTCGAGGATCCCGGCGAACGCACCGGCCCGTGGTGGGGCATGCCCAAGGGCCGCATCGCGCTGGACCATCTCGCCATGCGCGGCGACCTGACGGTGCACCACCGCACCCCGAACTTCGTGGCGGTCTACGACCTGACGGAACGGGTCGTGCCACCGCCGCACCGGGACGTCGAGGCACCGCCGCGCGAACAGGCGATCGAGTCGCTGCTGCTGCGTGCGGCGCGGGCCCACGGCATCGGCACGGCCGGTGACCTGGCCGACCACCACCGGCTGAAGCTGCCCGAGGCGCGCCCGGCGCTGGCGCGGTTGGCGGCGCGCGGCCAGCTCGAGGAGGTGCGGGTACACGGCTGGAACGGCGAGCCGGTCTATCGCCACCCCCGCGCCGGCGCGGCGCGGACCTTCCCCGCTCGCACGCTCCTCTCGCCGTTCGACCCGCTCGTGTGGCGACGGGAACGGGCGTTGCGGCTGTTCGACTTCCACTACCGCATCGAGATCTACGTCCCCGAGCCGAAGCGGGTGTTCGGCTACTACGTGCTGCCGTTCCTGCTCGGCGAACAGCTCGTCGCGCGGGTCGACCTCAAAGCCGATCGCCCGACCGGGCGCCTGCTGGTGCGTAGCGCCTTCGCCGAGCCCGGCGTCGACCGGCTCCACGTGGCCCGCGAGCTGGCGGCCGAGCTGGCCGAACTCGGCGCCTGGCTGGACGTGCCGGACGTGGTCGTCGAACCGCGCGGCGACCTCGCACCGGTGCTGGCCGCCGCCGTCGGCTGAGTCACCAGGCGCCGGCGCGGTCCAGGAAGCTCGCGAGCTGGGCGCGGGTGACGGCGTCGTGCGGCCGGAAGGTGCCGTCCTCGAATCCCTCGGCGACGTCGGCCTCGGCGACCGCTGCGATGGCGTCGGCATGGGCGTGGTCGGCCGGCACGTCCGGGAAATCGGATGACGACGTCGCCTCGAGACCGAAGGCGCGGGCGAGGAACGCCGCCATCTGGGCCCGGGTGACGCTGGCGCGAGGACGGTAGGTGCCATCCTCGTAGCCCTCGCTGATGCCGGCCTCGGCCACCGCGGCGATCGCCTCGCGATGTTCCTCGTCGTCGGCGACGTCCGCGAACGGCGGGGCGTCCATGGCGCTCAGGTCGAGGGCGCGGGCCAGCATGCTCGCCATCTGACCCCGCTCGATCGCCGCCGTCGGCCGGAAGTAGCCATCGGCATGACCGCGGACGACGTCAGCGGTCGCCGCCGCGTGGATCGCGTCGCGGTGTGCGTCACCGTGCAACACGTCGGGGAAGACCCAGTCGTGCACGGCCACCCCGGCCCAGTCCGCCAGCGTCTGCCGCTCGAACGCGTCCGGCCAGCCGGACGGCTCGCAGCCGTCCAGCGAGATGGACTGCTGCTGCATCACGCGCGCCCGCTCCCCGGCGCCCTGGCACTCGTAGTGGCCGAAGCCGAGGTAGTGGCCGACCTCGTGGTTCACCAGATACTGCCGGTAGAGGTACAGCGGGGCCCCGGACTGCCGCCAGGCGGGCGTCGCGTCCTGCCAGTTGCGGTCGTTGATCAGCACCTGGTCGCCGACCCGGCAGCTGTAGTCGGGGCTGCAGACCTCATGGGCCGCGTCGACCGCGGACGGCGAGGCCAGTACCAGGGTGAAGTCACCGCCGGAGGCGACCTCCTCGAACGCGATGCTGCCGCCGAGCGTCCACCCGCGCGCGTCGCCGAGTATCGACTCGGCGTCGGCCGCGAAGCCGGACGGATCGGTCTGCACGCCCCCGCGCGTCTCCACCGTGTACGTGTGGGTCACGTCGGCGTCGGCGACGCCCGGCCCCGGATCGTGGACGGCACCGTCGCCGACCGACGGGGAGGCCAGCGCCGGTGCCCCGACGGTCAACGCTGCCAGGGCGGCCACGGCAACGGCAACGGCGAACGTGGTCAAGTGACGTATCCGGACGTGCACCCCATGCCCCCTCGACGACTCCCCACCACCATGGGAAGTCGTCGCCGGGCACGCAGGCGCTGGACGCCCGATCGTCCGCCGGTCGACGGTACTAGTCCTCCTGCGGCTCCCGCCCCACGTCCCGGGCCGACCGGCGCACGGCGTCGCCCGGGAACCGGCGCAGCTGCTGGAGCCGTTCGATCGCGATCGCCTCGGGCAGCTCGCGGTGGTGGCGGAGCTGGGCGCGGTCGAGGTCCTGGCCCGCCCGGCGCAGCTCGGCGTCCGACAGCGGCGGGAAGGCCTGCAACGGCGGCGCGTCGGGGCTCTTGAACACGACCCAGTGGGCGCCGGCGTGGTCCGTCCATCGTCCGACCCAGCCGTCGACGGAGTTGGCCAGCTGCCAGGCGCGCACGTGCGGCCCGACCTGCTTCTCCACCTGTCGGGCGACCTCGATGACCACAGGGGCCATCGCCCAGCCGCGCTTGAGCAGGGGCGTCACTCGCATGGTCAGGCCTCCTCGCGGACGACGACGCGCTTCTCGGTCACGACCCCGTCGACGATCGAGAACCCACGGATGTCGGGACGGTCGCGGTCCTGCAGCGTGACGATGAGATAGGTGGCGTCGGGATAGGCGGCCAGACGGATGTCGGTGGCGGACGGGTACGCCTGCGTGTGGGTGTGGGAGTGGTAGATGGCCAGTTCCCAGCCCTCGTCCTCGATCTCGCGCATCGCCCGCAGCAGCTGCTTTGCGTCCATGACGTAGTACGTCATGGACCGCTCGGCGTTGTCGATCCGGTACACCCGGCAGCTGCCGTCGGGCCGCACACCGACCAGGCCGCACACCTCGTACGGGAAGTCCGACCAGGCGTGCTCGACCAGCGCGTCCCAGGTGGCGCGGTCGAGCGCGAACGCCTCGACCGCCGCATCGTCCAGCGACGGGGTGACGGAACTGCTCACGCGGGGCTGCCTCCTCGCGACGACCGGTGGCGCCACCGGCGCATGCGGACGAGGACCGGGCGTCCCCGTCGGAGCACGACGGCCCCGACGGTACCCGAGCCCGCTGGTGCGCCACCGTGGCCGCCCGACGGGCCGTTCGCGGCATCGTGGCCCGTAGCGGCATGCCCCGTTCCCGCCGGTCGCCTAGCGTCCCCCGTCCCCGTCCCGCGGTCCCGAAGGAGAGACGACGTGCCGCTCGACCCCGACGTGAAGGCGCTGGCCACCGGCCGGAACTTCGCCGCCCTGACCACCCTCTTCGAGGACGGAACCCCGCAGACCCAGGTGATGTGGGTCGACGCCGACGACGAGCACGTGCTCGTCAACACCGAGGTCCATCGGCGAAAGTTCCGCAACGTCGAGGCGGACCCACGGGCGACGGTGCTGATCTGGGACGCGGACGATCCCTACCGCTATGTCGAGGTCCGCGGCAAGGTCGTCGAGGTGGTCCGTGGCCAGGCGGCGCGCGACCACATCGACGCGTGCGCCCGACGCTACGTCGGCCGGGACTACGACCCGGATGCGATCACCTCGGAGCGCGCCATCCTGCGCATCGCGCCCGACCGGGTCGTGCCCCGCCTCTGATCCGTACGGGCCGCGACCTGCCGCCTCGGATGTCGGCGACACGTCCGTCGCGGCCTACGGTTTCGGTGCCACGCAGAGGGAGCGGCCATGACAGCAGGAGTCTTCGACGAGCGACGCCGGCAGGTGCTCGCGGCGCTGGCCGACACGTACGCACCGGCGGTGCGGCCGCCTCGTTCCCAGGCGGCGGACCCGTACGGCTTCTGGGCCAGGCGCGCGAGCGACCTCGACCTCGTGCCGGCACTCGTCGAGCGACTCGAGGACCTGCTGGCCGACGAGGACCTGGACGACCTCGCCGGGCTGCTCGACCTGCTGCGGGTCACCGGGTTCGCGCGCCTGCCGCAGGGAGCCCGCGAAGCCGTCCTGCGGGCGCTGGCGGCCTCCTCCGGCGACGCGCGCGCCGGCCTCGACGGGCTGCGCGGCCTGGTCTCCCAGCTCTTCTACGGACTGGTCGACGCCAGCGGACGCAACCCCAACTGGCCGCAGCTGGGCTACCCCGGCCCGCCCGCGATCGAGGCGCCACCGAGGCAGCTGACGACCTGGTCCCCACCGCTGGACGCGGACGAGGTCGACCTCGACGCCGACGTCGTGGTGGTCGGCTCCGGCGCCGGCGGCGGGGTCGTCGCCGGTGAACTCGCGGCCGCGGGCCTGTCCGTGGTCGTGCTCGAGGCCGGGGGGCACTTCGAGGCGCCCGACTTCCCGGCCGACGAGCTGTCGGCGCTGCGCAGCCTGTACTGGCGTGGCGGTCTCGACCTCACCGACGACGGCAACGTCGCCATCCTCGCCGGCGGCACCCTCGGCGGCGGCACGACCATCAACTGGCTCAACTGCGTGCGCCCGCCCGACCTCGTTCGGCAGCGCTGGGCGGACGACCACGGCCTGGAGGACCTTAACGGCCCCGCCTTCGACGCCCACCTCGATGCGATCCTGCGGCGCGTGGCCGCCAACGCCGACTGCACCGACCTGAACGGCGTCAACCAGAAGCTCGCGGACGGTGCGGACGCGCTCGGGCTGGCGTGGACGAAGGCGACCCGCAACACCGACCCCGCCACCTACGACCCGGCACTGGCCGGGCACACGGGCTACGGCGACCGCAGCGGCAGCAAGCAGAGCACGCTGGCGACCTATCTGCGCGACGCCGAGGCCGACGGCGCGAGGATCATCTGCCGCGCCCGCGCGGCTCGGGTCCTGACCCGGCACGGCGTCGCCCACGGCGTCGAGGGTCGGGTCACGCTGCCCGACGGCCGGACACTGCCACTGACGGTCCGGGCGCCGCAGGTCGTCGTGGCGTGCGGCGCGCTGGAGACCCCGGCGCTGCTGCTGCGTTCGGGGATCGGCGGGCCCGCGGCCGGCCGGTACCTGCGCCTGCACCCGGTGCCGATGATCGTGGGCCTCTACGACGAGGACCTGCGGGCATGGTGGGGACCGCCGCAGGCGACCATCGTCACCGGCCACGGCGACCTCGTCGACGGCTTCGGCTACCTCGTGGAGACCGCCCACCTGCACCCGGCGATCTCCGGCGCGGCCGTGCCCTGGCGGTCAGGGCGCGACCACAAGCTGCTCATGGGACGGTTCGCGAACAACGGCGTCTTCATCGCCGTGACGCGCGACCACGGCGGCGGCACGGTCACCATCGACGGCACCGGCGAAGCCGTCGTCCGCTACCCGCTGACCGACCCGATCGACCACGAGGTGCGCCGCCACGCCCTGCAGACGCTGATCCAGCTGCACGCCGCGGCGGGTGCACGCGTGATCTTCGACACCCACCGGTCGTTGGCGATGTGGCGCCGGGGCGAGGACCTCGACGCCTTCGTCGGCCGGGTTCAGGACGCCGGCGAAGGTGCCGGGCACCGGACGCTGTTCAGCGCGCACCAGATGGGTTCGGCACGCATGGGCACCGACCCGACGACGAGTGTCGCCGACCCACACGGCGAACTGCACGACACCCGCGGGGTCTGGATCGGCGACACCTCGGCGTTCCCGACGGCGGTCGGTTCGAACCCGATGCTGACCTGCATGGCGCTGGCCCGTCGCACCGCCCACGCCGTCCTGGCACGGACGGCCGCGACCCCCTCGGGTCCCGGCACGGCCCGCTAGGTCGAGGCCCGCCTCAGCCGCACCCGGCCGGCGTCACCGTCCTCGACCGCCCCGACCACGGCGGCGGTGTGGCCGCCGTCACGCAGTTCGGCGACCAGATCATCGGCAGCGGCCGCGTCGGGCACCGCCAGCAGCAGGCCCCCCGAGGTCTGCGCGTCGGCGAGCAGCACCAGGTCGGGTTCGCCGATCCCGTCGGCGACGTCGAGGTGGCCGCGGACGTGCGCGAGGTTGCGCTGCGTACCCCCGGGCACCTCGCCGCGCGCCAACACCTGCTCGATGCCGGGCAGCCGCGGGACCGCGTCGACGTCGAGACGTGCGGACACCCCGCTGGCCAGCAGCAGCTCACGCAGGTGGTTGAGCAGACCGAACCCGGTCACGTCGGTCCCGGCGCGCGTCCCGTGGTCGAGGGCGGCGAGCGCGGCGGGGCCGTTGCTGCGGGTCATCTCGTGTACGGCCGCGTCGTAGAGCGGCGCCAGCTCGCCGCCGGGCCGGTGCGCGGCCGGGTCGCGGCGCTTGACGGCCGTGGTGAGCAGCCCGGTGCCCAGCGGCTTGGTCAGTACGAGCGTGTCTCCGGGCCGGGCGGCGGCGTTGACCAGCATCCGTTCCGGGTCGAGTTCGCCGATCACGGCCTGGCCGTACAGCGGCTCGGCGCCGTCGATGGTGTGCCCGCCGGCCACGACCCAGCCGCCGTCCGCGGCGGCGTGCTGGCCGGCCTCCAGCACCTCGGCGAGCAGGCCCAGTGGCAGCCGCTCCCGTGGCCACGCCGCGAAGGCGAGGGCGAACAGCGGCCGGCCGCCCATCGCGAACACGTCGCTGCCGGCGTTGACGGCAGCGATGCGGCCCCAGGTGGTGGCGTCGTCGACGATCGGGGTGAACACGTCGACGGTGGCGACCAGCGCACGCCCGTCGGGGCGCCGCCAGACCAGGGCGTCGTCCCCGTGCTCGCGGCCGACCAGCAGGTCCGGCGACCGGGCCGGCGTCAGTCCGCCCATCACCTCGGACAGTTCCGTCGGTGACAGCTTGCACGCGCAGCCGGCCCCGTGGGAGTAGGCGGTCAGACGGATCGTGTCGGCGTCCATGGGACGAGCGTAGGGCGGCGTAGCCTGCCGCCTGCCATGAGACGACACCCGCGCCGACGCACCTTCCCCGACCTGCCGACCCTGGCGGCGGCGGTGGTGGAGTGTCGTGCGTGCCCACGGCTGGTCACCTGGCGCGAGCAGGTCGCCCGCGAGAAGCGGCGGGCGTACGCCGACTGGGACTACTGGGGCCGACCGGTGCCCGGATTCGGTGACCCGCGAGCGCGCGTGCTGGTGGTCGGCCTCGCCCCGGCGGCGCACGGCGCCAATCGGACCGGCCGGATCTTCACCGGCGACCGGTCGGGCGACTGGCTCTACGCGTCGCTGCACCGCACGGGCTTCGCGAACCAGCCGACCTCGACCCACCGCGACGACGGGCTGCGCCTGACCGACCTCTGGATCACGGCGCCGGTCCGCTGCGCGCCACCCGCGAACAAGCCGACCCCGGCCGAGCGGGATCGCTGTGCGACCTACCTGCGTGCGGAGTTCGACCTGCTGCCGTGGCAGGTCGTCGTGGCGCTCGGCGGATTCGCGTGGGACGTGATCCTGTCGCACCGCGGCTGGGACGGCCCCAAGCCGCGGTTCGGTCACGGCACGCAGGCGCCACTGCCGGACGGACGCACGCTGCTGGGCAGCTACCACGTCAGCCAGCAGAACACGTTCACCGGCCGGCTGACGGAACCGATGCTGGACGCCGTGTTCGTGCGTGCCCGCGAACTCCTCGACGACGTCGGCCCGGCCGCGGACGACGCCTGACGGCGACGGGCGGCCCGCACGCGTCCGAATGGCCGCGAGGCCGCGGCAGCGCGTATCGTGTGCGAGATCGCCGGGAGCGGACGCCCCGCGAGGGGACCCGTCGTGGCCGGGGCGGCCACGACCACGCATGGAGAACAGCACGTGCGGTTGCCCGTTCGGCTGCTGCTCGCAGCGCTGCTGCTGACCGGCGTCGTCTACGCCGGCGCCTGGGCGACGGTGGACCGCTACGGCGCCTCGCGGGCGATCGCCTGGCTCGGCGCGGACACCGGCGACGTCGAGCGGTTCCCCTCGCGAGCCGTCCCCCGCGGCGGCCCGGTCCTGGAACTGCCACCAGGTCCGACGCTGGACCTGGCGGCGGCCTGGGACGTCGACGACGCCGATGCCCTCCTCGAGCAGACCCAGACGGCCGCGTTCCTGGTCGTACACGACGGCCGTCTGCGCTACGAGCACTACCTCGGCGACAACGGCCCCGAGGTACTGCGCACGTCCTTCTCGGTCGCGAAATCGGTCGTGTCGACCCTGATCGGGCTGGCGATCGACGACGGCGCCATCCAGAGCCTCGACGAGCCGATCACCGACTTCGTCCCGGAACTGCTCGACCGCGACGCACGCTTCGCCGACATCACCGTGCGGGACCTGCTGACGATGTCGAGCGGCCTGAGCTACGTGGAGCGCTCGCTGCCCTGGAGCGACGACGCCCAGACCTACTACGGGACGGACCTGCGCGCGACGGCGCTGTCCGCACGCGTCGACCACCGGCCGGGCGAACAGTTCCTCTACAACAACTACAACCTGCTGCTCGAAGGACTGGTGCTCGAGCGGGCCACCGGGGCGCCCGTCGCCGAGTACCTGTCGGCGCGGCTGTGGGGGCCCATGGGAGCCGAGGCCGACGCCACCTGGAGCCTCGATTCCGACCGCAGCGGCTTCGAGAAGATGGAGAGCGGGCTGAACGCCGTGGCCCGCGACTACGCCCGCTTCGGTCTGCTGTTCGCCAACGGCGGACGGGTCGGTGACCGCCAGGTCGTCCCGCCGGCGTGGGTGGAGCTCGCGACGTCCCGGGGCGAGGAGACCCGTCCTCATCCCGGCTACGGGCTGCACTGGTGGACCGGCGACTTCGCCGGGACGGCACTCCCGGACGGCCACGCGATGGCGGCCGGCAACTTCGGCCAGTTCGTGTACGTCGCACCCGACGCAGCCGTCGTCGTCGTCCGGCTCGGTGACGACCACGGAACCGACGACTGGCCGGCTCGCTTCGCGCAGATCGTCGAACATGTGCGCACCGACGCCGCCTGACCGAGGTGCCGCATGGACCGGCCGTACGTGGTGACCCATCTGCTCCAGAGCCTCGACGGGCAGCTCACCGGCTTCCCACCCGACGTCGGCCGTTACTACGCGCTGGCGGCACGTCTGCCGCACGACGTGGTGCTGACCGGCAGCGGCACGATGGTCGCCGCCGCGGTCGATGCCGGCGTGGACCTCTCGGTCGACGACCCCGTCCAAGAGACCGCCTCGGACGCCGACGGGGACCGGAGCGCCCCACCGGGCGACGGTTCGCGCGGCGAGGCCCCGCTGCTGGTCGTCGTCGACAGCCGGGGCCGGCTGACGCGGTTCGACTGGCTTCGCGCCGCCGGGCTGTGGCGCGACGTCCTCGTGGCCGGAAGTGCGACGACGCCCGCCACGCACCGCGCCCGGACCGCCGACGCGGGGGTCGAGCTCGTCCTGTGCGGCGAGGACCGCGTCGACCTGTCGGCGCTGCTCGGGCACCTGCACGCGGTCGTCGGCAGCACGGCCGTGCGGGTCGATGCCGGCGCAGGGCTCAACGCGGCCCTTCTCGACGCCGGCCTGGTCGACGAGGTGAGCGTCGTCCTCGCCCCGTACCTGGCGGGGCGCCCGTCCGACCTCCCTCCGGGGCCGCCGCTGCCGCCGACGCCACCCTCCGTGCGGCTCGCCCTGCGGCAGGTCGAGCAGGAGCCCGACGACCACCTCTGGCTGCGCTACGCCGTGGTCGGCGACGCCTCAGGCCGCGATGGACAGGCGGTCCACGAGGCCCCGTAGCAGTTCGCGCGGTCGCTGCTGCTCGCCCTGGCGCGCCCCCGTGACCACGACCGCGCCGGTCGCGAGCACCGTCGCCCAGCGCGCCCAGCGCAACTGCGACCGCAGGCGGGCGAGGTCGGTGGCGTCGCGGGTGGGGACGTCGGCGTCGGCCGGCCCGGGGGTGGCGGCCCGGACGCGGTGCGCCAGACCGGCGCGCACCAGGTCCAGCCCGGCGGCCAGGCCGATCAGGCCGGTCCGCACGAGGGAGGTGCGTCCCGCTCCGCGCTGCGCGACCAGCCGCGCGCGGTTGCCGACGGTCAGCGCGACACCAGCGGCGGCGAAGATCGGCACGACCGTCAACCGCCCGTACTCCCACGGCACGGCCAGCCGCTCGGCGACCTCCCGGGTGCCGGCGACGGGTCGCCGGCCCGCGGCCTCCATCACGACGGTCTCGGCCAGCGCCCCACCGAACCATGCCGCCTGGCTCAAGTCGTGGACGACACGGCGGCCGGTCTGATCCCCGGACACTATCTGCCTCTCCTCGCGGTCACGTCGCCGTCGAAGGTGACCCCCACCGTCGGCGGCGGGCGGGCTCGCCCCGGCCCGACGGTGGGGGGCCGCGGCCCGGGCACGCGGAGGCGGTGGCGGACGCCTGGCCGTAGGCCGTCAGCGACCGTGCCGATCGGCCGTCGTGCCACCGTCGTCCTGCTGCTCGAGCAGTTGCTGAGCGGTCCACAGGTCGAGGCCCGAGCCGCGCAGCAGGTCCACCGAGGTCGCGCGGACCTGCCCGACGACCCGCGCCAACGACAGCGACCAACGGTTCGGGAACAGGCGCCCGGCGTGGGTGGCGGCATGCAGGGCCACGTCCCGTACCGCTTCGGGCGAGCCGTCCGCGGTCAGCTGCTCCCCCAGCGCCTCGACGCCGTTGGCGAGGTCCTCCACGGCCTCGCTGACGTCCGTCAGGGCGTCGTCCGGCGCGTCGTCGGGCGGGGTCGAGGACAGCAGGGCGATGCTCGCCCTGGCCAGCACGCGGGTGTTGCGGACGGCGAGGTCGAGTTGCCGCAACGCCTCCTCCTGGGCCTGCAGCCGCTCGCGCAGGATGCGGCGACCCAGCGTGAGCTGGGCGAGATCCTGTGCGTCCGACAGCGCCTGCGCCAGCGCCCGCACCTGCGGGTCGAGGTCCCGGGCGTGCAGCAGGGCCGCTTCGGCGAGGTCGACGTCACCGGTACGCAGCGCGACGGCGGTCTCCGCCAGCGCCCGCGACAGTCCGGCGAAGACCGGCTGTGCGGCCCGCGCCACCCTGGGCACCGGTGGGGAGCGCAGCAGCACGTGGCCGACGAGCACCCCGACGGCTCCGCCGATGACCGCGTGGAACACCCGGTGGGGCACCAGCGTCGCCGTCGGCGGCAACAGCGTGGCGACCAGGATGGCGGAGATGGCGGCCTGGTTGACCACGAGGATCGTGCCGCCGACGGCGGTCGCGGCCAGCATCGCCAGCACCACGACCGTGACGATCTGGACGGTGCCGGTGCCGATGGCGAGGATCAGCAGGTCGCCGACCAGGATGCCCAGCGCGACGCCGCCCGCGAGCTCGACGGCGCGGCGTGCCGGCGCGCCGGAAGCCGCACCCAGCGTGATGACGGCGGCCACCGGGGCGAAGAACGGCAGGGCGTAGCCGAACATCTCGGTGGCGATCAGCCAGGCGAGCCCCACGGCGACGGCGGTCTGCGCGATGCCGCGTGACGCGGCCCGGAGGCGCCCGCCCGACCGCGCCAGCGGACCTGGCCCGTCCCCGCCGGCGCTGGTCTCGTTCACGGCGACGTCTCGGTGCTCGGCGACGCCCGAGCCTAGGCCCGCGCCCGCCGCCCCGGCGACGCCGGGCCGGCTCCCGGCGACGACGGCGCGTTCACCGGCGCAACATGCGACGAGCGCACGAACAGCGGTGTGACTAGTTCTTTCGTGTCATGGTCCCGTCGCGCAGCCGGCACGGTCCGCGGGAGGGCGGACCGGCACCACGGGGGCGCCCCACGCGCCGCCAACGGGGGTGGCGCGGACCTCAGGAGCACGAACGTGAGAACCCGACACGTCCTGGCCGCCGTGACCGGCGCCTGCCTGGCCGTCGTGGCGTCACCCGCCGCGGCCCAGTCCGGTGCAGCGGGAGCGGATCCGGCGCGCCAGGCGGAACACCTGGCACCGCTGGTCGACCACGACGACGCCACCGCGATCGAGGACCGTTGGATCGTGGTCTTCGAGGAGCGGGCGACCGGCAACGAGGTCGCCCGCGAGCGACGGGCATCGCAGGCGCGCGGTGCGCGCGTGCACCACCAGTACGACGCGGCCCTGCGCGGCTTCGCCGCCACCATGGACGCGGCCGAGGTCGAACGCCTCCGCCGCAACCCGCACGTCGCCTACGTCGAGGCCGACCAGCGCGTCGAGGCGCTGCAGACCGTCCAGTCCCCGGTCACCTGGGGCCTCGACCGCATCGACCAGCGACGGCTGCCGCTGGACAACCGTTACGCATACGACCGCACCGGTGCGGGCGTCCGCGCCTACATCATCGACACGGGCATCCGTGCGACGCACCGTCAGTTCGGCGGCCGCGTGCTGCCCGGCGCCACGGCGATCAACGACGGGCGGGGCGCTTCGGACTGCAACGGCCACGGCACGCACGTCGCCGGCACCGTCGGCGGCTCGACGCACGGCGTCGCGAAGGCGGTGTCG
This sequence comes from Egicoccus sp. AB-alg2, assembly GCF_041821065.1. Taxonomy (NCBI): domain Bacteria; kingdom Bacillati; phylum Actinomycetota; class Nitriliruptoria; order Egicoccales; family Egicoccaceae; genus Egicoccus; species Egicoccus sp. AB-alg2. Next base: position 18,747 of record NZ_JBGUAX010000008.1, on the reverse strand, counting down.
TTGGTGCCGGTCCGCGTGCTGGACTGCCGGGGTGGCGGTTCGACGTCAGGGGTGATCGCAGGCGTCGACTGGGTGACGCAGACCCACACCCGGCCGTCGGTCGCCAACATGAGCCTGGGCGGCGGGATCTCCACCGCGCTGGACAACGCCGTGCGCAACTCGGTCGCCGCCGGCGTCACGCACGTCGTCGCGGCCGGCAACGAGAACCAGAACGCCTGCAACGTCTCCCCCGCCCGCGTGTCGCAGGCGCTGACCGTGGGTGCCACCACCTCGGCGGACCAGCGCGCGTCGTTCTCGAACTGGGGCTCGTGCGTGAACCTCTTCGCGCCCGGTCAGAGCATCACCGCCCCCTGGCACACCACCGACACCGCGACCAACACGATCAGCGGGACGTCCATGGCCGCACCGCACGTCGCGGGCGTCGCCGCGCTGTACCTGCAGGGCGCGCCGAACGCGTCCCCGAGCACGGTCAACACGGCCATCCTGAACAACGCGACCACGGGCACGCTCGGCAACCTCGCCGGCTCGCCGAACCGCCTCGTGTACTCGCGCTGAGCCACGACGGGCCGGCCTTCGGGGGACCGGCCGGTGTCGACCGCGAGGTCGACGCCACGGGGCGCCCGCCGCACGCCCGGCGGGCGCCCTCCTCGTGTTCGTGCGCAGCCGTTCGCGCCTGCCGCACGTACTCGGCGCGAGCCTCGGCGCCTGGCCACCGCATGAACGCGGGTGATCGTCCGACCGACGTCTCGGCGGTGCGCCAGACGCACCACCTCGCCTAGCGTCCGTCGTCGTCGGCGAGCAACGAGGTTGCCGTGGGAGTCACCAACCGCCGCGTGGCCATCCGCCGCGTGTCCCCGAGCGTGGAAGCCGGGCGCTACCCCGCCAAGACGTCGCGGGGTGAACTGGTCGTCGTCGAGGCCGACGTGTTCGCGGACTCCCACGACGTCATCCGCGCCGCCGTGTCCTGGCGGCGGCAGGGCCAGCGCCGCTGGCACGAGGCGCCGATGGAACCGCTCGTCAACGACCGTTGGCGGGGCGGCTTCGTCGTCGACGACCTCGGCCGCTACGAGTTCCGGGTCACCGGATGGATCGACCGGTTCGGCAGCTGGCAACGCGACACGCGCAAGAAGCTGGACGCCGAGGTGGCCACCGACGTCGACCTCGCCATCGGTGCGCAACTGCTCGACGAGGTGCACGAGCGCGCCGCCGGTGAGGACGCCGACCGGCTCCAGGCGCTGAGCGACGGCCTGCGCGACACCGCTCGGCCACCCGCCGAGCGTGCAGCGCCGGCCCTGGCCGCCAGCACGGCCGAGCTGGTCGCCCGCAACGACGCCCGCCGCTTCGCGGCCGAGTCCGCGCGCTACCCGCTGCGCGTCGACCGTGAACGCGCCCGCTTCTCGGCCTGGTACGAGCTCTTCCCCCGCTCCACGTCGCCCGATCCGGACCGGCCCGGCACGTTCGACGACGTGCTCGCCCGGCTGCCCTACGTGCAGTCGATGGGCTTCGACGTGCTGTACCTGCCCCCGATCCATCCGATCGGCACGGTGCACCGCAAGGGGCGCAACAACTCGGTCGAGGCGCAACCCGACGACCCGGGCTCGCCGTGGGCGATCGGCTCGGCGGACGGCGGTCACGACGCCATCCACCCCGACCTGGGGACCATCGACGACTTCCGCCGGCTCGTGAAGGCGTGCCAGGACCACGGCCTGGAGCTGGCGATGGACATCGCCTTCCAGTGCGCGCCCGACCACCCGTGGGTCCGTGAGCACCCCGAATGGTTCAAGAAGCGTCCCGACGGCACGATCCAGTACGCGGAGAACCCGCCGAAGAAGTACCAGGACATCTACCCGCTGGACTTCGAGACCTCCGACCCCGAGGGTCTGTGGCAGGCGCTCAAGGGGGTCTTCGAGCACTGGATCGACGAAGGGGTGCGGATCTTCCGCGTCGACAACCCCCACACCAAGTCGTTCGCGTTCTGGGAGTGGTGCCTCAACGCCCTGCTCGACGAGCACCCGGACCTGATCTTCCTCTCCGAGTCGTTCACGCGCCCGAAGGTGATGCAGGAGCTGGCCCGGATCGGGTTCAACCAGTCCTACACCTACTTCGCGTGGAAGAACGAGAAGTGGGAGCTCGAGCAGTACTACCGGGAGCTGTTCCTGACCGAGGTGCGTGACTACTTCCGCCCCAACTCCTGGCCGAACACGCCTGACATCCTGACCGAGTTCCTGCAGTTCGGTGGCCGCGGCGCGTTCGTGCAGAAGCTCGTCCTCGCCGCGACGCTGACGGCGAACTACGGCATCTACGGCCCGCCGTTCGAGCTGATGCTGCACGAGGCGCGCCCGGGGGCGGAGGAGTACCTCGACAACGAGAAGTACGAGATCAAGCACTGGGACCTCGACCAGCCGCACTCGTTGCGCGAGATGATCCGCCTGGTCAACCGGATCCGGCAGGAGAACCCCGCCCTGCAGCAGGATCGCGGCTTCGCGCTGCACCATGTCGACAACGACCGGCTGTTCGCCTACTCCAAGCGCGATCCGCTGACCGGCAACACGGTGCTGGTCGTCGTGAACCTCGACCCCCATTGGAAGCAGGCCGCGACGACCTGGCTGGACCTCGAGGCCCTGGGCATCGACGGCGACGACCAGCCGTTCGAGGTGCACGACCGCATCGGCGACGCCCGCTACGTCTGGCAGGGGCGGCGCAACTACGTCGAGCTCGACCCGCACGTCAGCCCGGCGCACGTCTTCGTGGTGAAGGCCTCCGCATGACGCACGACTCCACCCCGCTCGACGACCAGTGGTACCGCGACGCCGTCATCTACTCGTGTCACGTGCGGTCCTTCCAGGACAGCAACGGTGACGGCTTCGGCGACTTCCGTGGCCTGTCGCAGCGGCTCGACTACCTGCAGGACCTGGGCGTGACGGCGATCTGGCTGCTGCCCTTCTATCCCTCACCGCTGCGCGACGACGGCTACGACATCGCCGACTACACGGCGATCCATCCCGACTACGGCAACATGCGCCAGTTCAAGCGCTTCGTGAAGGAGGCGCACGCGCGCGGGCTCAAGGTGATCACGGAGCTGGTGATCAACCACACGTCCGACCAGCACCCGTGGTTCCAGCGGGCCGTGAAGAGCCCGCCCGGCAGCAAGTGGCGCGACTGGTACGTCTGGAGCGACACGCCCGACCGCTATCCCGACGTCCGGATCATCTTCCAGGACTTCGAGACGTCGAACTGGACCTGGCATCCCGAGGCGGGCCAGTACTACTGGCACCGTTTCTACAGCCACCAGCCGGACCTGAACTTCGACAACCCCGACGTCCGCGAGGCGGTCAAGGACGCGCTGGACTACTGGGCCGGCATCGGCGTCGACGGGTTCCGCCTCGACGCCATCCCCTACCTCTACGAGCGTGAGGGCACCAACGGCGAGAACCTGCCGGAGACGCACGAGTACCTCAAGGAGCTCCGGGCACACCTCGACGCCCACTGGCCGGGGCGGATGTTCCTGGCCGAGGCGAACCAGTGGCCCGAGGACGCCGCCGCCTACTTCGGCGACGGCGACGAGTGCCACATGAACTTCCACTTCCCGCTGATGCCGCGGCTGTACATGGGTGTCAGCCAGGAGGACCGCTTCCCCGTCCTGGACATCCTGGACCAGACGCCCGAGATCCCCGACAACAGCCAGTGGGCATTGTTCCTGCGCAACCACGACGAGCTCACGCTCGAGATGGTCACGGACGAAGAGCGCGACTTCATGTACCGCGCCTACGCCCACGACCCGCGCATGCGGATCAACCTCGGCATCCGGCGCCGGCTGGCACCGCTGCTCGGCAACGACCGGCGCCTGATCGAGCTGATGAACTCGCTGCTGATGTCGATGCCCGGCACGCCGGTGCTGTACTACGGCGACGAGATCGGCATGGGCGACAACATCTGGCTCGGCGACCGCAACGGGGTCCGGACGCCGATGCAGTGGTCGGCCGACCGCAACGCCGGGTTCAGCAGTGCCAACCCGCAGCGCCTGTACCTGCCGATCGTCATCGACCCGGAGTACCACTACGAGACGATCAACGTGGAGTCGCAGCAGGCCAACCCGGCCTCGCTGTTGTGGTGGATGAAGCGGCTGATCGCGCTGCGCCAGCGCCACCACCGTGTCTTCGGGCGCGGCTCGATCGAGTTCGTCAACCCGGACAACCCCAAGGTGCTGGCGTTCGTGCGCCGGTGGAGCCCCCCGGACGGCGACGGATCCGGACCGGCCGGCGACGAGGAGCGTGTCCTGGTCGTCGCCAACCTCTCGCGTCACGCGCAGGCGGCGCAGGTGCCGCTCGAGGAGTTCGAGGGCCTGTCGCTGGTGGAGATGTTCGGACGGACAGCGTTCCCACCGGTCACCGACGCGCCGTACACCCTGACGCTGGGCCCCTACCAGTTCTACTGGTTCACCCTGGAGCGGGCCCCCAGCCGACTGAGCCTGTCGAACATGCGCGAGTACGCCGGCTCCCGCACCGTGGAGACCGTCCCCGAGCCGCCCGAGGTCACGCTCTCGGGCGAATGGCGGGCGCTGCTGCGCGGCCGCGGACGCGAACGCCTCGAGGCGATCCTGCCCGCGGTGCTGCTGCGCCAGCGCTGGTTCGGCGGCAAGGCCCGCACCATCCAGGGCACCCACGTCGAGGACGTCGCCCCGGTGGGCAAGAAGGACGACCCCGAGCTGCACCTGCTGGTCGTGCGCGTCGACTACGCCGAGGGCGAGCCGGAACGCTACGTGCTCGCGGTCGGGTTCGCGGAGGGCGAGGAGGCCGGGCGGCTGGGCGCCGTCGCCCCCAACGCGGTGCTGGCCACCGTGCGGGGCCGCGGACCGCGGGCCCAGAGCGGCGTGCTCTACGACGCCCTGCACGACGAGGAGGCCGGGCTGCTCCTGCTGGACGCGGTGGCCCGCTCACGCAAGTACCGCAGCACGAACGGCGAGCTCCTCGGCCGCCGCCAGGCGTCGATCCTGCGCGGCGCCGACGGGCTCGAGCCGCGGGTGCTGCGCGGGGAGCAGAGCAACACCTCGATCATGTTCGGTGACCAGTACCTCATGAAGGTGCTGCGCCGCCTGGACGCCGGCGAGTCCCCGGACGTGGAGATCGGCCGCTACCTGACCGGCCGCCTCGACCACGTCCCCGAACTGCTCGGGACGATCGAGCACCGCTTCCGGGCGGCCGACACCCCGGCGACGCTCGCGATCCTGCAGCGGTTCGTCCCGAACGAGGGCGACGCCTGGGTGTACACCCTCGACGAGCTCGAGCGGTTCGCCGAGCGGGTGCTCACCGATCCGCCCCGCACCGCACGCGAGCTGCCCGACGGGCACTCGTCGTTCCGGCTGGCGCTGTCCCCGCTCCCCGAGGCGGCCCACGACGTCATCGGACCGTTCCTCGACGCGAGCTGCCTGCTCGGACGCCGCACGGCCGAGCTGCACTGCGCGCTGGCGGCCAGCGACGACCCGGCCTTCGCCCCCGAACCCTTCACCACCCTCTACCAGCGCTCGCTGTACCAGTCGATGCGCAACGCCCTGCGCCGCGGCCTGCAGCAGGCCCGCAAGGCCGCCGGCAGCGTCGACGATCCCGACGCGCGGGACCGGATCATCGCGCTGGCCGACCGCGAGGGCGAGATCCTCGAGCGGCTGCGGGTGCTCTCCCGGGCCCGCATCGAGACGATGCGCACCCGCGTGCACGGCGACTACCACCTCGGCCAGGTGCTCTGGACCGGCCGCGACTTCGTGATCATCGACTTCGAGGGAGAGCCGGCCCGGCCGCTCGGCGAGCGGCGACTCAAGCGCTCGCCGCTGCGGGACGTCGCCGGCATGCTGCGCTCGTTCCAGTACGCCACGGACTCGGCGCTGCGCTTCCAGGTCGAGCGGGGGGCGGTCACCCCGGACCGCCACGGCTACGACGAGTTGCAGCACTGGCTGGCCTACTGGCACCGCTGGGCCGGAGCGGGCTTCCTGCACGGCTACCTCGAGGCCGCCGAGGGTCAGGCGTTCCTGCCCGCCGATCCCGAGCACACCGCCATCCTGCTGGACGCGTTCCTGCTGGAGAAGGCGGTGTACGAGCTCGGCTACGAGCTCAACAACCGGCCGGAATGGGTCGACATCCCGCTGCGCGGCATCGCCGACGTGCTCGGCGATCCCCCGGCCTGACGCGGCCCGACGGCCACCCCGACGACGTCTTCGAACGAAACGAGGAGCCATGGCTGGCACGCCCCACGGCAAGGCGCCCGCGGCGACCGGGCCCGAGGGCGTCGCGCCCGAGGTCCCGGGCGCCGGCGCGACCTCGCTGCTGACCGACGACGACCTGTTCCTGTTCAACGAGGGGTCCCACTTCCGCCTGGCCGACAAGCTCGGCGCCCACCTGCGCACGGTGGACGGCCAGGCCGGCGCGCACTTCGCCGTGTGGGCACCCAACGCCCAGCAGGTATCGGTCATCGGCGAGTTCAACGGCTGGGACAAGGACGCCCACCAACTCGCCCCGCGCGGCGTGTCGGGCATCTGGGAGCTGTTCGTCCCCGGCGTGGGTCACGGTGACACCTACAAGTTCCACATCCGCTCGCGCCACGCGGGCTTCCGGGTCGACAAGGCCGACCCGATGGCGGTCCACACGGAGACCCCGCCGAAGACGGGCTCGAAGGTGTGGGACCTGTCCTACGAGTGGCACGACGACGCCTGGCTGGCGGAACGCGAGAAGCGCCAGGCGCTCGACCAGCCCATGTCGATCTACGAGCTGCACCTCGGCTCCTGGCGCACGGTGCCGGAAGAGGGCAACCGGCCGCTGAACTACGCCGAGCTGGCGGAACCGCTCATCGACCACGTCAAGGCCCTGGGCTTCACCCACGTGGAGTTCATGCCGGTGACCGAGCACCCGTTCGGCGGTTCCTGGGGCTACCAGACCACCGGCTACTTCGCCCCGACCTCCCGGTTCGGGACGCCGCAGGACCTCAAGCAGCTGATCGACCAACTCCACCAGGCCGGTATCGGCGTCATCCTCGACTGGGTGCCGTCGCACTTCCCGTCCGACGAGCACGGCCTGGCGTACTTCGACGGCACGCACCTCTACGAGCACGCCGACCCCCGCAAGGGCTACCACCCCGACTGGAACAGCTACATCTTCAACTACGGGCGCAGCGAGGTCGTCAGCTTCCTGCTGTCGTCAGCGCTGTTCTGGCTCGAGGAGTACCACGTCGACGGGATCCGGGTCGACGCGGTCGCCTCCATGCTCTACCTCGACTACTCGCGCGAGGACGGCGAGTGGATTCCCAACGAATGGGGCGGCAACGAGAACCTCGAGGCGATCGCGTTCCTGCGCCGCTTCAACGAGGAGGTCTACCGCAACTTCCCCGGTGTACAGACCATCGCCGAGGAGTCGACCGCCTGGCCGATGGTGTCGCGCCCGACGTACATCGGCGGGCTCGGTTTCGGCATGAAGTGGGACATGGGCTGGATGCACGACACGCTGGCCTACTTCCAGCAGGACCCCATCCACCGCCGCTACCACCACGACCAGTTGACGTTCCGGGCGATCTACGCGTTCACGGAGAACTACTGCCTGCCGCTCTCGCACGACGAGGTGGTGCACGGCAAGGGCTCGCTGCTCACCAAGATGCCGGGCGACGAGTGGCAGAAGTTCGCGAACCTGCGGGCCCTGTACGCCTACATGTTCACGCAGCCGGGCAAGAAGCTGCTGTTCATGGGCCAGGAGTTCGGGCAGTGGCAGGAGTGGGGTCACGAGCGCTCGCTGGACTGGCACCTGCTGCAGCACGAACGCCACGCGGGTCTGCAGCGCTGCCTGGGCGACCTCGGACGCCTGTACCAGGACGAGCCGGCGCTGCACGACGGTGACGTGGATCCGGCCGGCTTCGCCTGGATCGACGCGACCGACTGGGAGCAGAGCGTCATCGCCTACCGCCGCCGCACGCGCGACGGCTCGCGGGAGCTGGTGGTCGTGTGCAACCTCACGCCCATCCCGCGGGACAACTACCGCGTCGGCGTACCGCAGCGCGGGTTCTGGGTCGAGCGATTCAACTCGGACGCCGGTGAGTACGGCGGCTCGGGGGTGGGCAACCACGGGGGCGTGCACACCACCCCGCTGCCCTACCACGGGCTCGACCACTCGGTGAACCTCCACCTGCCCCCGCTGGGCGTGCTGGTCCTGGCCCACGACCCGGAGCGCACCGAGGACTAAGACGGCAACCGTTTTCCCAGCGCGCCCGTGGACAGGCGCGCTGGGGCCGCGCCGGCCGGCGGCGACCGCGCACTCCCCGGAAAGCCCCGGAAAACGGCGGTCAGGCCTTGACCAACGCAACGTCGTGAGTAGGGTCTCGTACGGTCGCTTGGGAAAGCGCTTACCAGTCGCTACGGCGACGTCCCGCTCGGAGAGGCGGGTCGCGCGGACCCGGACGACCGCCCCTCGGTTCCCCGACAGCATCGCACGACTCGCGAGGCTGGCCGACGGGCATGGGAGAGCTCCGGAGTCGTCCTATGCACGCACTTGACCAACCACACGCCCGCTCGGCGATCGCGCTGCTGGCCGCCCTGGCACTGCTGCTCACCGGCCTCGGGACGTCGAGCGCCGCCGCACAGTCCGCACCCGCCGTGCTCAACGCTTCCTTCATGGACATCGGCGTGATCGCCGAGGACCTCGAGGTCGGCCGCTTCACCGTGCGGCACGGGACCGAGGTGGACGCGAACAGCAAGACGGGTGGCGGCATGACCTTCACCCGGCGGTTGAAGCTGAACGGCGCCGGCGACGCCGGCTACCGCTCGGTCGCCTTCACCACCACGGACGAGGCGACGCTGACGGTCTACGCCCTCAGCTCCAGCAGCAGCGCCGACCGCGCCCTCGCGCTCTACCGCAGCGACGGCACGGAGGTGGCCCGCGTGCCGGCGTACGGCCCACCGAACGACATCCCCTCGGCGATGATGGTCGTCCCCGAGGCCGGCGACTACTACGTCGCCTCCCCGTCCTCGGGCGTCAACATCTACTACCTCGAGCTGGCGGAGGGGCCGCCGCCCGAGCGACCCGGCTGGGACACCGTCGCCGACCCCGTCGTCACCGACGTGTCGGTCGACGGCGGGCGGATCGTCGTCGACTTCGCGGGCGTCATCGGCTTCGACGGGGCGGACCTGGCCACCGCGACGCTGTTCGACGCGCAGGGGGCCGAGGTCGACCAGAACATCTCCGGCACCCCTGGCGACGGCGGCAGCATCGCCCTGACCCCTGCCGCGTCCGGCGACCACCAGGTGCACGTGGCCCTCTCACGCACCGACGAGGACACACCGAAGACGTCGGCGCTGGCCGCCGCGCCACCGTTCACGCTGCCGCTGGCCGCACCGACGATCCACACGGCGCTGACCACCGCGGTCGACGGCGACCAGGCAACGGTCACGGTGGAGTGGACCACCGTGCCCGAGGCCGAGAGCTACGCGGTCGAACACCGGCAGGCCGGCGACCCGGACTGGATCCCCGGTCCCACCACCGACGACACGGAGGCCGACCTGCCGGGTCTGACGCCCGGCACGGACGTCGAGGTACGGGTCACGGCCCGCCGCGGCGACGACTCGACGACCTCCGACACGTTCCGGGTGACGGTCGCCGACGCCGTCGAGCGCTGGCTGACCGCGCAGGCGGGCGTCAGCAGTCATGGTGAACTCGTCGAGCACGAGGACGGGTCGCTCACCTTCGACCTGATCGGCAACAACGGCAAGATCGCCGACTCCGAGGACGGCTTCCTGTGGCGCTACACCGAGGTCGACCCGACGACGGAGAACTTCACGCTCTCGGCGACGTTCACGGTCGACGACGCGAGCGGCAAGGACAACCAGTCCGGCTTCGGCATCATCGCCATCGACACCTTCGTGCCCAACGACCGAGACGCGCGCTACTTCAACTCCGCCGGCGTGATGACGGCCAAGTACCAGCGCGTGATCGACGGCAACCTCGTGTTCCGCTACGGCATGCCCGGCGGCAAGTGGGTGGACGGCTACACCGACGGGCCGACCGTGTCCACACCCAGCCGTGACCTGACCCGTTCGCAACCCTTCGACTGGGACTACCGCGCCGGCATGACCGAGGGCACCAACACCAACCCGCCCAGGTTCGTCGACGGCGACGTCTACGAGTACACGCTGCGCAAGTCGAACACCGGTTTCCACGCGATCTGGACGGTGGACGGCGAAACGCACGAGATCATCGAGTACGAGCCGGACCTGCTCCTGCAGCAGGACCCGGACAAGTTCTACGTCGGGGTCTTCGCCGCCCGCAACATCGTGGTCACCGCCAGCGACATCCAGTTCAGCACGATCCATCCGGACGACGACGACGAGCCGATGGAGCGGCCGACCACCTACGTCGACCCGTCGCTGACGTCCGACGTCACACGCACCACGCCGCACCGCTCGCTGGACGTGCCGCTGGTCGCGAACGTCCACGGTGAGGTCGTGCTCCGCGACGCTGCCGGCGAGGTCGTCGGGACGTCGGCGGTGACGCCGGCGGAGCGGGTCGTGCTGACCGCGCCGCTGCAGGAAGGGACCAACGAACTCGTCGCCGAACTCACCCCCTCACCACGCGAGGAGCAGACCCAGTTGGGCGAGTACGAGGACCTGTCCTCCTACGACGTCCTCACGCGGCCGATCACCGTAGAGGTCGCGCGCTACGGCCGGCCGGGTCAGGCGATCCACGTCGCCCCCGATGGCACGCCCGACGGTGACGGCACACCCGCCCGTCCGCTGGACCTGCACACGGCCGTCGGCTTCGCCCAGCCCGGACAGCAGGTGGTGCTGCGCGATGGCACGTACCTGCCGGATCGCGCGGTCGTGATCGCCCGCGGCAACGACGGCACGGTCGAGGCGCCGATCACCCTCATGTCCGAGCCGGGTGGCCGCGCGACCCTCGACCTCTCCGAGTCGCCCTCCGGCGGCATCCAGCTGCGGGGTGACCACTGGCACCTGTACGACCTGGAGATCACCGGGTCGCGCGGCTACCAGAAGCCGCTGCTGATCCAGGGTCACCACAACGTGGTCGAGCGGATCGAGTCCCACCACAACGGCGACACCGGCGTGCAGATCTCGGGCAGCCCGACCGAACCGTTCGAGATGTGGCCGTCGCACAACCTCGTGCTGTCCAGCGTCGCCCACAACAACGCCGACCCGCTCGCCAACGACGCCGACGGTTTCGCGGCGAAGCTGACGGTGGGCGACGGCAACGTGTTCCGCTACTGCATCGCCCACCACAACATCGACGACGGCTGGGATCTGTACGCCAAGTCGACCGAGGGCCCGATCGGCAACGTGGTCATCGAGGACTCCGTCGCCTACCGCAACGGCTGGCTCGAGGCCGACACGACGTTCGAGCTGATCGGCGAGGGCAACGGCTTCAAGCTGGGCGGCGAGAACATGCCCGGCCAGCACGTGCTGCGCAACGCCGTCGCCTTCGACAACTACGCGAAGGGCATCACGTCGAACTCCGGCCCGGACGTGCGGGTGTTCGACGTGACGGCATACCGGAGCGGACTCGTCGGTCCCGGCGCGGCGGGCAACAACCTGCAGCTGACCACCAGCGCGGCGCAGACCGACTACGAAGCACGGGGCGTGCTGTCGTACGTCGCCCAGCAGTCCGACGTGATCAACCTGCGCGAGCAGGAGGACACGATCCGCACCGACCCGTCGAACTACCTCACCTACGCGGGCGGCGGCAACCGCGAGGCCAGCCGCAACGGCGAGGGTGTCCGCGTGACCGACGACTGGTTCGTCAGCCTCGACACCGAGGGGTTGCGGCCCGAGATCGCGGCCGACGGCAGCGTGGCGATGCACGGTCTGCTGGAGCTCACCGGGCAGGCGCCGCCCGACACGGGTGCACGCCTGGCGCCGAACCCGCAGCCGACCGTGATCGAGCTGTTGCCGCCGGTGACGGAGGACGGCCAGCCCGGCCCGCCGCCGCACGTGCCCGGCCCACCGCCGCACGTGCCCGGACCGCCGTCGCACGTACCGGGACCGCCGCTGCGCGCACGCTGAGCGGCACCGAGTCCGCATCCCTCACCTCGGGCCTGGGCCCGGCGGGCGGCTGCCGTCCGTCGGGCCCACCCATGCCAGTCGGACCCGGCGGCGCCCCGCGACGCATCGCGCGCGGGGCAGACGGTGTCGTGGGACCGCGGCGGCAGGCCGTACGCTGCCCCGTCCGTCGAACAGCCGAGGCGCCCATGGAACGCTACGTGTGCGTGCACGGGCACTTCTACCAACCGCCGCGTGAGAACCCGTGGCTGGAAGTGGTCGAGCAGCAGGACTCGGCGTGGCCGTTCCACGACTGGAACGAACGCATCACGGCGGAGTGCTACGGACCCAACACCTCCGCACGCATCCTCGACGCGCAGGAGCGGATCACCCGCCTGATCAACAACTACGCGCGCATGAGCTTCAACGTCGGCCCGACGCTGCTCGCCTGGATGCGCGATCACGCCCCCGAGGTGCACGCCGGGATCGTGGAGGCCGACCGGCGCAGTGCGACGCGCTTCGGCGGCCACGGCTCGGCGATGGCGCAGGTCTACAACCACGCGATCCTGCCGCTGGCGAACGCCCGCGACCAGCACACCCAGGTCGTGTGGGGGCTGTACGACTTCGAACGGCGCTTCGGGCGGCCGGCCGAGGGCATGTGGCTGGCGGAGACCGCCGCGGACACCGCCACGCTGGAGGTGCTGGCCGCCAACGGCGTGCGGTTCACCGTCCTGTCCCCGTACCAGGCCGCCGCGGTGCGGCCGCTGCCCGCCGACCGCGACGGCGACGGCGACGGCGACGGCGGACCGGAGCCAGCCTGGACCGACGTCACCGGCGGCCAGGTCGATCCGACCCGCCCCTACCGGGTGCGTCTGCCGTCCGGGCGCCACCTCGACGTGTTCTTCTACGACGCCCGGGTGTCGCAGGCGGTCGCGTTCGAAGGGCTGCTGTTCTCCGGCGACCGGCTGGCGGAGCGGCTGCTGCACGCCTTCCCGGATCGTCAGGGGCCGAAGCTGGTCAACATCGCCACCGACGGCGAGAGCTACGGTCACCACCACCGGCACGGCGAGATGGCGCTGGCCCACGCGCTGCAGCGCCTGTCCGACACGGACGACGTGCGGCTGACCAACTACGCGGAGTTCCTCGCGCTGTTCCCGCCCGACCACGAGGCCCGGATCGTGGAGAACAGCTCCTGGAGCTGCGCCCACGGCGTCGAGCGTTGGCGCTCGGACTGCGGCTGTACCAACGGCGAGACCGGCGGCCACCAGGCGTGGCGGGCGCCGCTGCGCGACGCCCTCGACCTGCTGCGGGACGAGGTCGGCCCGGCCTACGAGCGCGCCGCCGGCCGGTTGCTGCACGACCCGTGGGCGGCGCGCGACCACTACATCGAGATCGTGCACGACCGCTCCCCCGCCCATCTGCGCACGTGGCTGGGCCGCCACGCACGCCGGCCACTGGACGCGGCCGAGCAGGTCGAGGTCCTCCGGCTCCTCGAGCTGCAGCGCCACGCCATGCTGATGTACACCAGCTGCGGCTGGTTCTTCGACGAGCTGTCCCGCATCGAGACGGTCCAGGTGCTGGCCTACGCGGCCCGGGTCGTGGAGCTCGCCGGCCAGGTCCTGGACCTGCCCGACCTCGAGGAGCGTTTCCTCACCCGCCTGGCCAAGGCGCCCAGCAACCTGCCCCAGTTCGGCGACGGCCGCACGGTCTACGAGCAGCTGGTGATGCCGACGCGGGCGAACTTCCGCAAGGTCGCGGCCCACTTCGCGATCAGCGGCCTGTTCCGCCGCTATGGCCGCAAGGAACGCCTCGGCTGCTACGAGGTGGAACGTGTCGACGAGCACCGCTCCGAGGCCGGCCGCGCGAAGGTCGGCTACGGCCGCATCACCGTGCGCTCCTCCGTGACGCTGGCGGAGAACAGCTACGAGTACGGCGTCATGCACTTCGGCGACCACAACTTCCTGTGCGGGGTGCGGCCGGCCGGCGACGAGCGTGCCTACGACCTGATGTGCGACGACCTCGCCGCGGCGTTCGACGAGGCCAACTTCCCCGACACGATCCGCAGGCTCGACGAGCACTTCGGGCGCGACGCGTACTCCCTGCGCGACCTGTTCCGCGACGAGCAGCGGCGCCTGCTCGACGTGGTGCTCGACACGACCTTGTCGGACGTGGAGAGCACCTACCGGTCCGTGTACCGCAGCCGCGCGCCGCTGATGCGCTTCCTGGCCGGCCTGGACGCGAAGGTGCCGCCGGCGCTGCGCAGTGCGGCCGAGGTGGTCGTCAACGCCGAACTGCGCGAAGCGCTCAGCGGCAACCCCGAGCCCGCCCGGGTCCAGGGGCTGATCGAGGAGGCGGAACGCTTCCGCGTCTCCCTCGACGCCGACGGCCTCGCGCACGCCTACGCCGAGTCGCTGTCGCGGGTCACCCGGGCGGTCGAGCGCGCCCTCGACGACGACGAGACCTTCGCGGTGTTCGGCAGCGACCAGCGGGCCGTCTTCGCCAGCTTCGCGACCCTGGTCGACATCGCCGAGTCGCTGCCCTTCGAGATCGACCTCGGCCGGGCGCAGAACCTGGCGTGGCGGGTGCGTCGCGAGCGCGGCGACTGGCTCGCGCAACGAGCGGCGTCCGGCGACGAGGCGGCACGCAACTGGGCCGAGGCGATCGACGCCCTGACGCAACGTCTCGGCTTCGCCATCTCCTGAGGTCACCACCGGTTCCCCCGCAGCTGGGCCGTGGCGGGGGTCGTCCGGGTGCCTCCCGGCCGGCGGCCGGGCCGCCGAACACGCACCCTCGGCCCTCCCCCGGCCACGGAGCCTCCTGGTGACCCACCACGAACACGACCACCTCGGCGCGACCGCGCTCGACGACGGCTCGACGCGGTTCCTGGTCTGGGCGCCGGCGGTGGAACGGATCGAGGTGGTGCTCGACGACGGGAACCGGGTCGCGCCGCTGGAGCCGACCGGGCGCGGTTACCACGAGGCGACCGTTGACCGGGTCGCCGCAGGTGACCGCTACCGCTACCGCCTGGCCGGAATCGAGGAGGACCGCAACGACCCGGCATCGCGATGGCAACCCGAAGGGCTCCACGGCCCCTCCGCCGTCGACGACCCGGCGTTCGCCTGGACCGACGCCGGGTGGGTGTGCCCGCCGCTGCACGAGCAGGTGCTGTACGAACTGCACGTCGGCACCTTCACGCCCGAGGGCACCTTCGACGCGATCGTGGCCCGCCTGGGTGAGCTGCGCGAGCTCGGCGTCACCACGATCGAGCTGATGCCGATCTGGCAGTTCCCGGGCGAGCGCAACTGGGGCTACGACGGCGTCCTGCCCTACGCGGTGCAGCACTCCTACGGCGGGCCGGCGGGCCTGCGCCGGCTCGTCGACGCCGCGCACGCCGCCGGCATCGCCGTGGTGCTCGACGTCGTCTACAACCACTTCGGTCCCGAGGACAACCACCTGCCCGACTTCGGGCCCTACCTCACCGACCGCTACGACACCCCCTGGGGCCAGGCAGTCAACGTCGACGGCCCGCACAGCGACGGTGTCCGCCGCTATTTCGTGGAGAACGCGGTGCGCTGGATCCGCGAGTTCCACGTCGACGGGCTGCGGCTCGACGCGGTGCACGCCATCCTCGACCAGTCGGCGGTGCACCTGCTCGAGGAGATCGCCCGTGAGGTCCACGCCGAGGCGCGCCGTGCGGGGCGCCACGCGTTCGTGATCGCGGAGTCCGACCTGGCGGATCCGAAGCTGGTGCGCTCCCCCGAGCGTGGCGGCTTCGGGCTCGACGGCCAGTGGCTCGACGACGTCCACCACGCCCTCCACGTCGCCTTCACGGGCGAACAGACCGGCTACTACGAGGACTTCACGGGGCTGGCCGACCTGCGGCGGGCGTTGCGGGACCGGTTCGTGATGGCGGGCCGCTGGTCGCCGCACCGCCAGCGCACCGTCGGACGCCCGGCGAACGACGTCCCCTACCACCGCTTCGTCGCCTGCACCCAGAACCACGACCAGGTCGGCAACCGGATGCTGGGCGAGCGTCAGAGCCGGCTGTTGGACCACGAACAGCTCAAGGCGTCGGCCGCCGGCCTGCTGCTCCTGCCGTTCACGCCGATGCTGTGGATGGGGCAGGAGTACGCCGAGACGGCACTGTTCCAGTACTTCGTGTCGCACACCGACCCCGACCTGGTCCGGGCGGTGCAGGAGGGCCGGAAGCGGGAGTTCGCCTACTTCGCCGACCAGGGCGAGGCGCCCGACCCTCAGGCCGAGGCCACGTTCGCGCGTTCGAAGCTCGACTGGTCCCGGCGCACCCAGGACCCGCACGCGGTGGTGCTCGCCCTCTACCGCGAGCTCCTGCGCCTGCGCCGCGAGCTGGGCGCGGTGGCCGCCCCCGATGCCAGTGACGCGAGCGGGGTGCTGCACACGCCCGGGACCCTGTCGTGGCGTCGCTCCCGGCGCGAGGACGAGGTGCTGGTCGTCGTCCACGCCGGCCCGGGACCGGTCGAGGTCCCTCTGCCCCCGGACGTGCGGTGGCAGCTGGTGTTGGACACCGCCGATCCGAGGTGGGACGGCCCGGGGGGCGTCGAGCTCCGGGACGAAGCGGTCGCGGACGGTGGCGGAGGCGCCACGACGCTGCGGTTGCCGGGGACCGCGACCGCCCTGCTGCGGCGGCGCTGACGCGCCGCTGCCCGCGGTCGCACCCCCGGCGTTCGCACACGCGAGCGGTACACGCAACGCCCGCGGCCACGTCATGATGCATCGGTTGACGCGGTTCCCATGCACGATCGGCAGTGGAGGCACGATGGCGCTCGAGATCTGGCCTGGGCAGCCCTATCCCCTCGGGGCCACCTACGACGGGTTCGGCACCAACTTCGCGCTGTTCAGCGAGGCGGCCGACCGGGTCGAGTTGTGCCTGTTCGACGAGGCGGGCGAGGAACAGCGGGTCCGGCTGACCGAGGTCACCGGCTACGTGTGGCACGGCTACCTGCCCACCATCGGGCCGGGCCAGCGCTACGGCTACCGGGTCCACGGGCCCTACGACCCGGCGAACGGCTCGCGCTGCAACCCGAGCAAGCTGCTCATCGACCCCTACGCGAAGGCGGTGGACGGCGAACTGCAGTGGAACCAGGCCGTGTTCGGCTACACCTTCGGCGATCCGGACGGTCCTCCCAACACCGAGGACAGCGCGCCGTTCGTGCCGCGCAGCGTGGTCGCCAACCCCTACTTCGAGTGGGGCGACGACCGCCATCCCCACACGCCGATGCACGAGACCGTGATCTACGAGGTCCACACGAAGGGCCTGACGCAGCGGCACCCCGACGTGCCCGAGAACCAGCGGGGCACCTACGCCGGGCTGACGCACCCGGCCGTGATCGACTACCTCACCGACCTCGGGGTCACCGCGGTCGAACTGCTGCCGGTGCACCGTCACGTGCCCGAGTCCGACCTCGTCGAGCGCGGCCTGACCAACTACTGGGGCTACAACTCGATCGCCTACCTCGCCCCGCACGACGGCTACGCGTCGGGATCCGCCGAGCAGGCGGTGACCGAGTTCAAGCAGATGGTCAAGACGCTGCACCGCGCCGGCATCGAGGTCATCCTCGACGTGGTCTACAACCACACGGCCGAGGGCAACCACCTGGGTCCGACCCTGTCGTTGAAGGGCATCGACAACGGTGCCTACTACCGCCTCGTCGACGGCGACCCGCGCTACTACATGGACTACACCGGCACCGGCAACTCCATGAACATGCGCCATCCCCACGTGCTGCAGCTGATCATGGACTCGCTGCGCTACTGGGTCAACGAGATGCACGTCGACGGGTTCCGCTTCGACCTCGCCTCGACGCTGGCCCGTGAACTGCACGACGTCGACCGCCTGTCGACCTTCTTCGAGGTCATCCAGCAGGACCCGGTCATCAGCCAGGTCAAGCTGATCGCCGAGCCGTGGGACGTCGGCGAGGGCGGCTACCAGGTCGGCAACTTCCCGCCGCTGTGGTCGGAGTGGAACGGGATCTACCGCGACACGATCCGCGACTTCTGGCGCGGCGAGTCGGCGACCCTGCCCGAGTTCGCGTCGCGGTTGACGGGCAGCTCGGACCTGTACGAGTCCGACACCAGGCGACCGGGCGCCTCGATCAACTTCGTCACCGCCCACGACGGGTTCACCCTGGCCGACCTGGTGTCGTACAACGACAAGCACAACGAGGCCAACGGCGAGGACAACCGCGACGGCACCGACGACAACCGGTCGTGGAACTGCGGGGTCGAGGGCCCGACCGACGACCCCGACGTCCTCGCGCTGCGCGCCCGTCAGCAGCGCAACTTCCTGACCACGCTGCTGCTGAGCCAGGGTGTGCCGATGCTGCTCGGCGGCGACGAGCTCGGGCGCACGCAGGGCGGCAACAACAACGGCTACTGCCAGGACAACGAGATCTCCTGGTACGACTGGGACGCCGTCGACGAGGACCTGCTCGCCTTCACGCGCGGCCTGATCGGCCTGCGGGCCGAGCACCCCATCTTCCGGCGTCGACGCTGGTTCCAGGGGCGTCCGCTGCGTGGCGAGGAGATCGACGACATCGCCTGGCTGCGGCCCGACGGCACCGAGATGGACGACGAGGACTGGGACGCGAGCTACGCCAAGTCGCTGCAGGTGTTCCTCAACGGCCGTGGCATCGCCAGCCCCGATCCCCGCGGTCAACAGATCGTCGACGACTCGTTCCTGGTGCTGTTCAACG